>CBDUEZ010000049.1:0-17982 GCA_965366355.1 uncultured bacterium
CGGATTCGACCAGCAGGGCGTGAAGGTTGAGCGCGGCCCGTGCCATTCCATCCATCGCGGCATACACACTGTCGCGAGAGCCGCCGGACGCCCTGAACTCCTCGGTCGAACGCGCAAGCCGCATCGACAGCACTGCACCTTCGAGGCCCGACGACTCGAGTCGGCGAACGAATCCGAGGCGAAACATCTCTTCGTCTCGTGCCGACAACTCGGCCACGTAGTCCCGGTAGCGCTGCCAATAGGACTCCACGTCGCCGAAGTCCGACGCATTGGCGAGGTAGCGCCCGGTGAGCCATTCCCGCGGGCCGCGGGCCACGTCGTAGACCGTGCGGAGCGAATCCATCGCCAGCATCATGTCCCGGAAGGCCGATCCCTCCGCCTCCTGAATCGTGGCTTCCAGCTCGGGGTTGGCGGCGGGCGGTGGCCCGGTGTCGACGTAGGGGTCGGGCCCTGCCGCGGCCGAATCCTCACGCCCCAGCATGTTCTGTGCGGCGAGCAGAGCGACGGCCATGGTCACGACCGTCCCGGCCAGCACCGCACGACCCCGGCGCCGCGCCTGCCCACCGGAGGCGTTGACGCGCATCGTCACCGGCGAGGGTGTGGGTCGGTCCTGTGCGGGGGCCGGCGAGGGGGGTTCGGAGTCGAAGCGGGGCTCGGCCGCGTCGTCTACCCGCGGAGCACCATCGTCTTCGGCCGACGCCGTCCAGGCGGTCGAGGGATCCACGAGGTGGAGTTCATCGAGCGCCGAGGGCCGGCGCTCGTCGTCTTCACGACGCTCCTGCGCGCGCTTCTCGAGAAACCGTCCCACCGTGTCGGGCACGGCATCCGACAGGGCCATCGACGGGTCGTCGGCCGAGGGGTCGTCGATCGACGCGGCGTCGGCCTCGGGGTCGCCCATGATCGTTCGATAGGCCGTGTGAACCCGTGCGGGTCCCCACTCCCGGGAGAGCGCGTCGTAGAGAAGGGTGTCTTCACGAATGTGACCATCGTCGACACAACGACGCAGGTCGTCGAATGATTCGACTTTCGTCTCGACCCCGTCCGAATCCAGATACAGATAGCGGAACCGCATGAATACACACCTCTCCCATGTCCACAGACCGCCGAACCCGAACCGGGTCGCGAGCGGCCCAACGGCCGATGATGGTCTGGGGTCAGGAAGCTGGGATCCGGCCGGGAAGACACTCCTCCCTACGCAGCCACCGAGCGCAGCGCTCGGGCGGACCGGTTGTCCACCAGCATCGGCGGACACTGCTCAAGAATACACCTGTTTCTCAAAGGAGAACAAGCACGAAGATCGCCGGACCGCCCGGCCGAACTTGACCAGGGTGCTCAGGGCACGGTATTTATCCCGTCTTCAACCGTCACCGATCGACAGGAGTCATGCATGGGGGTCAACTCCGGGAAGCAGATCCGGGTCATTCTTCGCTGGATCCAGGTCAAGGACAACTTGGAGCCGTTCTTCAAGGAGTACGGCGAGTTCTTTTTCCGGACCAAGGTGACTTCGGGGTCCGTCACGGTCGAGCATCGGCTCCCCGAAAAGGGACACTGGGAAATTTCGGATCATCCTCGATTCAGCCGCGTCGACAAGATCGATCGCATTCTGTTCGAGGGTGCACCCGGCGACACCATGACCGTCCAGATGTTCGGCGAGGAGATCGATACCCTCTCCGAGAACGATCATCTCGACAACTACCAGCGCGACTTCACGGGAGACTGCGCGGCCTGGGTGGGAGCGTACGTTCCGTCCGACGAAGGGTCCGACGATCCGGAAGAAATGAGCAACTGGCGCCTTCGGTACGACATCGAGCTGTTCTGACCGACCGAGGGTCGACCGGATACAAGAAAAGCCCCCGCCCGGATCAACCGGGCGGGGGCTTCTTCGTTCCCGCGCTCTACAACGCCGCCTGAGACCTCGGTTGCCGCGCCGACGGGCTGTGTTCGAAGGTATGGAGAAAGTTGGTGAAACCCACGTCGTAGTCCGACAGGCCGTTCTGGCCCGTCATCTTGAGTCGCATGTCGTAGACCTGCTTCATTCCCGTCCCGACCATCGACTCGATGGCGCCCGGATCGGGGCGCAGGGCCTGAAAGGCCTCCTTCAGTTCGTCGCGAAGGTCGGCATGCTCCACGGCCTCGCGAAACGCCTCCGGATCATCGCCGGAGAGAACCCGTAGCTGACGGTGCATTCGTTCGGCGCGCGCCGCCTGAATCAGGAACGGGTCGCCCGAGCCCCGCAGCGCCAGATAGGCGAGCGCCTGGGCATGGAGCTCCTTCCAGTACCCCTTGCGATGCACGAACTCGTGGGCGATCACGTGGGCCTCGAAGATGCCCGTATCGCGAAAAATGGCGACATCGCCGCTGAGCATGTCGCACGAACCGAGGGCGAATGGAAAGATCAGCGACGCGAGCGTGATGTTGCGAATCTCATTGCTCGTCTCCACGCGCTGCCCCGTGAGCGACGCCAGGTAGTCGGTCAGGACTTCGTTTACCCGGACGGCAAGATCGTCGCGCTCCGGGCGCTCGGCGACCCACCCCTCGTTGAGCAGCGCGCCCAGGCGGGCGATCTCCTCTCTCCGCAGCGCCGTCGGCTGGTCGTCGAGACGATCGACGTCCGAACCGAACTCGGCGATGAAATCGACTCGACGCACACCTCGCCGGGCGGTCCAGTCCTTGGCGACGCTGCCGGCATACAGACCCAGGGCGGCGACCTGGACCACTCGGCCGGGAAGCGTCGCACCGAGGAGTACGCGCGCGGCGATGGGCGCAGCCATCACCAGATCGGTCAGGGCAATGGGGCTGTAGGTCGCGTCGTTGGGAATTCGGATTCTATCCATGACCCTCGTACGGCGTGCGGGGGCCTTCGGTTCCAAACCCTCCGGCTCGGGTGGAACCTCCGGCCCGCGCGGCGAGTTGCGTGCACGCGAGGCCCGCCCCCCATTTCACGCCCCTCCTCCCCACCGCCCACCCGGTCATGTCGACATCAAATCTTCCAACGACCTCGAGAACGCCCCGCCCCTTCAAGGTCGCGACGTGGAGCACCCTTCCCGACCGCGCCCCTGCCCACGCTCTGGTCGGTAGTGTCGACCTGGTGGTGATCCGCTCCGACGACCAGGTCTCGGTGCTCTACGGGCGCTGCCTGCATCGAGGCGCCTTGTTGGCCGATGGGTTCGTCGACGGTGCGAACCTCATCTGTGGCCTTCACGGATGGGACTACCGCGTCGACACGGGGGTGAGCGAGTACGCCAACGACGAAGTGCTCGAGCGGTTCGAGTCGTGGATCGATCTCGACGCCGACGCCGTGATGGTCGACGAGGCCGAGGTGGAGGCGTGGGCCCAGGAGCACCCGCAGCCCTGGAATCGTGAGGTCTACCTCGGGGCGTACCAGGATCCGCACGGCACGCCGGAAGAACCCTTCAACGCACACATCCAGAAGCTGGCCCGCGAGGGGTACGCGGGCATCGGCCACCACGGACCGGTCTCGGCCATGGGTGTGCCCCTGACCGAGCTCCCGCGCTGGTCCGACATTCAACTCCTCACCGCGCAGTTCGCGCGCCGCCCCCTCGCAGACCAGGCGGCCGTGGAGACCGGGGTGGTGATCGGACCGCGCGCGGCTCGCCCGCTCCATCTCGACATCCCGCTGTTCGTGAGCGACATGAGCTTCGGGGCCCTCTCGCTCGAGGCCAAGGTCGCGCTCGCCATGGGCGCGGAATCGGCGGGCACCGGCATCTGCTCGGGTGAAGGGGGGCGCTTCCCGAGGAGCGCGCCGCAAATTCGCGGTACTTCTACGAGTTGGCCTCGGGCCGCTTCGGTTGGTCGCTGGCCCAGGTCGAACACGCACAGGCGTTTCACTTCAAGGGGGGCCAGGGGGCGAAGACCGGAACGGGCGGCCACCTGCCCGGCAACAAGGTCACGGCCAAGATCGCAGAGGTGCGGGGGCTGGAGGTGGGCCACGACGCGGTGAGTCCCTCCCGGTTCGAAGATCTCTCCACCCCGAGCGACTTCGCCGATCTCGCCGCTCAGGTGCGAGATCGATCCGGGGGGATTCCGGTCGGGTTCAAGCTTTCCGCGCAGCACATCGAGGCCGATCTCGACTTCGTTCTGGAGGCGGGAGCCGACTACGTGATTCTCGACGGCCGAGGAGGAGGCACCGGGGCGGCGCCCAACGTCTTCAAAGACAACATCTCCGTTCCGACCCTCGCGGCGCTGGCGAGGGCGCGGCGACACCTCGACGTGCGACAGGCGAACGACGTGTCGCTCGTCGTCACGGGAGGCCTCAGGACCGAAGCGGACTTCGTGAAGGCCCTCGCCCTCGGAGCCGACGCGGTTGCGGTCTCCAACGCCGCTCTTCAGGCCATCGGGTGCCTCGGCATGCGCGCCTGCCACACGAACAACTGCCCCGTCGGCATCGCTACACAGAAGAAGGATCTCCGCGCACGATTGATCGTGGAGGCGTCGGCCCAGCGACTGACCAACTGGTTCGAGGCCACGGTGGGCCTGATGAAGGTGCTCGCGCGCGCCTGTGGCCACTCCCGGCTCTCCGATTTTCGCCCCGACGACCTCACGACCTGGAAACCCGATGTGGCCCGGCTGACGGGCGTGCGGTACTCCGGCGTGACGCCCCTGGAGCCCTCGCCGTGACGCCCCGACCGGCACCGGCGAACTGGCCCGACTCCGGTGGAGATCCCTCCCTTGTCGCGGCACGGCTCCAGATCCACCACGCGGCCCAGCTCCTCACGGCCTTCGCCGGGGCATGCGTCGAACCGAAAGACGACGACTCCCATCGAAGTCTCTCATGGCTGCCTGAGCACCGAGCCCTCGTGACCGAACCGGGAGTGAGCGACGGGGAGTCCGTCAGCGTTCGGCTGGTTTTCGAAACCCTGACGGTACAGGTGATCCGTAACGGACGCGTGCACGACGGTTTCGAACTTCGCGGACGCACGCTCGACGAGGCCCGACGGTGGCTGGCCGAACAGGCAACGCTCGCCTGGCCCGAGTTCGAGATCCCGGCCCATCCCGTGGCCGAGGGGCAACCCTTCGATGTCGAGCCGGCCGAGGCCGCCCGGCTCGCGAGTTGGTTCCACAGCGCCGCGTGGGCCTTGGCCCCGATCGCCTCACGGCACGACGCGGGACCGGTTCGCTGCTGGCCCCATCACTTCGACATCGCAACGCTCATCACCCTGCCCTCGGCCCGCGCCGACGGCACGACGCCGACGGTCGGGGTCGGAATGTCGCCGGGAGATGGCTCGTACTCGGCGCCCTACGGCTACGTGTCACCGTGGCCACCACCCTGGGACGAGCCCCGTCCGGCGCTCGACCACGGCCATTGGCATACGGAGGGGTGGCTGGGCGCGGTCCTTCCGGCCGCTGAATGGGTGTCCAGCGGTGGTCCGGGCACGGTCGAGGCGTTCTTCGCCCGCGCGATCGAGGCCTCGCAGAAGCTCCTGCGTTAGCCGGGCCCGGAATCGCCCCGTCGAACGGAGGTCAGTCCTCCGGAAGGAGTCCCTGACGCGCGTGCCGGGCGCCGACCGCCACGCCGGTGCCGACCGCCGCGCCGAAGGCGACAGCCGTGACGGCCCCCACCAACGGTAGCACGGCCACCAGGGGCGCGGCCGCGACCGTCGCCACCGCACCGGAGAAGAGCCCGAGGCCGGGTTTCTCGACGATGCTCGTGAAGCGCAGACGCCGCCGTACGAAATCCTTCGACTTCACGTGACTGGCGACACCGACCACACCCGCCACCATCAGTTCAATGATCATCTACTCGCCCTTCTTCGGTTGGGGACTCCTGTGGAATACGCCCCGATTACGCGCCCGTTCCCGCGATCCTTCGTTCCCGGCCCGCCGCGCGGGCCTTCGAACCACCCTACGGCCGACCCGAACCCGGGTTTCACCCCTCTCCCCCGGTGACCACCAGAGAGACCTCCGCGCGCACGTCGGCCCGAACCGTGAGCGCCTCGATGCCCGCGACCACATCGACCACCTCGACGTCAGACACGCTGCCGCGCAGCTCGACCTGATCGGAGAGGTGGCGGTTCAGCCCCCGCTCGACCTGGTCGCGCGCCCACTCCACTGCGGGTCCCGCCGGCCAACGGGCTGCGTCGCGTACGAGTTCGAGGAGGCCGACCCGGACGATCCATGCGGCCCCCTCGAGGAGCGCCCTTTCCGAGGCCAGGTCGAAGTCGAGATCGGGTATCGCGATCCGGCCGTCGACCGGATCGAAGCGGGGAGTCCCCACGAAATAGACCCGGCCTCGCGTGTCGCCGCGCAGGTCGACGGCCAACGCCAGGCGTCCGCCGCCGATGCCCGACACCTCGAAGCCGTCGAGTCGAACGGTTCGGTCGCCCCTGGATACGGTGCGACCGGCCAATTCCCGGTTGAGCACCGCACTCGCCTCGTCGTATTCGGCTCGCGCCTCGACCCGTACCGCAAATCCGGGCACGACCACACCGGTGTCGAGAGCCGGTAGTGGGAGTACCCTGAACGCGGGTCGCGGGCCGACGACCAGTCTCGGGCGCGCCCGGAGCCCGATCACCGTTCCGACCTGATCGCCCGAGCCACGAATGGGTCCCCGGGTCAATCCCTCCCCACCCAGTACGAGCCACACATCGTCGGTGAGTTCGATCGGCTCGGCGATGAGCCGCCACCAGGACTCGAAGCGACTGCGAAGGTCGACCGCCGACACGAGGGAGTCGATGGTCTCCGCCTCGCCCCTCAGGAACGATCGAGCGCCCGCCATCACCCGGTCGGTCATGTCCCACCGGATCACAGTCACTCGGCAGCGGTCCCGATCCCTCTGCGACACCGGGGTGATCGATTGAACGGCGACCCGCGAACGCAGGCGCCAGTCGGGGTCGAGCGTAAGGGGGGCGACGAGGACGACCTCCAGGCGGGGCCGCGCCTCGTTCTCACCGGTGCCGCACGACGCGCTCACGGTCGGCAGTACCGGCGGATCGTACCAGGCGCGAGCGCGGTACGCGATGGTCGTGCCGACCTCGACCGTCGAATCCCTGTACGTGACACGAAAGGGGGAGCGCGTGAGTTCGAAGGCTACCTCGAGGCGATCGTTCTCAGGCACGGGAAATCGTTCGTCGAGGTTTCCCCAACGCCCGGGCACACCCGATTCCATCGCCGCGACCAGCGGCTCCAGGTCGAGTTCGACCGGGACCGACAGCAGGGAGGGAGACAGCGGCGAGAGACGATCTTCGAGATCGACCGAATCGACGACTGGTGCGCGCACGTCGACGAGGCGTCCGCCTCCCCCCCGGTAGGAGATCCAGAGCGCGACCGCCGCAACCGCGAGCAGGACGGCCCCGGCCCAGGCGCCGTGACGGCGGTCGAGACGGCCGGCACCCGCACGAATCGCGAGCCAAGGGGAGGAGAGCGGCATGAGATAGCTTGGCGTACCGCCCCCGCAAGCGGCAACCTCACAGGTCGGGCGCACCGGGCCGTTGTGAACAGACCCTCGGGGGAGTACCCTTCGATGGCGGACGAGGAAGGGGGCTGCGCGGTGCGACCCCCCGCGACGCCGACACCCCTGGAATCACGCGATGACCGTACAGGTATCCATCTCGATCGACACCGAGGAGGATGATTGGGGACGGTACGTGTTCGATGGCGCATCGACACGGAACATCTCGCATTTGCGTGAACTCCAGGAGCTCTTCGATCAGTTCGGGGCTCGCCCCACCTATCTCGTCAACCGGCCTCCCCTCCTCGATGCCGCTTCGGTCGAGGTCCTGGGTGAACTCGCCGCGCGGGAATCGGTCGAGATCGGAGCCCACTGCCACCCCTGGAATACCCCACCCGACACGGGCCAGGGCGTCGAACGCTCGATGATGTTCCGGCTCGACCCCGAGTCGAACCGCCTCATGATCGCCGAGATCACCAACCGCATCGAAGCGGAACTCGGAGTGCGGCCGACGACGTTTCGAGCAGGCCGATGGGGATGGGGCCGCTCCGTGGCCACCGGACTGGTGGCCGAGGGCTATCGGGTCGACAGTTCGGTGAGTCCGCTCATCGACTGGACTTCGATGGGCGGCCCGGACTACACCGACGTGCCGTCCGACGCCTACCGCTTTCATCCCGACCGTCCCTTCACGCCGGATCCCGAAGGGGTATTGGTCGAACTGCCGACGACGGTGGGTTTCCTGAGAGGGAGTGGAACCCGACTCGGCCCCCTACGCGCCCGAATGGAGCGCGGGGTCATTCATGCTTTCGGGGTCATCGGCGCGCTCGATCGCCTCGGCGTCATGGCGCGGCGGTGGCTCTCGCCGGAGGTCAGTACCGGTCAGGAGTTGACGCGGCTGGCCGAAAACCTCGTGTCGCACGGCCGGAGACGACTGGATCTCACCTTCCACTCGTGCACTCTACTGCCGGGCGCGACCCCGTTCGTCGCCGACGATCGGGATCGCGCTCGGTTCCTGGGCGACATTCGCACGTTCCTGACCTTCGCCGTCGAGTCGGGCTTTCAATTCCGGACCCTCGAACAGCTCGGCGCCGAGATCCGCCCCCCCGACCCGAAACACGTCGGCGTCTGAAACCGACGGGTGCCGGCCTGCGAGGTCAGGCGCCTGCGCGTGGCAGGAGCACCACCGAGACGTACTGCTCCTCCGACAGGTAACGAGCGACATCCGCGCGCACCACCTCGACGTCGATCCCCTCGTAGCGGTCCAGGGAGATCAGAAATCTCGGGTCGGAGTCGCTCGACAGTGCCGCGGTCAGGTTGCTCGCCCACCAGCCGTTGGATTCCAGGCTCGTCTCCAGGCCGCGGCGCTCCGCTTCGAGCGCGCTGGCGACATCGGCCGGGGCCGGGCCATCGGCACGGAGCAACCCGATCTCCTCGAACACCGCGGCCTTGAGTTCCGCCGCCCGCTCCGGATCCGACCCGAAGCCGACCTGTACGGTGAACCGGGGCTCGGGGAGCCGTTCGTACCCCGCCACGACCGAGACCGAATAGGTGCCCCCCAGGCTCTCCCGCAGACGTTCACGAAGTCGCGTCTCCACGACCGTCGCCATCACGCGAATCTCGGCCCGCTCCCTCGGGGTGTATTCGAAGGGGCCCGTGAACACCAGCAGCGTCTGGCTTTGGGGTTCGATGCCCGCGCGCACCTCCTTTTCGACCACACCCGACGGCGGATCCATGTCGAGATCGACCCAGTCGTCGTCGCGCTCCGAGGCGGGGAGAGCGGCGAGGTACTGCTCCACGAGCGGTCGCACGTCTTCGGGCTCGAAGGCCCCCACCAACACGAAATCGAAGTCTTCGGCGCTGGCGAAGCGGTCCTGGTAGAAGTCGACGGCGCGTGAGAGATCGATCTCGGCCATCGAGGTCGTGGTCAGAGGTCGGGCACGGGGGTGGCCCTGCGTGAGGACCGCCGTGAGGGTGTCGGAAAACGCGGCGATCGGACTCGCGTCACGGTTCGCGAGCACGGCCGACATCTGCGACTGGAAGGCCTGGAAGGCGACGGGGTCTTCGCGCGGTGCCGTGCTGTACAACCACACCAGTTGAAACAGGGTCTCGAGATCCGACGGCGAGGCCTGCCCGGAGAAACCCTCGCTGAATTCTCCGATCGTGGGGGCCACCGCGACCGCCTTTCCGGCCAACGCCTTCTGCAGGTCGATCTGGGAGAATTCGCCCACCCCTCCCTGCTGCACCAACGTCGCGGCCAACTGGGCCGAGAGGTGATCATCGAGCGACGACCTCGACCAGCCCCCCGGACTGGTCGCGCTCAGGACGATCTCGTCGTCCTTGAAGTCGGTGGGTTTGAGCCAGACCCTCACCCCGTTCGAGAGCTCCCACGTGGTCACGTCGAGCTCGTCGATCCGGCCCTCGGCCACGACGCGCCCGGGCGTCGGCAGCTCCGCAACCAGGGGCTGGTCGAGCGCCGAATCGACCCACGGTTCGATCTCGGCGGCCGAAACGTCGGCGAACACGGTATTGAGGGCCTGCTCCGTCGGAATCGTCACCGACGGCTTCTCGATCGCGTCGACCAGAACGATCCGGCTGTCGGAGGCGAGGTTCCGGCGCGCGACGGCGTCGACCTCGTCGAGCCCGATGGTGGGCATGAGGGCCTGCGCGGCGAAAAACTCGAACTCGATCCCCGGAATGGGCTCACCCGTGAGGAAGTGCGCGACGTACTCGCCCGCGAACCGGCCCGAGGGCTGATTGTCCTTGTCGGTGAAAGTCCGCTCGTAGGCCCTCAACAGATCGAGCTTGGCGCGCTCCAACTCCCCGGTTGTGAATCCGTGCCGCGCCGCCCGTTCGGCCTCGGTGAGAAGCGCGCTCATGCCGCGCGCGTGCCCATCTTCCGGCACCACCGCGACGAGCTGGAAGGCACTGGTGGGCCGCACGAAGCTCCCGCGACCGGTACCTGCGAAGGCGAACGGCGGATCGGCCGACTGCGCGATTTCATTGAACCGGTCGTTGAGCATCGAGCCGGCCAGCCCCTCGACGAGCCGATCCCGGTAGTCGCCGATCGTCACGACGTCGGTGCGGTCCTGCAGCGTCAGGAGGGCGATCCGTGAGGTCGTGGCCTCCGCGTCGGAGGCGATGGCAAACCGTGTGCCCTCGATGGCGGGCACGGAATACGAGGGTCGCTCGGGCGCTCCCACGCTGGGTTCGATGCCCGAAAAATGGGACCGGATGAGGGCCTCCACCTCGTCGGCATCAAAGTCGCCCACCGCCACGACCGCCATCAGGTCGGGGCGGTACCAATCGCGGTAGAACCGTTCGATCTCCTCCTGGGGGAAGCTCCGGAGCACCTCGGGATCACCGATTGGGAGTCGATCGGCGTACCGCGAGCCCTCGAACATGACGGGCAATTGCTGATCCGAGATGCGGGCCGCGGCTCCACGTCCCAGCCGCCATTCTTCCATCACGACCCCCCGCTCCTGATCCACCTCGGCCGGGTCGAGGGTAAGCCCATGGGCCCAGTCCTCGAGAATCTGGAAGGCCGTGGTCACGACCTCGGCGCTGTCGGTCGGGACCTGGAGCATGTAGACCGTCTCGTCGAAACTCGTGTACGCGTTGACCGACGGTCCGAAGGCCATTCCGATCGACTCGAGGTAGTCGACGAGTTCCTGTTTCTGGAAGTGCTCGCTGCCGTTGAAGGCCATGTGCTCGAGCAGGTGTGCCAGCCCTCTCTGGCCCGGCTCCTCGAGGATCGACCCCGCATCGACCACCAGGCGAAGCTCGGCGCGCGCCGCAGGACGAGAGTTTTCGCGAACGTAATAGCGCAGCCCGTTGTCGAGCTCGCCCATCCGCACCTGTTCGTCGGTGGGGAGCGGCGCCTGAAGGGGGATCTCCTGCCCCTCGGCTCGATCGACCGTCAGAGCGATCGAGAGGATTGCGAGCGTCGCCGACAGAAGCCCGCGAACGGCGTGGAGAAGGCGGGTCGAACGACGGGGTGGCAATGGCAGCACGAAAGGGGCTCCTGTTCTTCGTCGGGCGCGCCCTTTCCGAGCGCGCGCATCACTTGAGCGCAGGGGCTGAGCAGCCGACGCTCGAACTGAAGAGGGCTACCCCTTCGAACGACGGTCGATCCGGAGTTGGTTCGCACGTACCTTTCGGATCGGGCATGTCTCCAAGCCGTCCTTACGTCTTCCTTTGGGACCCCTACGTATGAAAAGGCCGTCGTTTCGCTGCTTCGTGATCGGGTCGGACACCCTGCTCATGGAGTGCACCGACCATCTGCTCGAGGCCGGCCACGCCGTTCTCGGAGTGGTCACCGACACACAGCGAATCAGCGACTGGGCGAGCGATCGCGGGCTCCGGGTCGTCGATCCGCAGCACATGGTGGAGGCGATGGCCGAAGAACCCTTCGACCATCTGTTCGCGATCACCTGGTTGCGGATTCTCCCCGACACGGTGCTCGAGCTCCCGACGGGGAGGGCGATCAATTTCCACGACGGCCCCCTTCCGGCCTACGCGGGCCTCAATGCGCCCGCCTGGGCACTCCTGAAGGGCGCCGACCGATACGGCGTCACCTGGCACCTGATGACGTCCGGCGTGGATCAGGGCGACATCGTCGCACAGAGCCCCGTCGCGCTGGCGCAGGACGAAACGGCACTGTCGCTCAACATGAAGTGCTTCGCCGCCGCTCGCGACGGCTTTCCGGCGCTCGTTGCCCAACTCGCCGACGGGGAGCTCGTTCCGATTCCGCAGGAGTCGTCCGAGCGGAGTTGGTTCGGTCCCCACGACCGTCCCGATCTCGCCGGACTCCTCGATTGGTCCCGGCCGGCGGCCGAACTGGAGCGGCACGTGCGGGCGCTCGACTTCGGTCCCTACCCCAACCCCCTCGCCCGCCCCAAGCTCGCGACCCGCGACGGTCGCGCCTGGATCGTGTCGAGTGCACGGGCCGAGCCGCTGGAGAGGGCGGCCGAGCCCGGAGTGGTCGTCGAGGTGCGGGGCGAGGACTGGGTGATCGCGACCGGCGCCGGAGCCCTGGTCGTGACCGGGCGCCTGGCGCTGACGGGTCAGGCGATCGACGCCACCCGGGAGGCCACGAATCCGGTCGCCGTCGGGGCGAGGCTGCTCCGGCCGACCCCCGACGAGGCCGACGCCCTCCGCGCACGCATCCCGCACATGGCCCGCAACGAGGCCTTCTGGTCGAGGCGGCTCCGCGGCATGCAGCCCCCCGAACTCCCGGATCGCCGCCCCTCCGACCCCTCGGAGCCCGGTCGTTTGAGCGCCCGGGTACCGCTGACGGTGCCGCCCACCGCCTCGGAGCGCATCGGTTTCGACGGCGAGACGATCCTCATCGCCGCCTGGGCCGTGGTCGTCGCACGCCTCGGCCGAACCCGGTCGTTCGATCTGGGCTGGGTGGAGGCCCCCTCTTCGGAGTCCGATCCCGCTGCGGAAATCATGCAGACCCTGGTCGCCCCCTGGCGGCCCTTCCGCGTCGACCTCGGCGACGAAGGGGCCGGCGACCGGCCCTTCGGGGCCGTCGCCCAGGTCGTAGAGGCCGAGGTCGCTCGTATGCAGGCCCGCGGCCCGTTTTTGATCGACGTCATGTCTCGACACCCGAAGTTGGCCGATCGGTTCGCCGTCGACGCCTCCCCGCTGCCGGTGGCGATCTCGCGGTCCGGGGTCGACGGCGCCGGAGCGGAGGTGTCGCTGGAACTCGCCGCCGACGGGGGCGCTCCCCATCTCGCCTTCGATCCGCGCACCGTCGACCCGGAGCGGGCCGAGACGCTCGCGCGAGCGATCGAGGCCGTCTTGAACGACGCGTGCGCCGAGCCCGAGAAGAGCTGGACGAGTCTGTCGCTGGTCGACGCCCCGACGCGTCGGCGTCTCCTCGACGAGTGGAACGCGACGGCTCGCGACGTCGACGACCGGCTCCTGCACGACGCCTTCGAGGAGCAGGCCCGCCGGCATCCGGATCGCACGGCCCTTCGTGACCGAGGCCGCTCGCTGAGCTACGCGGACCTCGACCGCCGCGCGAACGGCGTCGCCGTGCACCTTCGCCGACTCGGGGTGGGACCCGACACCATCGTAGGGCTGAGGATCGAACGATCGATCGACCTCGTGGTGGCCGCTCTCGGTGTCGTGAAGGCCGGAGGGGCCTACCTGCCGCTCGATCCCGACTTCCCGGAGGATCGACTGTCGTTCATGCTGGCCGACGCCGGCGCACGGTGGGTCGTCACGGCCGACGACGCACCGCAGGTCGAGGGAGTCGACACCGTCGATATGCGGGGACTGGCTCCCGTCGATCAGCCGCCCCGCGACACGGGCCTGAGGCCCGCCGACCTCGCCTATGTGATCTACACCTCGGGGAGCACCGGCCGGCCGAAAGGGGTTCTGGTCGAACATCGCAATGTGGCCAACTTCTTCGCCGGCATGGACGACGTCGTCGCCCACGACCCGCCGGGTGTGTGGCTCGCCGTGACCTCCCTCTCGTTCGACATCTCGGTGCTCGAACTGTTCTGGACCCTGTCGAGGGGCTTCGAGGTCGTCCTGCACCATGAGCCGGCCGTCGCCGAGGCGCGCGCCGGCGAGGCTCCAGGCGCCACCGCTCCGGTCGGAGCCTCGGCTGCGGCCCACGATCGCCTCGCCCAAAAGGGCATGCAGTTCGGGCTCTTCATGTGGGGCAACGACGACGGGCCCGGCCGAAACAAGTACCGGCTGATGCTCGAGGCCGGCCGCTATTTCGACGACAACGGATTCGATTCGGCGTGGACACCCGAGCGGCACTTCCACGCGTTCGGGGGTCCCTTTCCGAATCCCTCGGTTACGGGCGCCGCCCTCGCCGCGGTCACCAAGAACCTGGCGATCCGATCCGGCAGCTGCGTCTCTCCCCTGCACCACCCCATTCGCATCGCCGAAGAGTGGGCGGTCGTCGACAACCTGTCCGACGGACGGGTGGGGCTCTCCTTCGCCGCCGGCTGGCAGCCCAACGACTTCGTACTGCGTCCCGAAAACCATTCCCGCCAGAAAGCGGTCATGATGGAGCAGATCGACGTCGTGCGTCGGTTGTGGCGGGGCGAGGCGGTGGAATTCGAGAACCCGCTGGGCAAGATGGTCCCGTTGACGACGTTGCCGCGGCCCGTACAGCCCGAACTCCCCTTCTGGATCACGACGGCCGGGAACCCCGAGACCTACCGCACCGCCGGGCGGATGGGGGCGAACGTTCTCACGCACCTGCTCGGGCAGAGTTTCGACGAGGTGGCCGTCAAGATCGCGGCGTACCGTCAGGCTCGAGCCGAGGCGGGCCTCGACCCCGCCGCGGGAACCGTGACCCTGATGCTGCACACCTTCGTCGGCACCGACAACGACGAGGTGCGCGAACTCGTGCGCGAGCCCATGAAGGACTACCTCCGGGCCTCGATGAAACTGGTGCTCGGGTTTGCCTGGACGTTTCCGGCCTTCAAGCGCCCCGGGGGTGTCGACTCGACGCCCGACGACGTGGATCTGGCCAGCCTCTCCGACGAAGAGACCGAGGCGATCCTCGACTTCGCCTTCGATCGCTACTACGAGACGAGCGGCCTGTTCGGCACGCCCGAGACCTGCCTCGACATCGTGGCCCGCTGCGCCGAAATCGGCGTCGACGAGATCGCCTGCCTCCTGGACTTCGGAGTCGACACCGACGCGGTGCTCGGCGGCCTGCCTCAACTGAAGGCGGTGCGCGACGCCGCCAATACCGGCCGCGAGATCGGGGGCGAAGTCGGAGCCGGAATCGGCCGCGAGATCGGAGCCGAGATCGGCCGCGATCCGATGCCCCCCGTGACCCACCTCCAGTGCACTCCCTCGATGGCCCGCCTGTTCGTCGAGCGCCCCGAGATGGTCGAGACGCTGCGAGGTCTGGACCAGATGTTCGTCGGCGGAGAGGCCTTTCCTGAAGCCCTCGCCGCGACGCTTCGCAAGACGGTACAGGGATCGGTGCGCAACATGTACGGCCCGACCGAGACGACGATCTGGTCGACGACGCACCCGGTCGACGCCGACGGGGCCGTGCCCATCGGCCGCCCGATCGCGAACACGCAGATATACATTCTCGATCCGTGGGGCGAACCCGTGCCGCCGGGCCTGCCGGGCGACCTCTGGATCGGGGGGGCCGGAGTAGTGCGTGGCTACCACGAGCGCCCCGACCTCAATGCGGAGCGCTTTCGCCCCAATCCCTTCGCCGAGGGTCGCATGTATTGCACGGGCGACCAGGCGCGCTGGACCGCCGATGGCGTGCTCGACTTTCTCGGGCGGGTCGACGACCAGGTCAAGATTCGCGGGTATCGCATCGAGCTCGGAGAGATCGAGGCCGTGCTCGATCTGCGCGACGACGTGAAGCAGTCTGCCGTGATCGTGCGAGAAGACACGCCCGGCGATCAGCGCCTCGTCGGATACGTGGTGGCCGACGACCCCTGGGACCCCGATGCGATGCGGGCCGACCTCGGCCGCACCCTGCCCCCCTACATGGTGCCGGGCCAGCTCGTTCGCCTCGACGCGCTGCCCCTCACGCCGAACCGCAAGACGGATCGCAAGGCCCTCCTCGCGATCTCGGCCGCTCCGACGCGGGCGCGGCCGGTACTCGCTCCCGCCAACGACCTCGAGGCGACGTTGGTCGAGGCATGGAAACAGGTGCTCGGAATCGCAGAAGTCGGCACCGACGACAATTTTTTCGACGCCGGCGGACACTCCTTGCTGGTCGTGCAACTGCATCGTCTGTTGAGCGAGCGGCTCGATTCACCCCTTTCGCTCATCGACCTCTATCGGTGGCCGACGATCCGCTCCCTCTCCGAGCAACTGATGTCGAGCACCGATGCCGGCGGAGCCTCGGACGCACTCGATGCGAGCGCCGCCCGCGGCGCCCGTCGCCGCGACATGATGCGCCGCCGCCGGGGCGGGTAGATGGCCCTACTCCAGGAGTCGAACGGCGATGATGCGGTCGAGTTCGGGGAATTCGGCGAAGTATTCGTCGCCCTTGGCGATCGCCATCGCCTGGTAGACACCCTCGCCCCGAGGGGGGCCGTCGCCGTACGCTGCGTAGAGCGCGTCGACCGTCTCCATGCCCTCGACCACCTCACCGAAGGGGGCGAACCCCTCGGCGTCGAGTTCGGGGTTGTCGCGCAAGTTCACGAACACCTGCACGGTGCGGCGATCGGGCCCACCCTTGGAGAACGACATGCGCCCCCGACGGTTCGACTCGACCACCGGGTCGTCCCGGAGAAGGGCCTGCCGCCAGGCCGCGTTCACCCACGGATCGGGATGAATCCCGAAATCGGCGACGAACCCTTCGAGCACCCTGTGAAACGGAATCCCGTCGTAGAAGCCGGCCCGGACCAGATTGTAGAATCGGTCGGCGCCCCGCGGAGCCCACGCTCGATGCACCTCGACCTGGAAGGCCCCGGCGGTCGTCTCGAATTCGACCCTGAACGACGCGGGAGCCGTCTCGGTGAAGTTGGCCGGCTGCAGGAGCGGGTCGGCAGCCGGGCCCTCGCCGGGATCGGCCTCGGCGCCGCAGGCGACGGCTCCCAGCACACAGACCAGGGCGAGTGTCGAACGAAGGTCGAGCACGGAGTCCTCCAGTGAGCATTGCAAAGCCGGCCTCGGCCGGCACACCTCGATTCCTCTTCATCGACGGCATGCGCGGGGTCGCCTCGATGATGGTCGTATTCTATCACCTCTACGAAAACATCGAACCCTCGATCGAAAGCTGGGCGCCGGCCTGGATCGGCACGGTGCTTTCGCACGGCAATCTCGGCGTCGAGATCTTCTTCGTGCTGAGCGGCTTCGTCATCGCCCACTCCGTGCGCAACGGCCTGCACACTTTCGGCTACCTCGGCCGCTTCGCGCTCCGTCGCTCGATCCGGCTCGACCCCGCCCTCTGGCTCACGATCGCACTCGAGATCGGCGTGATCCTGGCGACGCTGCGGTTTTTTCCGTCGTATGCGCCCGAGATTCCCACCGCCGGTCAGGTGGCGGCCAACGTCTTCTACCTTCAGCGTTTTCTGGGGCTGCCCGATGTCGTGCCGGTATTCTGGACGCTGACCTACGAGGTGCAGTTCTACGTGGCTCTCGTGGGATCACTGGTGGTGTGGCGCACGATCCGGCTCGCGGTGAGGGGCGACAAGGGCGGCGACCCCGCCCCCTCCAACGGCATGACCCCGCTCAGCTACGCGCTGCTGCTGATCTCGTGCGTTCTCTCAGCGGCGATCTTCATCGGCCTGTTGCCCCTGCCTCTCCGGGGACTGTTCGTGGACCGGTGGTTCCAGTTCGGGACCGGCATCGCGATCTGGCTCCACTTCCAGAATCGCATATCGCACGCCCAGCTCGCCCCCTTCTTCTTGCTGCTCGTCGTCGCCACCCTGCTCTCACCCAGCCTCGATCGCACCGCGTCGATCCTGATGATCTTCGTGGCAGCCACGGCCCTGACCGCAGCCGGCCGCCTGGGGCATTTTCACACCTGGCTCGCCGGCCCGGTCTGGCAGTTCCTCGGGAAGATCTCCTACAGCCTCTACCTGGTGCACGCCGTGGTCGGCTGGCGACTGATCAGC
>CBDUEZ010000050.1:0-17950 GCA_965366355.1 uncultured bacterium
GGCCCGAGTGTAGGCGAGATCCAGGTACTCCCGTCCCTCGGCCGGATCGTCTCCCGACGACACCTCACCCCAGCGACTCGCGACGATCGCGCGTCTCACGGTCGGGTCGGCCCAGGCCGGGTCGGCCGACTCCGCGGCGGCGTAGAGCGAGTCCGCGCGCTGGATACGATCGATGAACCCCTGCACATCGCCCGCTGCCCACGCCTCTTCCGCCTCGCGGTGGGACCGTACGCCTCGCTGCACATCGGTCCACGCGGCCACACTCTCGGTCTGGCGACGGGCCCGCCGGAGTGTGATTTCCGACCCGAGCCAGACACGAAGCAGCTCCGACACCTGCGTCGAGACCTCCTCCTGCAGCGCGAACAGGTCGCTCGCGGGCCGGTCGAACGACTCGCGATTGATCTCCGTGCCACTCTCTCCGTCGAAGAGGGCCACCTGCACCCGGATCATGTCACCGCGGGGCTCCACAGAGCCTTCCACCAGGGTCCCCGCCGACAAGAGGGTGGCGATGCTGTCGCGCGGAAGTGTGCTTCCTCGAAACTGCTCGGAACCACTTCGCGAGATCGGGTTGATCGCGCCGCCCCCGCCCATGCGGTCGATCAGGCTCTCGGTCACGCCGTCGGCGAGGTAGCCGAGTTCGCCGTCCCTCGACAGGTCCTGGAAATAGAGCACGGCGACGCGATCCAGATTCAACGAGCCCGACGTTCCCGTCGATCCGGCCAATTGCGCCGCGTTGAAGCTCCGGGCGGTCTGCACCGAGAAGAACAGCGTGGCGATCACGACGCCCACCACCATGGCGATCTCGGGGCGGGTCGCTTTCTGATTCCCCTTCTCCCCGTGGTACCAGCCCGTGATCGCCGCGACGGCCAGCCCGCCGAGAAAGACGACGAACCCCACGCGGTAGACGATGTCGGGCAAGATCCCCCGCTCGACCAGCGCCCCCACGACCTCGAGGGCGACCCAACCCGACACGGCGTAGGAAGCGACGATCTGGACGATACGGCGCTGCTTCAGTTCCTGGAACAGCTGGGACACTCGAGAGGCCTCGCGCGGGGTGGAAGAAACAGGGGAAATGCCGCACCCTGCGGGCAAAAGGTCTGCCCTAGGCGTGGGCGTTGTCAAACCCCCGCCTTCGGCCCCAGCGCATGGTCGCGGCTACCGCTCCGCCGGCAGCGTACGGCGTTCGACGCGCCGGGCGCCGTGCTGGGGCCGGATGGGTCGGCCGCGGTCTTCGGCCTGGATCTGCGTGAATTCGACGCCGAGCAGGAAGATCTGAGCGGAGTAGTAGACCCACATGAGGAAAACCACGACGGAGCCGGCCGCCCCGAACCGACTCACGGCCACCGCCTGCGAGAGATATGACCCGATCGCCATGCGGCCGACCAGAAACAACACCGTCGTCAACACGGCGCCGAGCATGACGTCGCGCCAGGCGATGTCGACGGAGGGGAGGATTCGATAGGTCGCCGCGCAGAGCAGCGTGAGCACGACCCCGGAAATCGCGAGTTCGAGCAGGGTGACCAGCAGGCCACTCACCGGGAGCTGGGGTGCCACCCACGCCGCTCCCGCGCCCAGTGCCGTCGACAGAAGAAAAACCAGCCCAGCGGCAGCCATCATCGCGATGGCCTTCAAACGGTTGCGCACGAAGCCCTCGACGATGCCCCGCTCCGGCGGCCGCACGTTCCATATCTCGTTCAAGACGCCCTGAATGTTGACGAACAACACCGAGCCCGCGAACACGAGAAGAGTGAGGCTACCGATCAGCCCCCACTTGCCCGCGTCGGAATCCGAAGCCTGGTCGAGAATCGACTGGACGATGTCGGTGCTCCCCTCCCCCAGATACCGCGGCAGTTGCTCGAGGACCATGCGCTCGGTGTCGCCCCCCTGGGGAATGAGCGACAACGCCGAGAACGCCAACAGGACGAGGGGTGCCAGCGACAGGGTGGCGTAGAACGAGAGCGCAGCCCCGTGACGCATCGCGTCTTCTTCGTCGAAGCGTTTCACCGTGCGAACCACGAGTCGGCCCAGGTGACGGATCCCCATTCAGTACACCCGTCCGATAGCGAGGTGAAGGTGCCAACGGGAGAGGCCATTGATCGGAACCGACGAAATGGGTTGGCCCGCGACCAGAGCCTTGGCCACGGCATCTGGACTTCGAAGGTCGAGGGCCGACGGATTGAGTTTGTATCCGAGGTCGATCCGCAGCGGCCCCACGATCGTGCCGAACTCCACTCCGGCGCCCGCCCCGAAGAATACGCGCTCCTGGTCCAGTGGATCGCGGGCGAGGGTCGGGTCGTGAAATCGGTCGTCCGACGTCCAGATGCGGCCGGCGTCGAGAAAGAGGTGTGTGCCGTGGCTCGGGCCGAGGCCGGGAAAGGGCAGTCTCATCTCGACCGAAGCGGTGAAGCGGGACAAACCCGAGAGCACGAGCCAGCGATCGGCCGAGGCGACGACACTATCGCCCCGCTCCACGAGTCGCAGATCCGGCACCTTCGGGCCCAACAGGCCGCGGCCCCATCCGCGCACGTCGTCCGTTCCCCCTGCGGTGAAGACGGCATCTCGCAGGCGAAGCAGCTCGAACAGAATGTCGTCGGGGTCGGAGGGCACACTCTGGCCCCGCGGGAAGAGGCGACCTCCCGACACGCGCCCGACCATCCCGACCGCGCGGGAGAGCGCCCACAACCCGGTGAGACTGGCTTCGAGGCGACCGTACTGAACGTTCGACAACCCCGCGGGACCGGCCATTTCGACCGCTGCGCGACCGATCCATCCCTGCCGAGGGCTGAGCGCGTCATCCACCTCCCCGTAGAGAAGATCCAGACCGAGTCGATTCGTGCGCACGTCGCCGATGTCGACCGGCAGTGCCGACAACAACAGGGTGTCGGGGGTGTCGCCTCGAGCGGTCAGGGTCGGGGCGTCGACGATGTGGCGGCTCGAGATCGTGTGGGTCAACGAGGCGCGGTTCAGCGATCCGCGTTCGAAGAGGAGGGAGGCGTCGTTGCCGAAATTGTAGGACTCGTCGCGGGAGTCGTCGCGGTATTCGACGAAGGGACGCAGGGTGCCCGATAGCCGGTGGTCGAAGATCCACGGTTGGCGCAGGGATGTGGAGAGGCCGTAGCGCCGCTCGACCCCGTCACCGGTGGCCAACCACCCGGTGTGCGCCACGCCCGACACCGTGAAGGTGCGCGCCCCTCCGATGAAGTCGCGGTGCTCCCAACGTGCCTCAGCCACGGCACCGCGCTCCGACGCATACCCCAGCTCGCCCCCCACGAGGCGGCGATTCCCCTCCTGCACGCGCATGTTCAGCGACACGGTCGAGTCGCGAGGCTGGTCGGGGTCGATATCGAAGAGAGCAAGCCGCACGAGGTCGAGCCCGAACACCTGGCGCTGCCCCTCGGCCATGCGGCCGCTGTTGAACCACCCGCCCGGTTCCAGAGGGATTTCGCGCCGCACCGTTCGATACGCCAGTGCGTCGAGCCCGCTGATCGCGATGGTGTCGACCCGCGCGCGAGGGCCCGGGTCGATCCGCAGTTCGACCCGGGCGAGGGCCGCGAGTGAGTCGATCTGCACGCTGTCCTGCACGCGCGCGAACGCGTACCCGCGGGTGCGAAGCCAGTCGAGAGGCCGCGATCGCAGCCTGGCGCGATCGACCGCGCCCAATCGAGTCCCATGTTGGCTGCGCAGGCTCTGCACGAAGTCGCGCCACGGCGCCGCATGGGTGGAGTCGAGTGAAGGCGCGCCGGGGCTCGGAACCACGATGATGGTGTCGAGCCGAATCGGACGCCCCTCGTGAATCGAGTAGGTCACGGCGACGGCGTTTTCAGCCGTGTCGAGCCGCACCTCGTAGTTCACGTCGGGGTCCAGAAAGCCGTTGTCGCGGTAGTAGCGCTCGATGCGAGCCGCATCCCGCGCGAGCTCGAGCGCGCTGAACCGTCGTGGGGCCGGTCCCTCGACAAACGGCAAGACGTCGAGAACGCCCGTCACCCGGTCGAGGCCCGTGGGCCCGCGAAGGGCCAGTCGTTCTCGAATCGCCGCGATCTCGAGAGTCTGGGACTCCGGAAAGGCGAGGCGCACCGACGAGACGCGAGTGTCGGCATCGATGAGAAACAGGGGCGCCTGGGCGTGCACCCCGGGTGCACCGGCAGGGGCCACGCCCCACGTCACGAGCGCAAACGGGGCGGTCGCGAGGAGCCGCCGGATCATCGATCGGCGCCGCTCGGGGCTGGGGCTGGAGTCAGTACGCATAGCGGAATCGGAAGAGGAAGCTGATCGCCGAATTACCGGCCTCCATGTTGAGGAGCAGCCACCGCAGCGCCTGGATCTCGAGTTCCACCTCGGTCTGGTCCTGCCGCCCCCCGCTTCCCGCGTCTCCTTCGGGACTTCGGCCCACGGGCTGCTTGAAGCCGACGTAGACGGAAGGCGTGATGAACCGTCCTGCGATCAGGGTCGCGCCACGGAGCCCGTCGGTGCGGATCTCGACCACATCGAGTCCCACACCCTCGGCGGCGAGCCCCTCGACGAGGCCGGTGACCTGACCCAGGGCGAAGTCGGAGCCGAGGCCTCGAAGCCCTCCCCCACCCTCGTCGTTTTCGAAGCCTACGCTCGACGACGCGGGGCGTCCACGAGCCAGATACGAGACGATGTCGGCGTTCTCCATCGAAGGCTCCGACCCCAGGGTGAGGCTCAGATCATTCAGCGTCCCTTCGACATCGAGAGTAATCGAGGCCTGGGCCAGGTTGTCGTTGGTCGAGGGCACGTCGTAGACGGCCCGGATATCGACCCGAGATCGCGGGGCCGTGCCCCGGAGTTCGACGACCCCCTCCTGAATGCTGAATCGGCGGCCGAACTGCTCCACCCAACTCCGCGGAGCCACCGTCTCGATCCGTCCGTCGAACTGCAGGCTGTCGCGCGGCTGCTTCGTCACCGTGGCGTCGCCCGTGACCTGAATCTCCATCTGTGGATTCGCCCGCTGGCGCACCCAGGTGTCGCGGCTCGCAGAAACGGCGACGTCGATGGTGAGAAGGTCGAACAGGGCTCCCGGCTCGCGGTCGGAGGCCCGCACACTGTAGCCGAGGTACTCCTCGAGTTCGCGAAGCTCCTCCTCGGTGAGTTCCACGGGGCGTACGGAAGCGCCCGACGCGACGGCGTCATCGAGATAGACGTCGGTCTCGACGAGCCGCACCTCGCCCTCGAGCCGAGGGTCTTGCGTGGTACCCACGAGCTCGGCGGTGCCCGAAAGTCGCACACGGAAGACATCGTTGTGGACCGCCCGAAAACGGTCGAGGCGGGCCTGGAGGTCGAACTCGCCCAGCGACAACTCGGGCAGGTTGACCCCGCCGGTGAGAGTGAGGGTGCCGTCGTCGGTATGCACGCGGGCGGAGTCGATCCGGGCGCGGTCGCCCTCCAGCGCCAGGTCGAGCATGGCGCGGTCGTAGGTCACCCCCAGGGTCGGTGAGGTGAGGCGTCCGTCTCGCAGGAGCACCCGTCCCGAGAGCGACGGAGCGGCCTGGGTGCCCTCCACCCGGGCGTCGATGTCGAGTTGGCCCGACAGGCCGCGGGCCACGGTCGGATCCAGGAAGGGCTCGATCCAATGCACGGCGAACGAATCGGCCCGGATCTCGAGGTTCACCGGGCCCTCGGCCGCCGAAGCCATGCGCGTCGTGTCGCCCTCGGCTTGCGCGCTCAGAGCCAGGTCGATGGGTACCCCGCCGCGAAGGATCAACTCGCCGCCCCCCTCGGCATCGATCCGGGCGTCGAGGTCGAGCAGCAGCGTGTCGTAGGCCATGGTGGCCGTGAGCGAGCTCCGCCCCCCGCCCTGCCAGACGAGATCGGCCGCAAGGTCGCCACGCACTCGGGGGGCGGCGGCGGGGCCCTCGAGCTCGATGGTCGAGGTGAGGGTTCCGTCGAGGCGCTCGTACCCCAGAAGATCGGTGAGTCCCCCAAGGCGGAGCGACTCGACGCGGGCCGTGAGATCGCTGGTGCCCGTGGGGTCGAAACGGCCATCGAGGCTCAGCAGCTGATCGCCCGACTGGAGCGTCAGGTCGTCGAAGTGCAGTCCCGTCGCCCACGACACGACCGGCGACCCCGACAGAGCCCAGCGATCGTCGTCGATTCGAACATCGAAGCGCTCCAGACTCGCGCGGGGGGCGTCGCCGCGCGGGTCCATTCGCAGGCTGAACACCACGTCGCGGCGGTCGTCGACCGTGGCGTCGCCCTCGAGGCGGATCTCGTCACCATCCCAGGCGGCGGCCAGCCGGGAGACACGCGCCTCGACACCCAGCACGTTGAGCCGGTCCAGTTGCAGGGTGCCGTCGAACGACGACAGCCGCAGCCCGGGAGCGAGCCCCCCCTCGGCCTCGGCCTCCAGCCCCTGCAGCTGTGTGCGACCGAGGAGCAACGCCGAGGTGCGCACCGATGTCGCCCAACGCAGCGAGTCGGGCCGGCCCGTGACAGACGCGGTGATCCGGCCCTCGCCCAGCCCGAGCGGGGTGATGCCGACCCACGGCTCGAGCGGTGCCAGCGACCACAGATCGATCTCGACGCTCAGATCGGAGGCGCCGCCGCTCGGGACCGAGAGCAACGGGAGCGACCCGCCCCCCGTCGCGTCGGCCACATTCGAACGCAGGTCGAGGGTGTCGAAGTGGGCGAACCCGCCGACGACCTCGCCCACGACGCGGAGTGTGTCGACCCGGATGTCGCCGAGAGCGCTGCTGTCGGCTTCGGCCCGGAAACGGGCCACCATCGTGGCCGGATCGGAGCCTCGGCCGTCGACGTGGAGGGTGGCGTCGATATGCCCCTCTTCGACCATGGCGCCCACCAACCGGCCGGGCGCGTCGTGTTGCACGCCGAGGTCGAGGGTCCAGGACATCGTGTCGGCCGAGAGCTCGCCCTCGGTCTCGAGGGTGAGTCGACCATCTCGGAATCGGAGATCGCCGTCGGCGGCCCATGCGTCCCGCTGGAGGCGTGCGTCGACACGGCCCTCGGTGATCATGGCGCGATTCAGGCGCGACGGCGCGATGTCGAGCGACACGTCGCCGATCCACGTACCGGTCTCGGCGCCTTCGATTCGACCGGTGCCGCGCCCGGTGATTCGCGCGTTCATTCCTCCCAGTTCCGCCGCAGTCAGCATGAACGGATCGAGGCCGACGAACTCGAAGCTGTCAAGGGCGAAGGTGGGTCGATCGAGGAACGGACGGGCCTGGGCCTCGACGGCCACGCGCCCTGAATCAGGAAGCTGGGCGACCACATCGACCGTCACGCGACCCGACTCCAGGCCCACCCGGCCGTCTGCGCTCGCGATCGCCTGTCGATTCACGCGGGAGGCCCCGAGCTGCACCTGTAGATCGGCGCGGGCCGCGTCGGCGCGGAGGCCGTCGATACGCCCCGTGACCCGGCCATTCAGGCTGGTGGTGAGCGCCGGCGCAGCGGAATCGGGCAGAGGCTCGGCCAGCGCTGCGAGGTCGAGATTCGAAAATGAGACCGAGTCGAGTCCGACGGAGGGGATCGTCTCGAAGGGGCGAGCCGTCACGAATCCCACCAGATCGGCCGCCGACGATCGCACCCGCAGCTGGGCGGTCAATCGGCCCCCGGCCAACCGTCCCACGGCGGCTGCGGTGTCGACTCGAACGGCGCCCCATCGGGCGGATCCCACACGAAGGTCGAACTGGGCCTCCGACTGCCCGGGGTCACGAATCACGGCCCGCCCGCGGGCCGTGGCGTCGATCAGACCCCCTTCGTGCTCGCCGAGCAGGTCGGCCAGGTCGAAGTTGCGCACCGTGGCGCTGTCGAGACGGAGCGTGGGTGGCGCGGCGAGGTCGAGGCCGCCCGACGCTCGCAGGGTACCCCTCGCCCCGTCCGAGCCCGTGACATGCCAGGCCACGGTGCCGTCGGCGAGCCGAGCCCGCAGGGTGGCGGCATCGAGCCGAGCTCCGGCTACCGAAACGGTTGCGCCATCGAATACGACCATAGCCTGGGCGAGTTCGGGACTCACCCCCGCGCCCTCGATGCGGAGCTGCCCGGCAGCGTTCACCGGCAGCGCCGAGTCGCCCTCCATCGTGACGCGCACGGGCCCCTGCAGTTCGTACGTCGGGACGGAGTCCAACACCCGGGCCGTCCCACTCAGGTCTGCGGTTCCCAGATCGCTGTCGATGTGGGTCTGGAAAACGGCTTCTCCATCGGTCCACACGCTCTCCAGGCTCGCCCGACGTACGGGTAGGCCCGACACGTCGATGGCCGCAAAATCCAGATCGGCTCGCCCGCCGAGCCGTGACAGGCGGGCCCCTTCGAGAGCCACCTCGACTCGTCCGTCGACCTGGCCGCTCCAGAGCGTGTCGGCGAGAAGCCGCCCTGGATCCAGCCGCTCCATCGTCAGGTCGGCGGCGACCCTTCCCGGGCCGTCGCCGAGGGATGCGTCGGCCGATCCCCAGACCCGGCCCCCACCCCGCAACTCCAGGTCGAGCACCACCGCCGGAGCGCGGGTCGTACCGGTCAGCTGCAGGGTACCGTCCACTCGCGCGGTCGGGTCGGGTTCGCGAGCGAGCGCACCATGAAGGAGCGCCAGGGGGAATCCGTCGGCCGCCACATCGAGCGCCAGCGCGCCGGGCGGTCCGTCGGTGTCGGGAATCGCCACGGTGCCGCTCACCGACAGGCGACTGCCCTCGCCGCTCGCCACGAGGGTGTCGATCCGGAGGCGTGCGTCGCGCAAGGCGCCCGAGGCGGCGACCCGCAGGGGGCCCGTGGCTTCGGCACCCGGTACGGCGGGCGCATCGATCCACGCCGAGGCCGACCTGAGTTGCACCTCCAGCTCCGGGCCGAAAAGGAGCCCCACGAGGTGGGCTTCCCCCTCGTCCCACACCAGACTGGGCTGCGCGGCGTCGACGGCCCGGAGATCGCCCGACAGCCCTCTGACATGGGCCGAATCGACCGCGATGGACCACGACGAGGCCGGGGCACCGACGGAGTCGACCGGAACCGGAGGGCTCGGGGCGGCTCCGCGGAGTCGCAGGACTCCTGCGGTGTCGCGCGCGAGGGAGACCGCGGGTCGGACGACGTCGACCCGGGTCAGCTCGAGGCGGCGGGACAGAAGAGCGGGGAGCGACCAGCCGATTCGGAGGGTGTCGACGGCGAACGCCGGGACGCCGTTCGAGGCCACGAGCCGAAGATCGACGACACGGAATGACCGCAGCCAACTTCCCGATACGCGCTCCACCTCCAGATGCAATCCGGAGGGGACGAATCGGCCGCCGACGGAGCGCACGACCGACGTGCCGATCGCATCTACCTGCAGGAGTGCGATCCCCACGGCGAGCGTGGCCAGGAGACCGAGCGCCGCACGCCCGGCGCCCCGGAGGATCGCGCGCAGGCGCCCGCGCCCAACCGTCGGCGGGGCATCCGCAGGGTGATCCACGATCGAGGCGCTCCTGTATGAACGATGAGACGAAATGTGCACGCGACGCGGGATGGATACCCCACGATGCAAACTTCCTGCCATTCGCCGAGCCGGGACAGTCGGCGGCGGCGCGCCCACCGCGACTCGCGTCGCGCGGATCGACCGCCCATGGTAGGGGCGCGGCTCCGATCGGCTGAGCCGGTTTCCCGATTCCAGGTGTACCCGTGAAGAGGTGGCTCGGAGCTGTCGTGGCGGTGGCCCTGCTCATCGTCGCATTCTGGCTGCTGCGATGGGAGTTGTCCGGCCTGTCGTGGGGTGAAATTCGCGCCGATGTCGGCAACCTGCGATGGACCACCCTCGCCGCCGGCCTCGCCCTGACCGCCCTCAACTACCTGGTGCTGTCGGGCTACGACGCCCTGGCCCTGCGGTACGTGGGAGTACAACTCGCGCGTTCGCGCGTGCTGCTGGCGTCGACGGTCGGGTACGCCCTCTCGCAGGGCCTGGGGTTCCCGCTCCTCACGGGCGCTCCGGTGCGCTACCGGCTCTACTCCTCCTGGGGGCTCAGCACGACCGACATCGGCCGCGTCGTCGCCTTCTACACGGTGTCCTTCTGGATCGGCTTCGCGGCCGTGGGGGGCCTGGCCTTTCTCGCCGCGCCCGCCCTGGTGCCCGAGGGAGTCGAAATGGGTGGCGTGCTGCGGGTCCCGGGCGGCTCCCTGCCGCTCCTGGGCGGCGCCCTCCTGATCGTGCTGCTCGGCTACGTGGGCTGGTCGTTCTCGCAGCGGGGGTCGCTCCGTATCGGCGCCCTTCGCCTGCCCGCGCCGTCGCCCCGTCTCGTGGCGGGGCAGATCGGTGTCGGTGTGCTCGACTGGGTCGTATCGGGGCTCGTGCTCTGGGTCATGCTCCCCGAGGGACACACCCTGGGCTGGGCGCACTTCCTCAGTGCCTTCATTCTGGCCCAGAGCGTCGGCGTCGTCAGCAGCGTGCCCGGTGGCCTCGGGGTCTTCGAGGCCGTCTTCCTCACCTTTCTTCCCGGACGCGGCGCCTCGTCGGACGTCCTGGCGAGTCTGGTCGCGTATCGCGCCGTCTACTACCTGGCACCGCTGTTCATCGCGGCCCTGGTGCTCGGCATTCGCGAACTGAAGGGGCGGGCCGAACCCCTCGGAGGCTCGGCCCTGCAGGCGGCGCGGGTGGCCTCGCAACTCGTGCCCGCCGCATCGGCGGCCCTCGCTCTCACCCTGGGCGGCGTTCTTCTACTGTCGGGTTCGGTTCCGCTTCCGCGGGGGCGATCGGCGGCCCTGGCCCTGTGGCTCCCCTCGGCGGTCGTCGAAATTTCGCATTTTGTGGCGAGTCTCCTCGGGGTGAGCCTGATCGTGCTCGCCCGGGGCCTGCAATTGCGGCTGGACGGGGCCTATCACCTGGCGCTGGCCATGCTGCTCGGGGCGGCCGTTCTCGGCCTGAGCCACGATCTTCACATCGGGGGCGCCCTCGTCTTCGTCGGCGCCGGGGGCGTGCTGTACGCCTCCCGCCGGGAGTTCTACCGCAGGGCCTCCCTGCTGGACCAGACGTTCACCCCACCGTGGATCCTCGCGATCGGGTCGGTCATGGCGGCCGCCATCTGGCTGGGCCTCTTCGCGTTCAAGAACGTCGAATATTCGGCCGATCTCTGGTGGCGCTTCGCGCTTCAGGAAGACGCGTCCCGGTTCCTGCGAGGCACCGTCGGGGCGACCGTCGCCCTCGGGGTTTTCGTCGGCCTGCGGCTCCTGCGCCCGGTCACCAGGGCGGAACCCCCCGCTGATCCCGACACCCTCGAGGCCATCGCCCCGATCGTGGCGGCGGCCGACGACATCGGTGCGAACCTCGTGCTGCTCGGTGACAAGCGGGTTCGACGCAGTCCCAGCGGACGCTCGTTTCTGATGTTCGCGGTCAGCGGCTCGAGCTGGATCGTCATGGGCGATCCCATTGGCGACCCCAGTGAATTCGAAGCGCTCGTCTGGGCCCTGCACGAGGAGGCCGATCAGGCGGGCGGCGATCTGGTGTTCTACGAGGTCGGCCCGGGGCGGCTCCCGCTCTACATCGATCTGGGACTGGTCTTCTACAAACTGGGCGAACGGGCGCGGGTCTCCCTCGAGGACTTTTCACTCGAGGGTAAGGCACGTGGCGATCTCCGGCAGGCCAAAGGGCGGCTCGAGCGTGCGGGCGGCACCTTCGAAGTGATCCCACCCGAGGCGACGGGCGCCATCATGCCTCGCCTCCGGGAGATCTCCGACGAGTGGATGGAAGCCAAGAAGGTGCGCGAAAAGCGCTTCTCGCTGGGTCGTTTCGACGAGGCCTACGTCGCCCGTTTTCCCATCGGGGTGATTCGTATGGACGGGGTCGTCGTGGCGTTTGCGACTCTGTGGACCAGCACATCGCGCTTCGAGGTCTCGCCCGATCTCATGCGCTACGCCGACGACGCGCCCAAGGGTGTCATGGACGCTCTTTTCACCCATCTTCTGCTCTGGGCACACGACGAGGGTTATCAATGGTTCAACCTGGGCATGGCGCCCTTTTCGGGCCTCGATGCACACCGCCTCGCCCCCTCCTGGGAGAGGCTCGGTTCGGCGTTGTTCCGGTTCGGAGAGCACTTCTACAATTTCCAGGGACTGCGTGCCTACAAAGAGAAATTCCAGCCCGTCTGGGAACCGCGGTATCTCGCCGCCCCGCCCGGGTTGGGCGTCGCGGGCGTCATGGCCGACGTGACGACCCTCGTGTCGGGTGGACTGCGTGGCGCGGTGATGCGGTGATGGGCCGACTCCGCTCGATCGGGGCGATCGGAGCCGCACTGTTCACGACCGCCACGGCCCCCTCGCAGGGTCGCGCTCTCCAGGCTCCGCTCCCCGAGGCCGTGCGCGACCTGCCGCTACGCGCCTTTGGATCGGGCCCCAGTCCGATCATGGCGCTGGTCAGGAGTGGGGACGGCAACTGGGCCCCGTTCGTCTCGGGGGTGGCCCGCGCGCTCGTGGCCGAAGGGATTCCGGTCGTGGGCCTCGCCTCTCGAGCCTATTTGTCTCGTCCGCGCACGCCCGCGGAACTCACATCAGATATGGTGCGCGTGTTGCGAACCTACACCCGTCTGTGGGGGACCGAACGGATTCTCATCGTGGGGTACTCGAGAGGGGCCGACTTCGCACCGTTCCTTCTGAATCGCATGCCCCCCGACCTGCGCGCACAGGTCGTCGGCGTCGGGCTCTTGAGCCCCACGCGGAGGGCGAGCTTCGAGTTCCATCTGACCGATCTCGTGCGGTACACCGAGCGGTCGTCGGACCGACCGGCCGTACCGGAAGTCGAGGCCTTGGCGCCCCTTCCCGTCTTGTGTGTGTATGGCACGCGCGACGCCGACGCCTTGTGCCCGCTCCTTCCCGAAGGGGCGGCCACCGTCCAGGCCGAAGACGCCGGTCACCGACTCCAGAACCCCGAGGGGCTGGTACGACTCCTTCTCGACACGGTCGTTCCCGCCTCGGACGCCGGGGGGCGTTGGTAACCCAGCGCTATGGTCGATCCCAGGCCACGCGACCGTCGACAAGGTGGATGTTTCGCGCACACCGATTCGCGATCGCGTCTTCGTGGGTCACGATCAGGAAGGCCGTCTGCCGGGTCTGGTTGAACGATTCGAGGAGTCCCATCACCTGATCGGACGATCCGGTGTCGAGATTCCCCGTCGGTTCATCAGCCAGAACAAGTAGGGGTTCGGTGACCAGGGCCCTGGCGATCGCCACCCGTTGTTGTTGTCCTCCAGACAGATCGGTCGACTTGTAGTCGGCCCGATCCGACAGTCCGACCTCGTCCAGAAGGGCGGCCGCCTTGTCGCGCATCCCGGCGGCAATACGTCCGCGCTGCGCGATCAGCGGCATCATGACGTTCTCCACGGCCGTAAACGCGGGAAGCAGATGATGAAACTGAAAGACGAAGCCGAGTTTCGTTCCGCGCAGGGCGGTGCGTTGTTCATCGTTCAGCGGGCCCACATCCTCGCCGTCGATGAGGAGTTGCCCCCCCGACGGCCGATCCAACAATCCGATCAGGTTCAGGAGGGTGGTTTTCCCAGACCCCGACGACCCCGTCAGCGCACAGAGGTCGCCGGTCGCCAACTCGAGATCGATGCCCTTGAGGACCTCGGTCACCACCCGCTCACCGTAGGTCTTCCGCACGTCTCGAATCTCGAGAAGCGGCACCCCCGCCTCAGCCATTCCGGATCGCGTTTGCGGGGTCCATACGACTCGCGTTCCGTGCCGGCAGGACGGCCGAAATGACCCCCACCGTCATGGCCACGAGTACCGATCGTCCATAGAGCCACCCCGTGAGAGCCACGGGAAACGTGGCGGACCCATCGGGATTCCGAGCCAGATTCACGAATATGAGGGCCAATCCAGTACCGAGCGCGATGCCCAGAATCGACCCCACTGCGCCGAGGATGACTCCCTGAATCAGGAAGATCCTCGTCACGGCGCCCGACCGCGTGCCCGTCGCCCGAAGGATCCCGATCTCCCGCGCTTTCTGCACCACCGAGACGGCGAGGACGCTGGCGATTCCCAGGGCCACCGCAAGAATCACAAAAACCTGAATCATCACGCTCGACAGACCCTGCGACCGGAGACCCACCAGGAGGTCTCCGTTTTGCCCCATCCAGCTCTCGGCGACCAGTCCGGTCCGGTCGCGAATATCATCGGCGAGCGCTTCGGCCTCGAAGATGTCGCCGCCTTTGACCTCCAGGGCCGAGACGCCCCCGTCGAGGCCGAACAGCGTCTGCGCGCCCCTCAGCGAGACAAAAACGAGCGTCTCGTTGAGGGACACGGAGCTGTAGTCGAAGATGCCGGAGATGGTGTAGATCCCCGCTCGGTCGCCCGGAGCCTGAATACGCAGTCGGCCCCCGACACCGACGCCCAACTTTCGAGCCAGCTCCACACCGACGACCGTTCGAAACCCGGCAAGGTCGAAGCGGCCCTCCACAAGACGGCTCTCGATATCGACGATCGTGCGGTAGCTCTCCAGGTCGATCCCCCGCACGGAGAGCGCGATCGAACCCTGGCCGCGAACCGCGATCGCAGGACCCGCGATCGTGGGTGCCACCGCCACGACCCCCGGTGTGCGTCGGACCGTGCGTTCGACGTCCTGCCACCCATCGATGGCTCGCACGCGTTGGGGAGGGCGCTCCACGGTCGCCGCCAGCACCTCGCCTTCGGCCAGCACATGCAGGCGGGGCACTTCTTCGAGAGGTCTCACCACAACCTGCGCCTGGCTACCGAGGGTGCGCTCGATGATACTTTCCTGGAGCCCCGTGATCAGCGCCGACAGGAAGATGATCACCCCGACACCCACACCGATTCCGCTCAGAATCAGCGCCGTCTGGAGCGGTTGATCCCGTAGATACCGGAGCGACACGAAGAGCTCGAAAGGCACGGCTCAGCTCGGGGTGTCGGTGACGATCCGAACGCGATCGCCTTCGCTCAACCCCTGCGCATCCGCGACGACACCCTCGCCCGCCTGCACCCCCGACACGATCTCGACCCACCCGCCCCCGCGGAACCCCAGCTGCACGGCCCTGCGCTCGAATCGCCCATCGACGATCACGCCGACCCAGGGTTCGTCGGTCGCCAGACCCTGCACGACATCGTCGGGGAGCACCGAAGCTCCCTCGACTCGCCCCGTCTCCACATTGATCGAGACCGTCATGTCGGGCCGCAGATAGTCGGGAGGCTCGGGCACCCTCAGCCGCACCTCGACCGTGCCCTGCGCGGGATCCACCGCCGGGGCGACCGTGGCCAGGACAGCCGCGAACGTCACGTCGGGAAATGCGTCGGCCGACACCGTCGCGGAGAGGCCGGGACGAAGTACGGCGAGGTTCTCCTCGCCGGGATAGGCGACGAGTTCGGTGGGTCCGTCGAAGGCGACCTGGAGAAGCACGCGCCCCGGAGCGACCGCGTCGCCGGGTTCGACCTGGCGCGAAAGGACGACCCCGGCGGCGGGAGCACGAATGCGGGTGAGGTCCAGGCGTGCCCGCGCCGCCTCCAGATTGGCCAGGGATCGCCGCACCGACACCGGTACGCCGTCGTTGGCCGAAAGCGAAACCTGCAGCGCCTCGAGGCGGCTCGTCGCATCGGCTGCGCGCTGAACCGCCTGGTCGACCCGCTGTTGGGTCAGTCCGCCCTCGCCGAAGACCGTCTGGATCCGCTCCAGGTCGCGCGCCGCCAGATCGGCCTCCCGCTGGGCTTCACTGATCGACTGGGCCGAGGTGGCCCGGGTCTCAGCGAGCGCAGCCTCAGCCTCGCTCACGGCCGCCCGCGCCTCTCGATCTTCGAGCACGATCAGGACGTCGCCCGAGGCCACGCTTTCGCCCTCTCTCACGCGCACTTCCCGGACCGTGGCGCCTAGAGAGGCACCGAGTTCGGCCCGGGCCGAGGCGCGTACTCGCCCCACGACCGCGAGCGCACTCACGACGTCGCGCACCTCGAGCGGCACCGTGCGCACCGACGTCGGGCGCAAGACCGTGACCCAGAGCGCGGCCCCGGCGAGGGCCGTCGCACCAACCAGGAGGCCGCGGCGGACCCAATGTGACATCGAAGGCTTCATGGCGTCGCTTCGGCGGGGCCGAACCAGCGAGGAAAGACGTCGTCCGGCAACGGCTACCCGCTCCCGGTTCGCCCGATCCCAGCGCCCCTACCCGCCCTCAGCGCACCAACAGAATCCGCGGCGCCGGCGGGTACAACCACTCCGCCCCGCGATCGGTGATCAGGGCGTCGTCCTCGAGCGGCATGCGCACCTTCGCCCCGCCCCACTCGGGCACCGCCGTGTAGGCGAACAGTTCGATCGAAATCAGCGTCCCGTCACGCAGTTCGTACCCCTGGCGGGTCGGGTTGAAGAACGCGAGCGAGGGACCCACGCCGTGTCCCCAGTTCCCGACCGAGTGGGGGCCCAGCGCGATGTCGGTCACCTCGGGATCGTCGCTGGGTGAATTGAAGGTGATCATGTTGAATCCAGCGGCTTCCAGCGCCGCTTCGGTGCGCCGCAACGCCTGGAGCGCAGTGGGCGCCGGACGAATGGACTGCGTCATGATCGTGCGAGCCTCGATCCCGCGCTGATAGGCACGGCGCAGGCCGGCCGGCGCTTCGGTCTCACCCTCGCGGAGCACGTAGGCGACCCGCTTCATGTCGGTGTAGAAGTCGAGAAAGCCGACCCCCCAATCGATCATCATCAGGTCGCCGCGCTGGATGATGCGATCGCTCGACACCGCCTCGACCCCATTGGGACCCGTGATGTAGATCGAGGGCATGTCGAACGACGACTCGAGACCCCGTTCGAGCAGGCGGTCCTGGAGCCACCAGGCCACGTCTTCCAGCGCGGTCACCCCGGGAGTGATCACCTCGTTCGACAGCGCGCGCTCGGCCAGCTCACGGGAGATCTCACCCGCCTCGCCGAAGGCCGCGATCTCGGCGGTGGTGCGAATCGACCGGAAGTCGGAAATCAGCTTCTCGGCCGACACCAGGCGGTCGGCCCACGGCGCCCCGAGGTCGTCGCGAAGCCGCAGATAGGAGGTGTGCGAGAGCCCATCGGCGTTGCCGATCGAGCCGGCCATGTTCACCCCGATGCGCTCGGGATCGCGCTCGCGCACGAAGTCGGCGAGGGCGTCGGCGCCGAGAAACAGGTCGTAGACCCCGCACCCCTCGAGCAGTCCCCCGCTCGCGCCCAACACGGCCCGCTCGATTCGCCCCTCGCCGCGGTCGGTGAAGATGTAGTAGGCCCAGTCTCCCACGTAGCCGCGGCCCAGCGCCTCCCACAGCGGGTCGAGACCGCCCTCCCGCATGACGGTGATCCACATGTCGACATCGTTGTCGCGCATGGCCTGCGGCAACACGTGATCGAACTTCTCCGCCCGGATCGTGCACATTCTCTCCCAGCGTCGGCGCGCCTCCTGGGCTTCTGCTGGATCGGCGGCCGGTCCGGCGACGACCGCGAGGCCCAGCAGAAGAAGGGCAGCGGCCGAGGCCGGCGAACCGGGACGGCCGACCAGGCGGGTCGGCGGGCGGGCGATCAGGCGGGTGATCACGTGGGCGATCAGACGGTCGATCATGGGCGACTCCTTCGAGGGATCGGTCGCGGGCAAGAAAGCGTGGTCCGGCCCGCGGGGCCAGCGCGACCCATCGCCGCCCGATGCCCGAATCACTCCTTGACGCGCCCCGAACACGACTCGAAATACCGACCTCGCCCCTTCCCCCCGGCCGGACTTCGCCATGCCCCATCGCTGCTTCTGGGTACCCACCGACGATCCCCTGTATGTGGCCTACCACGACACCGAATGGGGCCGGCCGGTCGCCGACGATACGCGACTGTTCGAGAAGATCTGTCTCGAGGGATTCCAGGCCGGCCTGAGTTGGCGCACGATCCTCGCGAAGCGCGACAACTTCCGGGCCGCCTTCCAGGGATTCGACCCGAGGGTGGTCGCCGGCTTCGGTGATCGCGATGTCGCCCGCCTGCTCCTCGATGCCGGAATCGTTCGGCACAGGGGAAAGATCGAGGCGGCGATCAACA
>CBDUEZ010000051.1:0-17916 GCA_965366355.1 uncultured bacterium
CGCACTGCGTTTCGCGTCACCTCGGCGATGGACCCGCTGCTCATTCGGATCACGCGGTCGCCGAGTCGGGCGATGGCGGAATTATGCGTGATGATGGCGGTCGTCGTGTTGGTTACCCGGTTGACCTCGTCGAGCACCCGGAGGACGGTGAGGCCGGTTTCCAGGTCGAGCGCACCGGTCGGCTCGTCACACAGGAGAATGTCGGGCCGTTTGGCGACCCCGCGGGCGATCGCCACGCGCTGCTGCTCTCCCCCCGAAAGCTGTGCCGGAAAATGGTCGAGGCGGTCGACGAGTCCGACCATCTCCAGCGCCTCGGCCGGATCCATGGGGTCGGACGCGATGTCGGTCACGAGAGCGACGTTTTCCCTCGCCGTGAGGCTTGGGATGAGATTGTAGAACTGGAATACGAACCCGACATGCTCCCGTCGATATTCGGTGAGCCCATCGATATCGAGCTCGGTGATATCGAGATCGCGGTAGCGCACGGTGCCGGAGGTCGGGACGTCGAGCCCTCCGACGATGTTCAGCAGGGTCGATTTTCCGCTCCCGGACGCGCCCAGCATGACGACGAGCTCTCCGGCATGGAGATCGAGGTCGATGTCCCGAAGAGCGTGGACCCGCACCTCACCCATCTCGTAGACCTTGGATACACCTCGGACCGCTAGAACGGCGGACATGTTCGAATCGGTCATACCGAAAGGTACCATTGCGGCCAGCAGGCCCCAATCGGTTGGGCGCCGATCGCCCGCCTAGAAGATCGCGTCCAGATAGAGGTCGAAGCGGGTCCGTCGATCGGGGCCCGTCAGGCCGCGCGATACATCGAATCGCACGAGCCCGTCGAGCATGCTCGTGCCGAGCCCGACCGACCAACGCACGTCTTCGTAGTCCCACACCTCGGGATCGGGCGCCCATTCGCCGACTCCGCCGAGCGACCATTCGGGACGGCCCTCGGTCCATGCCCCGTCGGCGAAGGCCGACAGCGACCACGCCGGAAACAGTCGCCCCACCTCCAGCCGTCCGCGACCAAAAGTCTCGCCGATCGCCGCCGAGGCCCCGTACCCCCGCAGCGTAGCCGGGCCACCCAACACCCAGTGCCGTTGCAGCGGCAGGTCTCCCCACGACGTCCCGCCCCCCGCCTCGGCCCCGATCCGCCAGCGCCCCCCGGCCAGCGGAAGCGCCGTTCGCAGCGTGATGCGCGCCCGGCCGTAGTCGACGCGCCCGCCCCCCGTGATCGGGCGAGCCGCCGCCCCCTGACCATACATCTCGACGCCGAACTGAGGCGCCAGGGGATCGCTCCCCCACCACGGTGAGATTCTAAGCTCACCGCCCACCTCCTCGAGCCGATCGGCGGGAGCGTTGTGTCGAAAGCGCCATTCCGAATCGAACGCGTGTGCGAGCGAGAAGTTCATCTGACGCGTGAGCGGATCCTGCCTTTCGGCATACACGCGCAGCGACCAGCTCTGCCGCTGAGCCGACGGTGGCGCCACCTCGAGGTCGATCCCGGTGCCGAGCAGGTACTCCCCGTCGTCGCGCCCGAAGAGGGCCGCATTGAGCGAGTTGCCGAACTGGAGGTACCGACCCCGCGGGTCGAGGGCCTGGACCTCCCGGTAGGCGCCGAAAGCGACGGAGCGCCGCAGGGACTCCCATTCCAGGGCCAGGCGGGCCTTCGGCTCGAGGTCGGCGAACCCGAAAAAACCGGTGGCCGACGCCGTCAACGGCCCGAACGGGCTTCCGAGTCGCGCCTGGAACTGCCCGCCGAGAGCGGGCCCCTCGACCCGGTTGTAGCGCACGAACTCAGGCCGTTGAAACCCCCAATTGGCCGCCCACGGAATGCCCTCGATCGGGGGTGAGGGAAGGTCGGCCAGGGCGTCGATCAGCGACTCCAACTCGTCGGCCGAGGTAAAGCCGGCCGCATCGTCCCAGATCGGCGGGGGCAGATCGGGGCTCCTCTCCAGAAAGGTGAGGTCTTCGGGCACGAGCCGGTCGCCGCCGTCGTACCGCCAGCCGGGCCCCTCCCCTCCCGAAACTCCGCCGACCCCTCGCTCTCGAGAGAGCTGGGCCATGAAGGCCATCGCCTCGGCTCTCGTCTGGAAATGCACCTCCTCGAGCACCGGCACCTCGGTAGCCAGGTCGGCGAGATCGTTCTCCATGACGACCGACTCGATGCCGTACGACAGGTCGAACGAGACCGGCATCTTGACGATCCCCGCCGCGACCACACCCTCGAATCGGGCGGAGCGAGGGAGCCACACGCTGAAGTCCCAGAGCGAGTAGTCGACCGCCATCACCTGCATGTCGAAGGTCCACGGCTTGAAGAGTCCCGGGACCATGTCGAACTCGCCCCGCGCCTCTTCCTCCTTGAGATCGGGAATGTCGCGCATCGCGTCGAACTTTTCGCTCAGACGGAACGCGGCTCGAACCAACGCGCCGGTGGTCGGCTCGATCCACAACGACCCGCTCATGCGGTGTACGTCGGCCACCCTCGGAAGCACGTCGAGTCGCACGGCCTGCAGTTCGCGGCCATCGGGCAGCAGCAGGGACAGCGTATCGGAGCTTTCGAAGCGGTAGAGCGAATCGGCGCCGGGCGCGAGGGGGTGCGCGAACCAGAAGTCGTCGTCGGAGGGCTGGAAGGCATCGACCGAGTCGTCGTCATCCGACCCGAAACCGAAGACCAGTCGTTCGCCGCCCGGATCGAAGGCCCCATCGATGGTGAAGTCGTCGAGCAGATCGAAGCCTTCCTCGGCGACGGCATACTCCCGGCCCGGATACTCCGCGTTCGACGCCAGCACCTGGGTCAAGGTCTCGTGATCGCGATCCCAGAAGACCCGCGCCGCCGCCTCGCTCCGGTACAGCGTGCGGTCCTTGAGCGGGGTGCGTAGCCGGGCCGCGATCCGCTGCTGGACCATCGCCGTGTACCGCACCACGGATTCGTCGATCTCGCGCCAGGCATTCGACGCGGCCGCATGAAGCGCGGCCGCGGTCGCGTCGAGGTAGGCTCCCTCGCTCTGCGCCGCGAGCCCGCCCGCCGTCCACGCGTTGGCCGCGGCCAGGCACACCATCCATCGAACGATTCTCATCGGGCCCCTCCGCCGGTCAGAACGAGTGACTCGAGTCGACCCCACTCCACGATCCGAATCGTGCCGTCGTCGAGTTCGACCACGATTCCGCGGTTGCTTCGGTCAACATCGGTCGAACCATCCAACACGATCGTTCGACCGTCCCGGAGGGTCACGGCGGCGCTCCTCGACGAACGACGCTCGATTCGGGCCACCATCGCCAACTCGACCTCGAAGTCGACCCCGCGGTCCGAGCCGTTCAGAACCTCCCAGCTCCAGGCTTCGTCGGCGTCCCATATCACGCGCCCACTCCAGCTCTCACCATCGCGCGTCGTGAGGGTGCCCTCGAGCCGGCGTCCGCCATCGAAGTCGTCGTACCCCGGCGCCGCAGGTGGGGTCGCGAAATGTACGGAGCGCACGTCTCGCCAGGCGAGGTCGACCAGTCCGAGGGCGGGATCCGAGACCTGGACACCGCGATGACCCGCGTCGACGTCGTTGGAGCCCTCGAGCACGAGGTCTCCGCCATCGATCAGGCGTACGCGGGCGCCCCCGGCGAGCCGGCGCTCGATCGACCGGATCCGCTCGAAGGGGATTGCCCGCTCGGTGCCGTCTTCTTCACCATCCAGGACGTCGCTCGCAAGGGCTTCGTCGAGATCCCAGCCGATGAATCCTGTCCAGCGCCCGCCCCAGCGGTCCTCGACGGTGCCGTAGAGCCGGTCCGAGGGCGGTCGAGCACCAGCGGGGGCCGCCGCGAAGTCGATGCGCTCCAGTTCAGACCACGAAAGCTCCACCGCACCGGCCACCGGATCGTAGACGATGAACTCGCGCAGGCCCGACCCCAGATCGGTGGAGCGGCCTCGGAGTTCGATTTCTTCACCCGTCTTGAGTCCGAGTCGGGCCGATGCCTCGGAGGCGGGCGCCAACCAGGCGAGGTGTCCGAAACGGACGCTGGCTTGTGATCCCTCGGCCTCTCCGTCGTCTTCCCAGGAGATGCGCACCCCGAGGTACTCCACGCTGCGACCTCGAATCGCGAGATCTTCTCCGAGCGACTCCGCCATGCGATCGAGGAGGTCGCGATCGACCTCCTTCTGGCCGTGGAGAGCGTCGGCCCAGGCCGCCTCGTTGCGGTCCCAACGAAGGAAGCCCTCAAGGGTGGTGCCGGCGGTCGTGCGCACGGAGCCCCAGAGAAGGGCCGACGCCTGGGCGTGCCCCCTCGATGGAACGACCATGCATAGAGCCACACAGACCCCAGGCCAGCAGCGCCGAGCCCTCATTCGTTCTCCCATCGAGCCGTCGTGTACAGGACGCGGGACCCTACGGGCCCCTCGCACCACCAGTTTCAGAAGATCGCGTCGCCGTGCGCTCCCAACGAGACCGCTTCGTCGCTACTTTCAGCCCCCATGCCCCTCTCGATCCCGCCCTCCGCCCTGCCCCGTCGATTCCGCCCCATTTCATGGGCCAGCGGACCGCACACGCAGACCCTGCTGGGAAAGCTCTTGAGGCGCGCGGCCGGATACCCCCTTCGACGGGAGCGTTGGACCACGCCGGACCGCGACTTTCTCGACCTGGACTTCGGACCGGATCCGGATCCGTCCCGTCCGTTGGTGTTGGTCCTGCACGGTCTCGAAGGCAACGCCCAACGCGGGTATTGTGTCGAGACCTACCGCGCGGCGGAGTCGCATGGAATGGCCTCGGTGGGGCTCAACTTTCGAGCCTGCTCGGGTGAGCCCAATTTGCGCGCCCGCGCATACCATTCCGGGGAAACCGGTGATCTCTCGTTCGTTCTCGCCGGCCTCCGCGAGCGTTTTCCACACCGACCGATCTTTCTCGTCGGGTTTTCGCTCGGCGGCAACGTCATGCTCAAGTACCTTGGCGAGACGAGCGAGATGGAACCCAACGGGGTCTCCGGCGCTGTGGCGATATCGGTGCCCTACGACCTCGCTGCAGGTGCCCGTCGACTCGAGACGAGTTTCCTCGGACGCCACCTCTACACACGCTATTTCGTGCGATCCCTCGCCGAGAAGGTGCGGCTCAAGGCCCACCTCCTCGACGATGCGTTCGACCTGGCGGGGATCGCCGACGCTCTCTCCATTCGGGCCTTCGACGAGGCGCTCACAGCGCCGCTCCATGGGTTCTCGAGCGCCGATCACTACTACAGGGAATCCAGCTCGGCGGCTTTCCTCGGTTCGATCCGGGTACCCACCCTGCTCCTGCACAGCATGGACGATCCCTTTCTCCCCGCCGATGCCGTCCCGACGTCGGAGATGGCCGCCAATCCCTGGTTGCATCCCGTCCTGACTCCTCAGGGCGGCCACGTCGGGTTCGTTTCCGGTTCGATCGGTCGGCCCCGCTTCTGGGGCGAGGAGTCGGCCGCTCGCTTTCTGGCAGGAGTCGCGGCGACGGCGTAGCTTCTCCGAATTGTTCAGGGGCCCGCGCCACGCGGCTCCCCGGAAACCTTTTGGATTCGGAGCTTGGACCTTGGCGAATCACTCCGGCGACATCGGCCACGACGCCTCGTTCTTCGGGCAACCCCGTGGACTCGCGACCCTGTTCTTCACGGAGATGTGGGAGCGCTTCTCGTATTACGGAATGCGGGCGCTCCTCATTCTTTTCATGACGGCCGAGACGACCGCCGTGGTGACCGATTCCGGCGGCAACGTGCTGCGGGAGAACGGGGGAATGGGGCTCGATGTCGCCACGGCCGCGGCCATCTACGGCCTCTATACGGCGCTGGTCTACATCCTCGCTCTCCCCGGAGGGTGGGTCGCCGACAACATCTGGGGCCAACGCAAGGCGGTCTATGTCGGAGGCTGGATCATCGCCCTCGGCCACTTCACGATGGCGATCGGGACCGACGTTTCGTTCTTCCTCGGTCTCGTTCTGATCATCATGGGCACCGGGCTTCTCAAGCCGAACGTCAGCACCGTCGTCGGGGAACTCTACCCGGAGGGCGGGGCTCGGCGCGATGCGGGATTCTCGGTCTTCTACATGGGAATCAACCTCGGCGCGTTCCTCGGCCCACTCATCACGGGGTGGCTGGGCGAGACCTACAATTGGCATTGGGGCTTCGGTGCGGCCGGTGTCGGAATGGTCATGGGGCTGATCCAGTACCGGATGGGCGCAGGTTATCTGGGTGAAGCGGGACTCCTGAAGTCGACCGAGCCGCCCGAAGTCGTCCGGGCCCTTGAGCGTCGGTTCTACATGGTCTTCACCGCCTGCGTGGCCGCCGTCGTCGCCTTCGGCTTCCTCGTCTCGAATGGCACCATCGGACTGAGTCTCACTCAGATCGCGACGGGACTGGGCTACGGAGTGCTGATCCTGGTCGCGGCATACTTCGTCTACCTGATCGGGTTCGGGGGCCACACCACCGCCGAGAAGAAAAGCCTGGGGGTCATCTTCTGGCTCTTCCTGCTGATCGCCATTTTCTGGTCGGGGTTCGAGCAAGCGGGCACCTCGCTCAACCTCTTCGCGCAGGATCTCACCAACCGGCAGATCGGCTCCTGGGAGGTTCCCGCGTCCTGGCTGCAGTCCATCAATCCGATCTTCATCATTCTACTGGCGCCCGTGTTCGGTGCGCTCTGGGTCGCCCTCGAGAAACGAAACGCCGATCCGTCGATTCCGGTGAAGTTCGGAATGGGACTTCTCGGCCTCGCGATGGGTTTCTTCGTTTTGTCCTGGGGTGCGGCCAACGCGTCGGCCGACAGTCTCGTGAGCCCGGCCTGGCTGATCGTGACCTACTTCCTGCACACCGCGGGTGAACTCACGATTTCACCGGTGGGGCTGAGTGCGATCACGAAATTGTCACCCCCGAAGCGCGTCGGTCAGATGATGGGTATCTGGTTCGTCGGCGCCGCGCTGGGGAACCTGATCGCAGGGCTGGTCGCCGGTCAGTTGGAAAGTCTGGCACCCTTCGCGCTCTTCCGAACCGTGGCCATGATCGTCGGCGGCGCAGGCATCGTCGCACTCGCGCTCAGCCCTGTCGTTCGCCGAGGTATTCCCAAGGGGATGAAGTGATGGCCGCCCGGTTCAGCAGGCTCGCCCTCGCCTCGGCGCTGGCCGCGTTGTGTGCGGCTGCGCCCGGCGTGTCGGCACAAAAACCGAGTCTCGATCACGACGACTACGATCGATGGAATCGAATCACCGGAGATCGGCTCTCGAATGACGGGCTTTGGCTGGCTTTCGCCGTCGCGCCCGGAGAGGGCGACGCCACGCTGCAGGTGAAAGGCGTCGAAGGCGACGTTTCGCTGAGCGCCCCTCGAGCGACCGGCCCGAGATTCTCCGCCGACTCCCGGTGGGTCGCTGCGACCGTGTCACCGGCACACGCCGTCGTCGACTCCCTGAGGCGCGCCGATGTCGACCGTGACGATCTCCCCGGCGATTCACTGCTTCTCATCGACCTGGGTCGGCTTCTGGAGGCCTCGAATGCCGACCAGGGCGCTGCGATCACCCGGCTCGGAGAGATCCGGTCGTTTTCACTCTCCGACGAGGGCGCCTTCCTGGCGATCCACCTTCCCGCCCCCGAGTCCGACGAGGCCGACGAGGGGCCCGGTGATCGAGCCGATGCGGACGACGAAGAGGAAGCTCGCGATCGGGGCCGGGTGGGTACCCCCCTTCTTCTTCGCGACCTCTCCAGCGGGCAGGAGTATCGCTACGAAGACGTGACCTCGTTCGCCTTCACCGACGACGGGAGCCACCTCTTCGTAACGCGCACGACCGAAGACGGCGCCGGCGACGGAGTGATGAGGATCGCGACGACCTCGGGCGAGGCCATCGACGTGGTCACGGGGCCGGGTCAGTATTCGCGGTTGTCGGTGCAGCCCGGCGGACATCGGGCGGTTTTCCTCACCGATCGGGATGCCGACGACGCCGACGCCGGGACGATGGCGGTCTACGTGGCCGACGACGCCGGGGCCGGTCGCTTGGTGGCCAGAGCGACGTCGCCGGGCATGCCATCGGGGTGGGCCGTGTCGGGCGATGAGTCCCCCTCCCTCTCTCCGTCGGGAGCCCGGGTCTTCTTTGGTGCGCGTATGCCATCGATCCCCATCGATCCGGAGCTCGAAGACCTGCTCGACGACGAGGAGGTGCGGGTCGACGTCTGGAGTTGGACCGACGATCGCCTTCAACCCATGCAGTTGCTCGAGCTTGAAGACGACACCACACGAGCGTACCTGAGTCTGGTGCCGTTCGAGGGTGGCACCGTGGTGCCTCTCGCCACGCCCGACATGCCCACGGTGCGCCTCGTCGACGACGGAGACGGCGACGTCGCACTCGGCATGTCCGACCTACCCTACCGCACCCTCGTGTCGTGGGACGCGCGCTACAGCGATGCGTATGTCGTCGATCTCGCCGGAGGGCGGGCCACGCTCGTGGGCGAGAAGCTGCGGGGCTCGGCTCGAATCTCACCGGAGGGACGCTGGGTCTATTGGTGGGACGGTGATCGCCAGGGCTGGTTCGGGAAGGCGTCGACCGGCGGCGACGAAATCGCGCTCACGGCCGGGATGCCCCACGCCGTGCACAACGAGTTGGATGATCACCCCGACGCCCCCCCGGCCTATGGGGAAGCCGGATGGACGGCTGGCGACGCGGCATTTCTCGTCTACGATCGTCACGACCTGTGGGCGATCGACCCTGCGCGCCCCGGGTCGCCCCGAGCGATCACGGACGGACTGGGACGTCGCGAGGGACTTCGATTCCGCCTCGTCGACACCGATCCCGACGAAGAGGCCGTGCCCACCGACGCTCCGATCCTCCTCACCGCCTTCGATCTGACGTCGAAACAATCGGGCCTGTACCGGGATCGGCTCGACGGATCGACGTCGCCCGTGCGGCTTCGCATGGACGACGCACAGATCTCGACGCCCGAGAAGGCCAGGGGCGCCGACCGCTTCCTCTTCACCCGTCAGACCTTCCAGGACTTTCCCGACCTGTGGGTCTCCGGTCCCGACTTCACCGACGCGCGAAAGATGTCGGACGCGAATCCCCAACAGGCCGATGTTCGCTGGGGAACCGCCGAGTTGGTCGAGTGGGTGTCGAACGACGGCGCGCCGCTCCAGGGAATTCTCTACAAGCCGGAAGATTTCGACGAGTCGAAGGAGTGGCCGATGATGGTCTACTTCTACGAGCGATCCTCCGACGGACTGCATCGCTACGTGGTGCCGGCCGCGGGCGGCTCGTCGATCAACTACAGCTTCTACGTCAGTCGCGGCTACCTGCTTTTTGTGCCGGACATCCCGTACGAGATCGGGCACCCGGGCGAGAGCGCACTCGATGCGGTGATCCCCGGGGTTCAGGCGCTGGCGAACCGGGGCTTCGTGGACCGGGAACGGATCGGCGTGCAGGGGCACTCCTGGGGCGGCTACCAGATCGCCTGGATGATCACCCGCACCAACCTCTTCGCCGCGGCCGAGGCGGGCGCTCCGGTCGCCAACATGACGAGCGCGTACGGCGGAATCCGCTGGGGCACCGGCATGAGCCGGATGTTCCAGTACGAACGCACGCAGTCCCGCATCGGCGGCACCCTATGGGAGTCTCCCCTGCTCTACATCGAGAACTCGCCGCTCTTCGCGCTCGACAAGGTGCAGACCCCCCTGCTGATGATGCACAACGACGAGGACACGGCCGTACCGTGGGAACAGGGCATCGAGCTGTTCGTCGCGCTCCGCCGACTTCAGAAACCGGTCTGGCTCTTGAACTACAATGGTGAACCGCACGGCCTCGGGCGGGAGGCCAACCGCGAAGACTGGGCCGTTCGAATGCAGCAGTTCTTCGATCACTACCTGATGGACGCCCCCGCCCCGGAATGGATGGAACAGGGCGTCCCGGCGATCTTCAAGGGCAAGCGCCTGGGGCTCGACCTGAGGAGGCCGATCGGACCGTAGACCGTGGTCATCGTCGGGTCATCATCACCCGCGCCACCTTGGGTAGCATCCAGAGAAACCCGATCGGAAGCAGCACGGTCTGCAAGACGAAGATGACCAGAAGGCTCAACAGATGTTCGACCGCCGCCGAGACACGATCGCGGAAGGCTTCGATCCGCTCGGACACGTCCAGTCGCTCGACCGCATTGGTGAACCACGACGACACGCGGCCGACGAGACCCGCATCGGGTTCGGGGTTGGCCAACTGTTCGATCTCACGCACGTCGCCGCTGGTCTCCCCCAGCGCCGCGACCGCCTCGACCTGTGACGGCTGTAGATAACGCTCGAAGAGCACCGAGGTGCCCAGTGAATACACGGGCATGGCGAAGCGGCCGATCAGCAACAGCGACGTCCCGATCACGACGACCCGCTGTACCGCAGGGTGCATCAGTCCGGGTTGGAACACCGTCACGAGTCTCAGAGCCAGAAAGACCATCAGCAGCGCCGTCATGACGCGCCAGGCGCTGGCCCGAAGCATCAGGCTTTGAACACCCAGCGATGTCGTGCTGATCAACATGACCGACGAAAACTGTTCGATCATGTCGTCGATCGGCTCGAGAATTTCGCCCGCCGACACCGTAACCCCCACACCCGCGGGTTGTAACGCCACCTCGGTTCCCTCGGCGAGCGAAACCGCCGCGTCGAGGGTGCGCGCCGCCGCGAAGGTGAGGAGCGCTTGCTGGAAGACTCGGTCGGCCGAGGCCTGCGCCCGGGAATCCAGCGCTCCCGACACCGAAAGCAGACCCGCCAGAATCGCCAGAACGGGAATCCACAGCCTCGGGGAGAGCCATCTCGGCGTCTTCAAAGACCGGGTGGACGTCTCGTCGCCCGAGGGAGCATGTATCGGATCCATGAGGTCTCTGGGAAGTGGTGGGGCCGGGCGAGGGAAGGAGAGCATGGGACGGTAGGTCGTGGGGGGTCAAGCGACGCCGACAAAGAGCTAGCTTTGAATCCATGCGCCGATCCCATGCTGTTTTCGCCTCACTCGCTCTCGCCGTCCTCCCTTCCCTGCTGACCGCCTGTGGGGCCGGTGGAGATGCGGCCGAAGCTCCCCCTCGAGCCAGTACCGATGCGGCCCCAATGGCCGTCGTGGCCACCGAGACGATCACGCCGACGGCAGACGCGCCGGCCCTGGTCCCGGTCGCCACATTCGCCCTCGAGGAGGCCGACCAGGTCACCGGTGTTGCCCTCTCGCCCGACGGCGCCACGATCATCGTGTCGTCACAGGAGCGGCTGGGCGCCCCGCTCACGCTTCGACTCTACGACGCCGCGACCGGTGAGGTTCTCGCCGCGACCGGAGTCACCGGGATCGGCCTGGGCAGGCTCCACTGGATGGCCGATGGTCGGCTGGTCTCGGCCGACCGCGAGATGAACGGCGCGTGGAGATCGTGGGACGGGGCCACCCTCGAGGGCCTACCGAACGTGCCCCAAGACCCCACCTGCGCCGATGGCCAGGCCGACAAGAACACAGGGGCCGTCTATTCGTCCGACGGCATGGTCCGTATGGGTGACGACCTCTGCCGGGTCGACACGAGCGACGGTTCGACCCGACGCTCGAGCTCCGGGACGCTGGTCGGACCCGAACGCTTCTGGGTACGGCCCGCTTCGGGCGAGGTGGTCGTGCTCCACTCGCCGAAGCCGGAAGAATCCATGGAACTCGTGACGCTCGATGGCGCCACGTTGGCGCCCAAGGCATCGTCCGTCGTGCAGTTCGACGAGAACGTCGTGGCCGTCGGGCGCACCGCCTGGATCAGCCGCGACCGATCCGCGCGTCTGGAGCCGGGGGCCCTGCCGGTGCCCTATCTGAGCCCGGTGCGGGCGAGCGGCGCGGGTTCGTACTTCATCTACTCCAACGGCACGGACGATTTCGTCTTCCTGTCGGCAGTCGACGGCAGCGAGATCGGTACGATGCCGGCCGGAATGAACCTCACGAACTTCGCGGACTGGTCGATCGACGATACCTGGTTCGTGCGCCTCACCCTCGATCGTATGGTCGAAATCTATCGTTTCTGAGCGCCCTCAGCGGCCGCGCCGATCCTGCAACACCTGAAGGGCCGCCAGCCGTCCCGGCGCCCCCGTCACACACCCCCCCGGATGGGTCCCGGATCCACACTGGTAGTAGCCGACGATCGGGGTCCGATATTGATTCCAGCCGGGCGCGGGCCGGTGCGTGAACATCTGCGTCGCGAACAGCTCGCCGGCGAAGATGTTGCCCTCCGAGAGTCCGACCATCGTCTCGATGTCTTTCGGCGTCACCACTTCGCGGTGCAGCACCAGATCGCCGAACCCGGGGAAGAACTGCTCGATGGTGTCCTGCACCGTGTCGGCGAGGTTGTCCCGCTGGGAGTCCCAATCGCTCTCGGCCAGGTGGTACGGCGCATACATCACGAAACACGACATGATGTGCTTGCCGGCGGGGCTCATATCGGGGTCGAGGGTGGATTGCACACAGCAGTCCAGGAACGGTCGTCGGCTGAAGCGCCCGGCCTCGGCGTGAGAAAAGGCCTCGGTGAGATAGGAGATCGACGGGCCCAGATTCGTGAAGCCCATGAAGATGTCGTCGCGCCCCTCGAGACCCGGGAACCGGGGAAGGTCGGAGAGGGCGAAATTGACCTTCGCGGCGCTGCCCTGGAACTTGTACTCGTTGATGTGTGACATCAGCGACTGGGGCATATCGCGCGGGTCGACCAGGCGCGTGAAGGTCTGACGCGGGTCCAGGGCGCTGATCACGGTGTCGGCCTCGATGCGCGAGCCATCCAGAAGCTCTACACCTCTCGCGGTGCCTCCTTCATACACGACCCTCGCCACCCCGGCGTTGGTGCGAATGACCCCGCCGAAGGCCTCCACCGCCCGGGCGAGGACCTGCGTGAACGCCCCATTGCCGCCCTTGTGGAACCCCCACGCTCCGGGCACCCCGTCGTAGTCGCCCATCTTGTGGACCAGCCAGACAATGCCCGAGCGCGGGTCGGTCGGCGAGATCAGGCTGCCGATGATCCCGCTCGAGGCGTAGAGCGCCTTCACCAGTTCGGTCTCGAAATAGTCGTCCAGGATGTCGGCGGCGCTGCGGGTCAGGAAGTCGTCCAGAAGCCGGCGGACCGGGGGGTCGAGATCGTCCATGAATCTCCCGAGTTCCGCGAGCAGGGCGACGTCGGCCGGGTCGTCGCTCATCACGTTGGGCGGGATCCGGTCCATCCAGGGCTTCAGTGCGCGGGCCAGGCGGGCGATGAGGTGATCGAGATCGCGGGCGGATTCGGCGTCTTCGATGGAATGGCGGGCGATTTCGTGGTAGTTGGCGTCGGCATCCGCTCCGAGAAAGAGGTATTCGCCATTCAGCCCGGGCTGGAAGGTGTTCACCAGGGGAAGGACCATCATTCCATGGGACACCAGATCGAGATCCTGAACGATCTCCTGGCGAATCAGGGAAAGAGCATACGAAAACGTGGTGAACTTGAAGCCGGGCACGAGTTCTTCGGTGATGGCCGCTCCTCCGACCAGGTGACGCCGCTCGAGCACCAGCGTGCGCAACCCCGCCTTCGCCAGATAGGCGGCATTCACGAGGCCGTTGTGGCCCCCGCCCACGACGATCGCGTCGAACTTCGCCGGAAGCGTCATCGCCCCACCCCCGCCGAGGAGGCCGTCGCTCCACCGCTCGGTCCCATCACCGCCACCTTTCGATGGGGGTTGAAGAAGGGCATCGGCTCCACCCGGGCGAGCACATTGCGCGGCTGGCGGATCACCGTGACTTCCAGATCGACCTCTGAACCGGGTACGGACAGATCCAGCGGGAGCTTGGCGATCGCGAGCGGCCGTCGCAGCAACGACGACGAGGTGAAGCTGCTCGCGTAGCCGGCGTAGTCCCACTCCTTCCCTCCCCGTCGGTAGACGCTCTTCGTCGACTCCGAATAGATCTCGTGCCGCGGCGGCAGAATGCCCGCCTTAGAGTAGACCCGCTCGTAGTCGTGCCAGTCGACGGCGAGCCCCACGGTGGTCCACCGACTCGTCTTCTGTGAGATCGCCGCCTCGATCGCCCCGCGACCGATGAAGTCGCGGCCGTCGTCCGCGAGACTCCGGAACATCCAGTCCCACCCGAGCTCGAGCGGCGTCTCCCGCTGCGCATCGACCCAGGCGAAGCGCGAGGTCTGGAAGTCGGCGCCGATGAGGAGCAACCCGGCCTCGATGCGAGCCATCTTCAGGGCCGTCGTGCCGATCGGCGTGAGGTTGTGGCCCTGTCCTGCGGCGACCAAGGCGTCCCATACCGATTCGGCGTCCTCCGAACGAATCCAGAGTTCGTAGCCGAGATCGCCGGTGAATCCGGTGCGGGAGAGGGTCACGGGGCAGCCGGCAATCGTCGCCTCTGCGACCCCGAAATACTTCAGGGGGTCGGCTGCGTCGGTCAGCTGGGAGATCACCTCGTAGGCATGGGGTCCCTGAACGGCCAGAATCCCGAACGACCTCGAGACGTCTTCGACACTGGTGTCGGCGATGCCCCTATCGCGAGCGATCTGCCGGAGATAGCGCAGTGTCGGCTCGGCGGCCGTGAGCAGGTACTCGCCTTCTCTCACGTGGAGGACGACGCCGTCCTGAAGCACGAACCCACGCTCGTCGCACCAGCACGTGTACTGCGCACGTCCCACTGCGCACGTGCCGATGTCGCGAGCGAGCGCGCGCTCCAACAACGGCCGCGCCTGGGGACCACTCACCCGGTACTTGAAGAGCGGAGAGGTGTCGAGCAGGGAGACCGAATTGCGAATGGAGTAGTACTCCTGGTTCAGGGAGTACCGGTACTGGGGCGCGACCAGATAGCCAGCCCAGTGTTTCCAGATGCCGGTCTTGTTGTAGGGCGCGAGCCGGTCGTGGAACGGGGTGCGAAGGGGGTTCGACATCGGCCGACGTTGGGCGCAGGACGAGCGGTGCGCAACGGGGCGTCGCCGGGCGGTCGCCGGCGTCGGCTGTAGCCACCGCCGCAGCGGCACGTATGATGATCGAGTGACCCTTCCCGCGACCCGGACGCCTATGCCTTCCTACGTGCTCGTGCCCCGACCCGTTGCCCGCCGACCGAAGGCCGCCCTCGGGACCGTTCCGACCCTCGCCCTCAGCGCTGTCATCACGCTCTTCGCACTGATCGGCCCCAGCCCCGCCTACGCGCAATCGGTCGAGGGACCGGCCGGCACGCTGCTCGTAGCGGGCATGGACGCCGACGCGGTCTGGTTGGTCGACCTGGCCACCGGGCAGCGGCGCGCGGTCGTCGAGACCCACATCGCCCCGCACGAGGTGGCCGTCTCGAACGAGGGGTCGCTGGCCCTCATCACGAACTACGGCGACGAGCGGGGCCCCGGCAACCTCGTTCAGGTGGTCGATGTCGTGTCGGGAGAGGTGATCGACGAGATCGTGGTGGACGGATACGAGCGACTTCACGGGGCGGCGTTTCTTCCGGGGGACTCCCTGTTCGCCCTCACCTCGGAGCGCACGGGGGAGATCTTGATCGTGGGACTCGACGACGGCGCGGTGCGGCGGGCGCTGGAGACGGGCGGCCGGGCGTCTCACATGCTCTCCCTCGGGGGCCCGTGGATCTACACGGCGAACATCAGCGACGGCACGGTGAGCCGGATCGACCCGGCGGGCGAGAGGGACCCTGACGTGTGGGCCGCCGGCACACGAACGGAAGGGCTCGCCGCGACTCCCGATGGCAGCGAGGGGTGGACCGGGAGTATGGAGGGGGGCGACGTGACGGGCATCGATGGGGCGACGGGAGACGTGGTGGCCCGGGTCACCGGCCTGCAGGTGCCCTACCGGCTCGCGGTCACGCCCGACGGGGCCACCGTCGTGGTGTCGGATCCCGAGGCGGAAGAAGTCGTGCTGATCGACCGCGTCGCGGGGGTGATCACGGCCCGGATCGACATCGCCGAGGCCGCCGCCCGCGGCGGATTGTCGGGGAGCACGTCTCCACAGGGCTTCACGTTGTCGCGCGATGGGCGCTGGGCATTCGTCTCCACGAAGGGGATCGACCGGGTGGCCCTCGTCGATCTCGCCACCGCCGAGGTCGTGGCCTTCATCGAGTCGCCGATGGGGCCCGACGGAATCGCCGTCTCACCGGCGACAGGCCGTTGAGAGGCCGTCGAGAGGCTCGTTCCCCGGCGCCGCACCGGCGTCGGCCCGGTTCCGGGTCGCCACAGCGGCGGAGTCCTAGTACCATGCCGCAGGCGAAGGATCCCGCGTCGTCGAGACTCTTCGCCTGCGAGACCATTCCGCTTGAGAGGTGATCGATGTCGACGAACCGGCGGGACTTCCTGAAACTGACCGCGGCCGCGGGTGGGGCTGTGGGGCTGGGCTTTCCGACCGACGTTCTGGGGGCGAGCGGCGAACCCTCCGACTCAGGGTGGCCCCGCTCCGACGAGCCCCCTCGACGCGCCATGAGGATCCTCATTCTCGGCGGCACCGGTTTCATCGGACCGCACATGGTGCAGTATGCGCTGGAGCGCGGGCATGAGGTGACGATCTTCAACCGCGGGCGATCGAACACGGATCTGTTCCCGAACGTCGAGACCCTGATCGGCGATCGAAACGACGACGTGTCGTCGCTCGCCGGACGGTCCTGGGACGTGTGCATCGACAACAACGCGAGTTCGGGGCGCGCTCCGTGGTGGGTCGACCTCACCGGCCGGGCGCTCCTGGACTCGGTGGGCAAGTACTACTTCGTCTCGACCCGTTCGACCTACGCCAGCGTCGACGCCGTGCCGATGACGGCCTCCCAGCCGACCCTCACCTTCGAGACGGCCGGTGTGGATCCTTCGGCCGACAACCTGCCCTACGGGCTCTCGAAGGCCGTGTCGGAACGCAAGATCCTCGAGCTCTACGGCCCCGACCGCACCGGCATCTTCCGACCCGGCCTGATCATCGGCCCGGGTGACGAGACCGATCGCTTCACCTACTGGCCCGTTCGGATCGAGAGGGGCGGAGAAGTTCTCGCCCCCAGTGCGGGCATGGATCCGATCCAGATCATCGATGTGCGCGACCTGGTCGAGTGGATGATTCGAATGGCGGAGGCCGACGAATCCGGTATCTACAACTGCGTCGGCCCGGAGTATCCGCGACCGATATCAGAGATGCTGTATGGCATTCGCTCGGTCACCACGGCCGAGACGATCTTCACCTGGGTCGATACCGATTTTCTGCTGGAGCGGGGCGTTCGCCCGTACAGTGACCTCCCCGTCTGGCGTCCCCCGCAGCTGGGGGCGGGATTTGCGCGCTTCGATCTCACGACCGAGGTGGCCAAGGGCCTCACCTTCCGCCCCCTCGCCGTCACCGCGGCCGACACCCTCGAGTTCCATCACTCCCGCCCGCAGGACGTTCAGGATGCCGTCCTCGGGCGCTTCTTCACGCCCGACGAGGAACGAGCCGTGCTGGACGCCTGGCACGCTCGACCGGGCGCGCCAGGCCCGCGCTGGATCGGGCGGCGCGGCTGAGGAGTGGGTCATCTGCGCGCGATCCCGGGGGTCGGCAAGGAGACCGAGTTGGACCTCCAGGCGCTCGGCGTGGCCCGGGTGGATCAACTCGAGGGCGCCGATCCCGACGAGCTCTTCGCTCGCCTGACCGCCCATCAGGGTGGGTACACGGATCGATGTAACCTGTACGTGTATCGGTGTGCCATCTACTTCGCCGAGGGTGGGCGAGACCCCGCGCTCCTACGGTGGTGGAACTGGAAGGACGCCGCCCACCCGCCTATCGACCTTCTAAGGATCAACGCCAACGGCTCGAGTCCATCAACATGACCTTGGGCGAGCGCTTCATTCGGGGGACTACCGGTATCCGCGTGCTGTGGGCGATCGCCGGCTTCACGCTCGGCGGTTTCGCTCTCTTCGCACTCGGACCCTACCCCCGACTCAAGGCCGACCTCGCCCAGGCTCCCTTTCCGGAGGAGGCGGTGTCGTCTGCCTCCGACCTGG
>CBDUEZ010000052.1:0-17882 GCA_965366355.1 uncultured bacterium
GGATCCTCGACGGGGGCCTCGCGATGCACACGCCCGAGCACCCACGGCGCGGCGAATCGGGCCCATCGCAGGTTTCTGGGCGTCGGCTCCTCGAGCGGCGAGCGCACGCCCGATACGATGTCGGCACCACCCTCGATCGTCTTCACCAGGTCGACGATGAAGGTCGGGTCTTCCGTGAAATCGGCCTGGAGAACGATCGCCGCGTCCCGTTTGGGATAGGGCGTCTCCTCGAGCGCCGTTCGCAGAAGCCGATCGACCGCCCGTCCGTACCCCACGGGCGTGTCGGAGTGGAGGATCGTCAGGGGGAGCGACGTGCGGTATCGGTTCAGCACTTCGAGCGTGCCGTCGGAGGAGCCGTCGTCGAGCACGATCAGGCGGAAATCGCGCCTGAATTCGGGATCCGTGAAGATCTTCCTCAACTTCCACATCAAGGGCCCTACGGTGTGAGCCTCGTTGTGGACCGGAAGGCAAATGTAGATCAAGAGCGGATTCCTGAAGGCGAGAGAGAGATCTGAAGATCGACGCGCGAACGTGCTACCCGGCACTCCCCGATTGCGTTTCGGCGGGCGGGCGGGTCTTCCATCGTTTGTGCTGCCAGAAGTACTGCTCCGGGAATCGGGCCACCCACTCCTGGAGCACATCGACGTGGGCCTGGGTGAGTCGCTGCACATCGGCCTCGAGGTCTCCCGATCGCTCGATGGTGACCTCCCGAATCACGATCCGGTACCGCTGAGGGTGCCGAGACGATCGCGTGCAGATTCCCACGAACAACGGTGCACCCGTCCGCAGCGCGAAGAGGGCCGGGCCGCGAAAGGTGGCGGCGGGGGTGCCGAAAAAATCGACGAAGAGGGGCGCATGACGGGCGTTCTGATCGGCGACCAGGGCCGGGACGCGCGCCCGCCTCAGGGACTTCAACACGGCCTTCGAGGCGTCCCCTCGACGAATGACCTCCATGCCGAGGCGCTGACGCGTCGCGACGAGGTCTCGGTCGAAGAGAGGATTGCCCTGCACCAGGGCGACCGCGTCGACGGGGGCGCCCCGCACGGCGATTGCCGCTCCCCCCATTTCCCAGCTCCCCAGGTGTCCCGTGACGACGATGGCCCCTCGACCGGCCTGAACCGCCTCGAGCAACGGCTCCAGTCCCTCGACCGTCGTCGCTTCGAGAACCCAGTCCCGGGTGTGGCCTCCCAGTCGGAACATCGCCACCGCCTCTCGCCCCAGGTGGCGATAGCTGCCCCGCGCGACCCGAGCGCGCCAGCGATCGTCCCGCTCCGGAAACGCCCTCCGAAGATTGTCGTCGACCACGCTGCGCCGGATCCGCACCACGACCCCGACGACCCATCCCAGGGCTTCGCCCAACCCGAGGGCCATCGCCTCCGGCAGCAGACGAACGACGCCACGCAAAACGATGAACGCGCCGTATTCGATCCGATGTTTCAGCGAAGGCCGGCGACTCACTCGTCGTCCCGGAACTGCATGTCGTGGAGCCTGTGGTAGGCGCCCTCGAGGGCGAGCAACTCGTCGTGGCGGCCCCGTTCCACGATCTCGCCCGCCTCGAGCACGACGATCTGGTCGGCTCGCTGCACCGTCGAGAGCCGGTGCGCGATCACGAAGACGGTGCGCCCTGCGAGCAGCCGCTCGATGGCGGTCTGCACCAGGCGCTCCGATTCCGTGTCGAGGGCCGACGTGGCCTCGTCGAAGATCAGGATCGGGGGGTCTCGCAGCAGGGCCCGGGCGATGGCGATTCGCTGCCGCTGCCCACCCGACAGCTCGGTTCCCCGCTCCCCGACGACGGTGGAGTAGCCGTGGGGCATGGCCGACACGAAGTCGTGGGCGTTCGCCGCACGAGCGGCGACCTCGATCTCCTCGTCGGTCGCATGCGGGCGGCCGTACGCGATGTTGGCCCGCACCGTGTCGTGAAAGAGCACCGTGTCTTGCGAGACGATTCCCAGCGCGTCCCGAAGCGAGCGCACCGAATACTCGCGGAGGTCGGTGCCATCGATGGTGATCGAGCCCGCCGAGACCTCGTAGAAGCGGCCGAGCAGGTCGACGAGCGTGGTCTTTCCCGCTCCGGACGGCCCGACCAGCGCGACGACGGTGCCCCGGGGGACCGTGAGGTCGATTCCCTTCAACACCGGCTCCCCGGCCCGGTAGGCGAACTCGACACCGTCGAAGCGCACCTCCCTCTCGAACGACGTGAGCGTGAGCGCATCGGCGCGGTCGGTGATCTCGGTGGGGGCGTCGAGGAACTCGAAGACCCGCTCGCCACCCATGAGGCCGGGCTGCACCACGGCCGGAAATTTGGCGACGTATTTCACGGGAGCGTACAGCTTGAGCGACAGCGCCAGGAATCCGATGAAGAGGTCGGAGGTGATCGACTGCTCGACCAGGACGAGTCGGGCCCCGTACCACAGGATCACCACCGTCCCCGTGGCCGCCAGCATCTCCGTCAGCGGTCCCGCGAGGGCTCGCCACCGCTCGGTGCGCACGAAGGTGCGGTAGTAGTCACCCGTGAGCGCCCCGAAGCGTGCGCGCTCCAGCCCCTCGGCCCCCGAGGCCTTCACCAGGCGGATGCCGTTCAGCGTCTCCTGGATGTGGGAATTCACGTCTCCGGCCAGGTCGAGCACCCGGCGGTCGCCGCGGCGCAGTTTCTTCACCAAGGGTCCCCAGACCGCCATCGTGCCCGGGATCACCACGATGGCCGCCAGCGTCAGCTTCCACGAGATCGTGAGCATCAACGCGAAGGCCACGGTGAACTCGAAGACCGACGAGAGAAGCTTCGCCAGTTCCTTGGTCACCAGCGATCTCAACTGTTCGACGTCGTGGGTCAGCCTGGAGATGATCTGACCCATACGGGTACGCCCGAAAAAGGCCAGATCCAGTTGGAGCAGGTGTTCGTACACCTCGTTGCGGATATCTCGCGTGACTCCCTGCTCGACCCGCGCGACCAGCCACGCTCTGAGAAAGTCGAACAGATTCTTGAGTGCGAAGGTGATGAGGATCAGAATGATGATCCCCTGCACCGCCTCCAGCTTGTCGCCCGAAAAATCGACGAGGCGGTAGATGGTGGCATCGAGGAAGCGATTCATCATCGCGACCTCCGCTCCGTCGCCGGTGGCCTGGCCGGGTAGGCCGGAGGCATCGCCACCGAAGAGGGCCCTCACGAACGGAATCAGCAGCACATAGGTGAACGCATCCAGCCCCGCGAAGGCGAAGGTCGCCCCCACCGTGAGCAGGAAGTACAGGCCGTGGGGCCGGAGATACCGAACAATTCGCAAGTAGAGGGACACGCCGATAAGGTAGCGATCCCGATGCGAAGGTGTCAGGCGGATCGACCCATCAACGCGGTCGCGGGGTCAACGTCGCCACCGGCACGATCATCTCTTCGGGAGAGATCCCTCCGTGCAGGAACGAATTGCGGTACTTGGCCTGGTACTCCCGCAGTTTCGTCGGATAGACGAAGAAGTAGTCGTCGAGCGCGATCAGGTAGGTCGTTCCCAACCGACCTCCGGGAAACCGAAGATCGCCCTCGTCTTTCGAGGTCAGCGCATGCGAAGGCTGCTCGGCCCGAAGATCGACGCCGAACTTGTAGCGCAGGTTGGAGGTCGCGTCGCGCCGAGCGAAGACGGTAGTCGGGTGCTGGCACAAAATCGAGCCATGGTCGGTCGTGAGCACCACCCGATACCCCCCCGCTGCGGCCTCGCGCAGCACCTCGAACGCGGTGGATCGCTCGAACCACGAGCGAGTGAGGTCGCGCAACGCGCTCTCGTCTTTCGCGACCTCCATCAAGATCGGGCTCTCCGAGCGCCCGTGGGTCATCAGGTCGACGAAGTTGAAGACCATCGCCACGACCCCCCCGCGGGTACGGAGGGCCTGGCGCACCCGAGCTCGCACGTGGTCGCCGTCGCGGTCGCTGAAGATCTTCTCGTAGTGCACCGGCACGTCGACGCCGGTGAGCCGCTTCAATTGCTCGATCAGCAGTGCGTCTTCGAAGGCGTTCAGCGATCCCTCGTCATCCGACTGATTCCACCATCGGGGCCGGTCGCGAGCGATCTCGTCGGGGAACTGCCCCGAGAAGATCGCGTTGCGCGCATACGGCGTGGCGGTCGGAAGAATCGAGTAGTGATACGACTCCTCGATTTCGAAGTAGCGGGCCAGCAGGGGCGAGATCACCCGCCACTGGTCCAGACGCATGCAGTCCAGCACCACGAAGAACACCGGCTCTTCACCGATCAGCGGCAGGAGATGGCGCTTCACCACATCGACCGACAGGTCGGGACGTTCCGGGGCGCCCCGCAACCAGCGGGGATACTGCCGGACCATCCAGGCACCGAAGTCGCGCCTGAGGTCGGTCATCATCGACATGACCGAGTCGAGGAGGCCCTGCTCGCCCGCACGTTCCAAACGAATGTGCCAGTCGGTCAGCTCGAGATAGACGTCGCGGAACTCGTCGGCCGTGGCCGCGTCCTGCCTCTTCATCGACAGCCGACCGAAACGTCCCGCGAAGTCCTGCGCGACCTGCTGCTGCCGAATCGTCGAGCCTTCCAGGATGCGCGTCACCACCGACAACACCTGCCGCGGCGACGTCGGCTTCACCAGGTAGTCGTCGACCCGGCGGCCGATGGCCTCGGTCATCGTCTTGTCTTCTTCCGACTTGGTCACCATCACGACGCGAATGTAGGGGTCGTCGCGGCGAAGGATCTCCAGCACCTCGAGCCCCCGCCGCCCCGGCATCTGTTCGTCGAGCAGCACGAGGTCGTAGGCGTTGGACCTCAAGAGGGCGAGCGCATCGTCACCGTTGGAGATGGCGTCGACGTGGTATCCGCGCGCCTGCAGAAACAGTAGGTGCGGCCGGAGCAGGTCGACCTCGTCGTCGACCCAGAGGATTCGTTTTCCGCGAGAGAGCTCGGACATTGCGCCCTGAAAACAGTCGGGAGGTCGGGCCCGGAGACTGGCGGCCTCGGTCGTCGTTCAAGGTAGGGCAGGTCGAAGGCCGGGGCGACCACCCGCACGACCTCGTGGTGCCGACCGGGAGGCGGCCGTATCGTTGACCCATGATCTCATCCTCTCTCGCGCCGGCGCCCGCACCCCGGCGACCGGCGCACCTCCTCCCGTGAGAAACAAAGTGGTATCGAGCCTGCTCGCGATATCCATCGGTGCCGTCGTCTTGATCGGCCTCTCCTGGTTCTTCACCGCCGGGCGAAGGATTCCGCTCGCCGAGCGGGACTGGGCCACCGATCACGCGCGGGTGATCCGCACCGAGACCTTCCCGGACCGTGTGCGCATTCATGATCTTCGCGACTTCGACTGGTCCGCCCCGGAGGGGTCGCAGGAGAACTACCGAACCGAAGACTTCCACCTGGCCGACGTGCGCCGGGTCTGGTTCGTTCTGGCGCCGTTCGCGGAACGATGGAGGGGGCTCGCACACAGCTTCATGAGCTTCGAATTCACCGATGACCGGTTCCTCGCCGTGTCGGTCGAGGCCCGCCGGGAAACCGGCGAGAACTACTCGCTGATGCGCGGAATCTGGCGGGGATTCGAGACGACGTACGTCGTCGGAACGGAACGGGACCTCATCGGGCAGCGCGCGATTCGCGGCGACACCCTGTTCTTGTATCCGTCGGTCGCGACCCCCGAGCAGGCGCAGGCCCTCTTCGTCGACATGATGAGTCGGGCGGAGTCGCTCGGGCAGGAGCCGGAGTGGTACCACACCTTTCTCAACAACTGCACCACGGCTCTTCGCGACCATGTGAATCGAATCGCCAGCGATCCCCTTCCGTGGGGATGGGGCATTCTGATGCCGGGCTACTCCGATGCGCTCGCTCTGGGTCACGGCCTGCTGGACACCGACCTCGACATCGAGGGCGCCCGCGAGCGGTTTCGCGTCGACTCTCTGGCCCGTGAGGCCGTGAACGATGGCGACGGCTTCGGTCGGAAGATCCGCGCCTCGATGCCGTCGTCCGGGCGCTAGGCCGCGCCCGAAAGGGTCTAGCCGAACCTCGCGTCGCAGGCCCGCCGGATCCTCTCGAGATCCTGGCCTTCCTTCCAGCGCCCATGTACGAGCTTTGCGGTGCCCTGGCAGATCGCGCACCCCATCGCCATTCCGGCCGCGTGGTAGCAGGTCAGGAGCGACCGATAGCCCGGAAGTGCGGAGCACCCGCAGGAGCAGCCGATGCCATCGGCGATCTGAGGCATCTCCCGGACCATGTCGTAGATGTCGGCCACGTCGGCGCCGAAGACCTCGACTTCGCTCCGGGGCAACACACCCGATCCGTCGATATCGGGACGCGGTTCGGGATGGTCGGTGACGCGCACCCGCGCGGCCCCGACTTCGGCGGGCTTCAGGAGGGCGGCGGCCGCGGCTCCGAGACCGAGATGCATCAAGAACCTGCGGCGTGAATACGACCCATTCATCTGATTCTCCTCTCCTGGTTCCCGCGAGCCGTCCCGATAGGGCCACCCTGCGCCCCCCTCCCTGTACGTTCGCTCCGGAGACCGCGTTCCACTACCGCGCCCACTACTCGAGATAGGTGTAGCCGTCGAGCCCCTCGTCGAGGAAGCGCCGCATGCGCACCGCCTCCTCCAGAGACAGGCGTTTCGAGGCCAGCGCCACCTCGATCTCCTTTCGGAGTGACCGGCGCATCTCTTCGGGGTTGAACTGCACGTAGCGCAGCACTTCCCGCACGGTGTCCCCCTCGACGACCTCCTCCAGCGACCACCCGTCGTCTCCACCGGCCACGACGTGAACCGCATGCGTGTCGCCGAAGAGATTGTGGAGATCGCCGAGCGTTTCTTGATAGGCCCCGGTGAGGAAGACCGCGAGATAGTAGGGTTCGAACTCGCCCGCCGGACCGCCGTTCTGCCCCGCCCGCAGCGAATGAAGGGGAAGCGTGCCCTGGGGGTCAGCGCCTCCCGCGAAGCGATCGATGCGGCCGTCGGAATCACAGGTGATATCGGCCAGCACCCCGCGCCGGGTCGGTCGCTCGCCCAACCGATGGATCGGCATGATCGGAAAGATCTGGTCGATGCCCCACGAGTCGATGAGCGACTGGAACAGGCTGAAGTTCGAGAAGTAGATGTCGCCCAGCCGATCCGGGAGCTCCGAGAACTCCTCGGGCAACTCGTCGCCGTAGTGGGCGAGGAGCCGTGTGGCGATCGCCCAGTACAGGTCTTCGGTCGCCGCCCGCGCCCGTATGCCCATGTAGCCCAGGTTGAAGAGGCTCACCGACTCGCTCAACGCGTGCTCGGCATCGTGATAGACCTCGGCCGGGTCGGAGCCCTCGCTCAGGCGCTGCCACGCATCGACCAGGTCGAGAAGCGGCTGGGGCGTCTCGTCGCCGTCCTCGTCGAGGGCGCGCTTCACGAGCGCTTCGTCGGGAGTATCGGGGAAGGTTCGGGTCCCGAGCACCTGAAACACGAGCACGCCCGAATGGGCCACGAGCGCCCGCCCCGACTCGGTGACGATGTCGGGATGGGCGACGCCGGCATCGTCACAGATCGCCTTCACCCGATAGACGATGTCGGAGGCGTATTCCTCCAGGGTGTAGTTGACCGACGAATCGCTCGCCGACTGCGACCCGTCGTAGTCGACCCCCAACCCACCTCCGAGGTCGAGCGTGCCCATCGGCGCGCCCAACTTGACCAGCTCCACGTACAGGTGGGTCAGCTCACTGACGGAGTATTTCAGCGTGCGGATGTCGTAGATCTGAGACCCGATGTGGCAGTGGAGCATCTGCAGCCCGGCGAGCAGATCGTACTCGCGCAGGCGATCGACCGCGGTCAGGATCTGACTGACCGACAGGCCGAACTTGCCCCGGTATCCGGCCGACTCGGCCCAACGCCCCACACCTCCTGCGGCGAGTTTCGCTCGAATTCCAAAGCGGGGCGTCACCTCGTGCCGCTGAGCGGACCGCGCCATCAGGTCCAGCTCGTGCATCTGCTCGACCACGGGCAGGATGTTGCGGCCCATCTTGGCGGCGAGAATGACCGTCTCGATGAACTCCTCGTCTTTGAAGCCGTTGCAGACGAAGAGCATCGAGTCGTGCCCCACCGTGAGCGCGAGGCCGGCGAGCAACTCCGGCTTCGAGCCCGCTTCGAGCCCGAACCCGAGACGCTCGCCCACGTCGCGCACCTCTTCGCAGATGTGCCGCTGCTGGTTCACCTTGATCGGGTAGACGCAGGTGTACGAGCCCTGATACTCGGCATCGGCCAGCGCCTGGTCGAACGCCCGTCGAAGGTGTCCCATGCGATGCGCCAGGATGTCGTCGAAGCGCAGCACGACCGGGGGCTGCAGGTCGCGGGCCACGAGCCCCTGGACGACCTCGAAGAGATCGATCGCGCGATCCGGGCTGCCGTGGGGATGAGCCACGACGGTACCTCGTTCGGAGACGCCGAAATACTGCGCCCCCCACGTGTCGAGACCGTAGAGTTCCGCGGCGTCGCGGGGAGTCCAGATCGGCACCTCAGGGTGCGTCGGGGTTGGTGCCGTCATAGGAATCTCGAAAGTGGGCGTGGCGAAAGCCCAGCAATTTCTCGAAGTTGCATCGCCTGCCACAAGTCCCGCGCGTTCGAGGAGGGCCCGTGCCGCACCCGATTCGGTTGATCAGATCTGGCCTCGTTACGGTGATCGCCCTCTCGGTCGTCGCCTGCGGCGAGCGGTCCGGCTCGTCGACCGCCGAGGCCCCCGCGACGGCCGCGAGCGAGCCTCGCACGGACCCCACCATCTTTCTGGTCGACGCGGGCGGAGAAACGAGTCGGCTCCTTCGGCTGGATCCTCCCGCCTGGGCCATCGTGGAACTCACCGCCCTCCCCGACGGGGCCCGCGGACTCACCCTCGACCCCGATGGAGAGCGACTCATCTGGGCGAGCCGTGATGCCGATGTGATCCAACGCGGCACCCAGGCGGGCGACGCGATCGAAACCCTTCCGCTCGCCAACCACGACAGTGCCTACGCCGTCGTGGTCGGGGCCGAGAGTGGCGATCTCTTCTGGAGCGACTACGGGCGAGACGAGATTCTTCGATGGGACGGCACGGCGGCGTCACCCACGGTTCTGGTCACGGGCCTCGTGTCGCCTCGCGCGATCGCCGTCGACGAGCGGGCCGGATGGATCTATTGGGTCGATCGCGGTGCCGGGCGAGTCAGTCGGGCGCCGGTCACCGGCGGAGTCGCCGAAGATCTGGTGGTCGAGGGCCTGGCGGCGCCGTATGGGATCGCGCTGGATCCGATCGACGGGAGCCTGTTGGTCGCCGACGCGGAACTCGGCTCGATCTTTCGGTGGGACCCCGATTCGGGGGCGCTCGAAGTGTGGCTCGCCGAGGCCGGAACGCACCCCTCGTTCGTGGTCGTCGATGAACCGACGGAGTGGGTCTACTGGACCGACAATCGCGACAACGTCGTGCGTCGGCGGCAGCGGAGTGGCGGCGCGGTCGAGGTGATCGCCGAAGGGTTCGCCGGCCCCCGAGGATTCGTTCTCGTGCGCGACCGTTTCTAGCGACGGCCGCTCCAGCCAACGGCCACCCCTACCGCCCGCCGGCCCTCACGCGATAGTCGAACCAACTCGCCACGGTCTCGCCACCCTGGCGCGCCGGCGCGAAGATCCAGTCCGCCGCCTCGGCGATCAGGCGCTCGTTGAGCCGTCGGTCGGAGGTGGGCGGCTCGAGTCGTGTGGAGTCGGGCACGACCCGCCCGGTGCGGTCGACCCACACCCAGATCGCCACGCCGCGGTCTTTCAGCGCATCGGCGAACGTGGGCAGGATCATGGCGCGGGGCGTCGGCGGTGTCAGTCGGAAGCGGCCCTCGTCGGCCGTGCCCCCGTCGCCTGCACCCGTGCCCGTCTCCAATCCAATGGGGCCCGAGTCAGCCAGCCCGACCCCGAGGTTTTCGGCCGGCTGAACCCGCGCGTCTTCGTCGAACTCGATCATCTCGACCGGCTCGATGGTGAGCGTGGGAATCGGCGGTGGGATGATCGGCACGGAGGGCGGGATCGCCAGATTCATCGCCTGCATGGACCCCGCGGCGGCGCGGTCGTCGCCGAGTCGGGGGCCGGCCGCGGAGAAGGGCGACACCAGGTTCGATGCCGCCGGCCAGGTCAGGAACAGCAGGATATGGACGAGGACCGACACGCCCAACGCGACGCGCCACACCGGTCGCTCGCGGCGGCGGCGCTCGTCGTTGGTCAGCGCGAAAACATCGGGGTCGGTATCCATGCGGCGTGGTCTGCGAGTGGCGGCAAGGGCCACCTGTTCTTACCGGCTGCGGTCTCGGAATGTTTCTCGGCCCGGGCACCCGAACTGGACCCCGGGAGCCGGAATGGAGAGGTTGAATCAACATGACACCGACTACCCCCGTCTCCCCCGCCCCCGCCGCTCCCTCCGCCCCCGACCGCCCCGCCTTCGGGCGCCCGAAGCCCGAACGGCACCCGCTGTACGAGTTGACGAAGCCCGGCATCGCGGGGTTCGTGATGATCACGGCTGGCGTCAGTGCCCATGTAGCATCGGGAGGTCGTCCCGAACTCTGGACGATGGTGCACACTCTCCTGGGCACAGGCATCGCTACGGGTGGGGCGCTCGCCCTGAATCAGTACATCGAACGCGACCTCGACGCCCGCATGCGTCGCACCCGCAATCGGCCGATTCCGTCGGGTCGCACCACGCCCGGGCAGGCCCTCGCCTTCGGGCTCACGCTTCTCGTCGTCGGTCTCACCTGGCTCGCCGTAACGGTGGGGTGGATGCCGGCGGGATTCACCCTGCTGTCGGCCGTCGCCTACCTCTTCGCCTACACCCCCCTGAAGCGTCGCACGTATCTCGCCACGCTCGTCGGTTCCGTGCCGGGCGCGCTTCCCGCCCTGATCGGGTGGACCGCAGCGGGAGCCGACCCGAGCCTCGGGGCGTGGTTGTTGTTCGGGATCTTCTTTCTCTGGCAACTGCCCCATGTGCTCGCCCTGGCGTGGCTGCTCCAGGACGACTACAAGGCCGTGGGTTTCTTCCTCACGCCCCCGTCGGACCCCGATGGCCGTCGTATCGGCCGCCACATGGTGTACCACGCGGTGAGCCTCCTCGCGCTCAGTCTGGTTCCATCGATTCTCGGTATGATGGGCTGGATCTACGGCGCCGGCGCGGCCGTCTTGAGTCTGGGCATGTTGGCGACCTGCGTGGCCGCCGCCCAGGACATGTCGTTCCCGCGCGTGAAGCGCGTGTTCTTCGCGAGCTTGTTGTATCAGCCGCTGATTCTCATCCTGATGCTGATCGACACGAACCCGCTTCCCTGAGGCGGGCCACTCTCTTCAGCCCGAGGGACGCCGCAGATGCGCCGCACCTGCCTGCTCAGTCTTCTCTGCCTCGTCGGGGCCGCGGCCCTTCCCGTATCGGCGTCGGCACAGGATCCCGACGCCCGACCCCGTGCCCGTGATCTCGGGATCGAGGTCGGGATCTTCCAGCCCGGCCCGTGGAATGCGATTACCGACGTGGCCGGGGTTCGGGTCGGGCACACCACGGTGCGCGAGGGCGATCGGGTGCGAACGGGTGTGACCGCGATTCTGCCCCACGGCGGGAATCCCTACCTGGATCGGGTGCCCGCGGCCCTGCATGTCGGAAACGGCTTCGGCAAACTCCTCGGCGTGACCCAGCTTCGAGAGTTGGGCGAGATCGAGACCCCGATTCTCCTGACCTGCACCCTCTGCGTGTGGAGGGCCGCCGACGCGCTCGTCGAGTGGATGCTCGCGCGGGACGGCATGTCTGAAGTGCGCTCGCTCAACGCCGTCGTGGGTGAAACCAACGATGGCGGCTTGAACGACATTCGCGCCCGTCCCATCACGCCGGCCCACGTCGTCTCGGCGCTGGAGTCGGCCGAGACCGGGCCGGTCGCCGAGGGGTCGATCGGGGCGGGCACCGGCACGAGGGCCTTCGGATGGAAGGGGGGGATCGGCACCAGCAGTCGCCTACTCCCCGAGAGTCTCGGGGGCCACACCGTGGGCGTGCTGGTGCAGTCGAATTTCGGAGGAATCCTCGACATCGCCGGAGCTCCCGTGGGGCGTGTTCTGGGACGCTACTCGTTCCAGGGCGCCACATCGGGGGTCGACGCCCCCGATGCACCCGGTGCCGAGCCGGGCGACCCCGGCGAGGCGGTCCCTTCAGCCACCGACCCGTGGCTGGAGCAGGACGATACCGGTCAGGGATCGATCATGATCGTCGTCGCAACCGACGCCCCCCTCTCCGATCGAAACCTCGAGCGGCTGGCCGCACGGGCGATCATGGGACTGGCTCGGACCGGTTCCTTCGCCGGGAACGGGTCGGGCGACTACGTGATCGCCTTCTCGACGGCGGCCTCGGTACGGCGCGCGCCCGGAAGGCTGCCGGAGTCGCCGGCCGAGCTCGGCAACGATGCGATGTCCGGCTTGTTCCAGGCCGTCGTGGAGTCGACGGAGGAGGCCATCTACAACTCCCTCTTCAAGGCCACCGATGTGACCGGAATGGGACGCACGGCCGACGCACTTCCGATCGACGAAACCGTCGAAGTCCTTCGACGCTATGGTGTGATTCGCTGAGCTGCCGCGGGATCAATCCGCGTCGGGATCGGTCAGTCCCACGCGTTCGGCGAGGCGCAGGGCGTTGCGCGTCGTGGCGAGTCCCGGCCGCAGTTGATAGTCGAAGGTGAGACCCTCCGCGCCCTCGACGGTGTCGACCGACTCGCGGAAGTGCGCGAGTTCAGCCGCGGCTTCGATTTCGGGGTGCCGATGGAATTCGAGGTCGTGCGTGGTCACCGCTCCGATCGCCCGCCGCCGCAGAAGGTGACGCACGAGTCGGCGACCGGCGATGCGCCGCTCGTCGGAGTTCGTGCCTTGCAGGATCTCGTCGACCAGGAAGATGAGCGGAGGGTCGCCGCTCCCCGCGTCGGGCGCCGAACGCAGCAGAGCGGCCAGGCGCTCCAACTCGGCCATGAAGAACGACACTCCGGCCTCGATGGAATCCTGCACCCTCATCGAGGTGAACAGGCGGCCCTCGACGAGGCGAAGGCGCCGCGCGCATACGGGGGCGCCGGTCCCGGCCAGCAACACGGCCAAACCGAGCGACCGGAGCAAGGTGCTTTTGCCCGCCATGTTCGATCCCGTGATCAGCAGCACCCGGCCCGGGGGGCCGAGGGTGACGTCGTTGCGCACCCCGACCCCGTCGGCGAGGAGCGGATGTCCCAGACCCTCCGACTCGAAGAGAGCGGGCTCCCCGGCCGGGGCCAACTCGGGGAACACCCAGTCGGGGTGGTCGGCGGCAAGCGTTCCCAGCGAAGACAACGCTTCCAGAGTCCCGAGCGAGTCCATCCAGGCGGCCGCCCGACGACCGGACGAGGATCGCCAACCGTCGAGTTCGCGAGCCACATGCAGGTCCCAGAGCAACCCGATCCCGAAGACGGGATGAAGACTGGAGAAGCGGGCATCGGCCATCGTGAGCCAGCGATCGAGCCGCTCGATCGCCGCCGAGGCAGACAGCCCCGAGCCGGTGAGCACCCCGACCTCCCGCGCAAGCACCTCCGATTCCGGCGAGCAGGATTCCCATACCGCGAGAAGCCGGTGGTAGCGCCGCAGACCCGGCACCCCCGACGAGGCGCGCCCGAAGTGCTCATGGAGTCGTGAACCCCACCGAAACGCCAACACCGTCTGCGCCGTCAGGCCCAGGAACCAGCCCCATCCGCCGATCCATCCCCACACGTCGGCGATGGCCAACACCAGCGTCACGACCGGCAACACCCAGGCGATGACGCCCACCCAGCGCGGCAACACCGGGGGGGCGTCACACCACTCGAGAAACCGATGCAACGCCTCGTCTTTCACGGGCTCGGCGAGCGCGCCCTCGACGGCCGCCTCCTCGCGCAGGCCGGCCAGGCCCGCGATCTCCCGCACCGCTCCCTGCCGAGCGCGCGTCACATCGAAGTCGGGGTGGGTCAGAAGCCAGTGGTCGAGCCTCGTTCGCCCCATGGGCGTGAAGACGGGCCCGAGCAACGACCGCAGCGAGGCTCGGCCGAACACGTCGAGATCTCCCGCCCAGGGGTGTGCAGGGCCCGCCGCCTCGGGGGCCGGGGCCGGATCGGGAAGATCCAACCAACGCCGATCCAGGCGAGCCAGGCCGTCTTCGGCCAGCCCCTCGGCCACGGCGGCCCTCGCCAGACGGGCCTTGAGCGACCGGTGGCGAGAAACAAGCACGCCGAAAACCACGAAGAGCGGCACCGACAGCCACCCCACCCAGCCGGGAACGGCAGCGAACAACTCCGACGTCACCCACGGTGCGAGCGCGGCGACGAAGAGGAAGAATCGAATGGTGCCCAACCGTCGCGACGCGGCCTCGTATTCGACGCGGAGCCGACCGTGCTTCTCGATCAATCCGAGGTAGGCCGAGCGAGGATCGGAGCCGTTGCTCATGCGACACCCGGACGACAGAGCTCGTCGGCCAGCGCCTCGAGGAGTAGATCGAGTTCTTCGAGCGTGTGGTCACCCATGTGGCCGATCCGCACCGTCGCGTCTTTCAATCGGCCGTATCCCGCACCGATCACGAAGCCCCGACGGCGCATGGCACCCGTGATGTCGGGCCCCGTTCGATCGTCGGGTACCCGTAGGCAGGTCACCGTCGGTGACCGATGTCCCGGGGGGGCGAGCACCTCGAGAGAGAGCCCCCGATCGTGCTGCAACGTGTGCGCCCACTCGTGGCACCGGCGGGCCAACGCCGCGTGGCGATCCCAGCGGCGCTCGACGGTTTCTGTAGCCAGGCGCTCGACCTGCACGCCGGCCGCCGACAACAAGGTCAGGGCGGGGGTCGTCGGCGTCTGATCGACCTCCGCATAACGAGCGTACTCCACGAGATCGAGGTAGTACCCGCGTCCGGGAAGGGTCGCCGCCCGCTCCAGGAGCCGCTCCGAGGCCACGCAGAAGGCCAGGCCGGGCGGCATCGCCAGCGCCTTCTGAGACCCCGTGAGAACCACGTCGAGCCCCCAGTCGTCGGCCTCCATCGGCACACCCCCGACACCCGTCACGGAATCGACGAGCAGAAAGACGTCGGGATGCCGACGGATCACCTCGGCCAGTTCACCCACCGGGTTCAGGGCGCCCGTCGAGGTCTCCGAGTGGACCACCGTGACCGCGTCGAATCCGCCCCCGGAGAGGCGCTCCGACACCCGGTCGGGGTCCAGTACCTGGCCCCAGGCGACCTCCATGACCTCGACCTCTCGCCCGCACCCGCGGGCCACGTGCGCGAAGCGGTCGCTGAATGCGCCGTTCACGAGGCAGAGGACCCGTCGCCGAACCCCCGCTCGGACCGCCGCCTCCATAAATCCCGTCGCCGACATGGTCCCCACCATCACCCGACGGGAGGTCCCGAAAAACGGGCGGAGTCCCCGATCGATCCGCCCGAGAAGGCGGGCGGCCTCGGGATCGCGGTGGCCGAACAGGGGAACGACCTGAGCCCGAAGGACCGCCGGATCCACTTCGGTCGGGCCCGGCAGAAAGAAGCGACCCGGCTCGAGCGAGGCAGTCATGCCGAGTCTCTCCACGCGTGAGCCCAGCGCGTGTATTCCACGGGAACGATTCCGCCCTTGCGGAGCACCTCGAGGCCCTCCGCCGAGCGGTACGCCTCGCGGTAGAAGACATGTGTGATGCCCGACTGCACCATCAGCTTCGCACACATGACGCACGGGCTCGCGGTCACGAAGGCCACCTTGTCTGGAAGGGTCCCGGGAGCCTTCACCAGGGCGTTCTGTTCCGAATGGATGCACCCGCAGCGGCCGGGCTCCTCCGAGTCGCAATGGTTGGGGAATCCACGGGCGTTCCCGTTGTACCCGATGGCCACCACGTTTTCGAGAAGGCGGTCGGTAATGACGGTACCGACGCGCAGGCGAGCGCAGGTGCTTCGCTTGGCCAACTCCTCGGCCATACGCATGTAGACCTCGAAGAGTGGAGGACGCGACACTTCGACGGTCGGTGCGTCGGCTGCTCCGACTTCGATGAGGTTCACGGGGTGGGTGTTCGCGGGCACCCCGTCTCGTGGTACGGGAACCATGGGCGCAGGGGTTCGGGGAACGGTTCGGGACACTATCTTCACACCGCGTCGGCGTCTACCGCGCGACCGACCTCGGGACCGCAAAACGGTCAAGTTCGGGTGGTACGGCGTCGATCCTTTGGAGACCTGCGTGCCGTATCGCCCCCCCGGAAAGTCCGATGGCCCGAATCCTCTTTGTGGACGACGATGAGCTCGAACAGCTCTTCGCGCGCGAGATTCTCGCGTTGGGCCGCCACGAGGTGGTTCAGGCGAGGGATGGCGAAGAGGCCCTCGAGACCTACCGGCGCGAGGGACTGTATATCGATGCGGTGGTGACCGACCTGGCGATGCCGCGCCTCAACGGACTCCGACTGATCCAGGAGTTGCGGGAGATCGATCCACACGTGATTCTGATCGCCGCTTCCGGACAGAACGCGGACCAACTCGACCTCGCCCAAGGGTTTGGGGTCGAAGCCGTTCTTTACAAACCGTGGGATCCTGCACGGTTTCTCGAATTGCTGGAGAACCTCATTCAAAACAGAGCTGCCGAGGGCCGCAGGGTCCCCAGTTGGGCCGCGCGAAAGGCCTCCGCCTGATGGCGACGATTCTTTTCGTCGACGACGACGAGGTCGAGCGGATCTTCGCCCGCGAGGTGCTCGAGCCCCGCGGCCACCGGGTGTTGTTCGCCGGTGACGGCGAGAGCGCCCTCGAGATCTTCCAACGCCCGGGCCTTGCGATCGATGTCGTGGTCACCGACCTGGCGATGCCGAAGCTGAATGGTCTCCGCCTCATCAAGGCGATCAAGGAGTTCGACGCACACGCCCAGATCATCGCGGCCTCCGGAATCGCGGCCGATCAGCTCGATCTGGCCCAGGAATACGGGGCGGTGGCGACGGTGGCCAAACCCTGGGCGCCCAAGGAGTTTCTCAGAATCCTCGACCTGGCGCTCGACCGCGACCTGGCCAACCGGGACTGGGGAAAGGGCAACTGGGAAGAGATCTGGCCACGCGAGGAACAGACCGTCGCGGGGGTCGACGCACCGAAGGTGCCCGAGGTGCCCTCTCCGCCGATCGTCGACCTCGTCGGCCTCTGGGAGGGTGACGAGCACGTCTTCCCGGCGCCCTGGGCTCCGAAGGGCCTGATCGCACGGGGATCTGTCGAGATTCGAGCCGTCATGGGCGACACGGCTCTGCTGGCCGAACATCGCCGCGAGGTCGACGGTGTCGTACGGCGCCGGGGCATGACGCTCTTCATCTGGGACGGCTTTTCGGGCGAGGTCGTGCAATACGGATTCGTGAGTGGTGGCACCTCTCCCAACGTCTTCCGCGGCGCCTGGGACGGTCGGGTGCTGAAAGTCGCAGGTCCCGGTCCGGGCGGCCTGGTGACCCACGAACGTTCGTGGCACGCCGACGTCATGACGCTTCGGTCGTGGACCCAGCCCGAGGGCCGCACGGATCCCCTCCTCGCCTTCGAGGCGACCTATCGAAGGGTGCGTTCGGCCGACGTCGGACGCTGACGCCCGCTAGCCCTGCGCCCGCCGCTTCGTGTCTTTGCGGCGCTGGTTGATGTCGAGGATCCGCTTGCGGAGCCGAATCCCACCCGGCGTGACTTCGATCAACTCGTCCTCTTCGATGAACTCCAACGCCAACTCGAGGGTGAGCTTGCGCGGGGTCTCGAGCTTGATGTTCTCGTCGGACGACGTCGTGCGCATGTTCGTGAGCTTCTTCTCTTTCGTCACATTCACGTCCATGTCGTCCTGCCGGACGTTCTCGCCCACGATCATGCCGGTGTAGACCGGATCGCCGGGGCTGACCATCATGGTCGACCGCTCCTGCAGATTGAAGAGCGCGAACCCGACGGCCACGCC
>CBDUEZ010000053.1:0-17716 GCA_965366355.1 uncultured bacterium
CGCTTGCGATGCCGAGCGGTCTCGTCACGGTGCGATGAGAACGCTTCTTTGAGCTTGTCGTCCCGTGCCGCTTCGATCACCCGGGGCAGGACCTCCAGAATCTGTCCCTCCGCGCTCCAGATGTCCTTGAGGGTGTGTACGTAGAGTTTCTCGAGTGAGTCGATTTTCATCGTGTCGTCTCCTTGGGGGTGAGAGTTCACTGCCGAGAAAACGCAAACCCCGTGCCAGTCGCCGCGTGCTGGCGGAAGTCGTTGTGGTGAAGGGACGGGCATGCCCCTTGCCTGACGGGGAGTCGTGCGACCCTCCATTTCTCCGTGAACGCAGACGCCCATGTCGACTCACCTTGCCCAGAAGTCATCCAACACCGCCCTAAATCGAATGGGGGGTCGGCCATGAGCGAGAAGGCATCGTTCGAAACGAACGAATCGCATGGCGCTGACACGTCCGGGAAAGGAAAGACTTCGAAAAAGACGACGCGACGGCGTCGCGTGTGGCGGGGCATCCTCGTCGTCGCCCATCTGGTTGGGGCCGCTAGCAGCGTCGCGGCCCTCATGTCGACGCGGACTCCCCAGGGCACGGTCGCATGGGCCGTCTCCCTCAACACGATTCCATTGGTTGCGGTCCCCGCGTACTGGCTGTTCGGCCGCTCTCGCTTCGAGGGGTACGTCGACACGAGGCGGTCCGGCAACGCCGAAATCGAGGAGGCCCTGGCCCGCGCCCTTTCCGAAGTCCGCAACCTGCGCCCGGAATCCGACGAGCTCAACGCGTCTCCCGCGCTGGATCTGGAGCACCTCGCACCGATCCCCTTCCTGGGTGGGCATCAGGTAGACCTCCTGGTCGACGGGGCGGAGGCCTTCGACCACATCGTGGAGGGAATCGGCAGCGCGCAGCGGTACGTCCTGGCCGAGTACTTCATTTTTCGCGCCGACACGATCGGGCGCCGTGTGGCAGGCGCTCTGATGGAGCGCGCCCAGGCCGGGGTCGACGCCTACCTGCTCGTCGACGCCGTGGGAAGCGGTGACCTCCCCGGCCCCTATCTCGACACCCTCCGGGCCGCGGGCGTCCACGTCGAGATCTTCGAATCCGCCCAGGGTACCCGGGGCACACGGCAGTACCAGCTGCGCAACCACCGAAAGAACGTCGTGGTAGACGGTCGCAAGGGGTGGCTCGGAGGGCTCAATGTCGGCGACGAGTATCTCGGCCGGAACCCCGAATGGGGTCCCTGGCGCGACACCCATCTCGCCCTCGAGGGCCCCGCGGTCCTCACCCTGCAACTCGCCTTTCTCCTGGACTGGAACTGGGCGACCGACGAGACCCCGGATTTCGACTGGTCGGTCGGTGATGGGGCCGACCCCGGAGACGAGACGGTGCTGGTGTTGCCGACGGGCCCGGCCGACGAGGTGGAGTCGGCGAGCCTGATGATGCAGCACCTCATTCATTCCTCTGACGAGAGACTCTGGATCGCGACCCCCTACTTCGTGCCCGACGCGGGCGTATTCGATGCGCTGGAGATGGCGGCATTGCGAGGCGTCGACGTGCGCATTCTCCTCCCGAAACGAAGCGACGGGTTTCTCGTTCACCACGCGGCGTACACCTACATGCCTAAGCTCCTCGAGCTGGGTGTGGAGATCCACCGCTATTCCGAGGGATTCATGCACCAGAAGGTCGTTCTCGTCGACGACCACACGGCCTCGGTGGGTACGGTCAACCTCGACAACCGGTCGCTCCGCCTGAACTTCGAGGTGACGGCAGTGGTGCTGGGAGCCGACTTCGCCGGGCGAGTCGAGTCGATGATGGCACGCGACTTCGAACGGTCGCGCCGGGTGGAGCTCTCGGAGCTGGACGATCGCGCGTGGCACCTCGACGCCGTGGCCCGTCTGGCGAGGCTCGCCGCGCCGATCCTCTGAATGCGTCGTGCATCTGGTCGGTCGCGACGATGCGACCGATCGTGCCATGACACGTTGCAAGGGGTTCTTCCGCGTCTCGCAACCGGAGCGGCACTGCCTTCGAGAGCCGCCTCAACTACGTCCGCACCTTCTACGGTGAGACCGACTTCAACGGAGTCATCTCACCCGAGGCGATCTTCCCCAATGCGATCCAGGTCGGGGCGGCGCTGACCATCCACTGAAGGGAGCCCGACGGGCCGGCCGCGAGCGCTCGCGGCGGCGGCCGCGGGGAAGCATGCGGGGCGATGCCCCACCCGATTCGGGGTAGAAACCCCGACGGTGCTGGGCCGGGGATCGCGTCAGATTGGTGAAACGTTTCGTTGCACAAGGACACATACCATGACCCTCCCCCAGCGCTCTGCCCCCGCGGCCGCGCCCGATTCCGACCTCGCCCTCCTGGGCGATCTCGCCCACGTAGGCTTCTTCCGGGTCGACGCCGATCGAAACGTGACCGAGGTGAGCCCCGAGCTCACCCGCATCACCGGCTTCACTGAAGAAGAGGTACTCGGTCGGACCTGCCTTTCGCTGATGCGCTGCCCCACCTGCCTCAAGGGCTGCGGCGTCTTCGAACGCGGGCACGTCGACGACGTGGAACTCAGCATCTATCGCAAGGACGGCTCCGAGGTACGCGTGGCTCGCTCCGGGATCTGTACCCGAGACGACGAGGGCACGATCACGGGGGCGGTGGAGACGGTGCGCCTGATCGACCGTGTGACCTCTGCGCCCGGTGGCGTGCCCGGTGCCGTGGAGACGATGATGGCCAGCCTGGGTCGCCTGTTCCTCGCCGGCGACGGAGACTATCGGATTCGTGCATTCTCCGAGCGACTCCCCGGCCTTCTCGGGCGGACGCCCGAGGAACTCCATGGCCTGCCGCTCGCCGACCTGCTCGGCGAGGATCTCTTCGGGCCCGCCGGCGAACTCCGCCGTGCCGTCGATGAGGGGCGCCGCAAAGAAGGCTGGCGTGCCTACCTGCCGACGGTCGGCGGCGGCCGTATCCCGGTGTCGTTGTCGGTCGGCCCCGTCGGCGACGACGGTCAATGCGGCCACGCCGACATCCGCCTCGTCGTGATGATGAGGCGCGACGATCAGGACTCCGGTGCGACCCCCGACGTGCCCTCTTTCCAGGGGGTCGTGGGACGTTCTCCGGCGATGCACCGGATCTTCCGGCTGATCGAACTACTCGAGGAATCCGACTCCACGGTGCTGATCACGGGCGAAAGCGGAACGGGGAAGGAGCTCGTCGCGCGGGCCGTCCACGCCACGTCCAGAAGAGCATCCGGTCCGTTCGTGGCCGTGAACTGCGCCGCCCTGCCCGGTGACCTGCTCGAAAGCGAGTTGTTCGGGCATGTCCGGGGCGCCTTTACGGGCGCCGTGCGCGACCGGGCAGGACGCTTCGAAATGGCCGCCGGAGGCACGCTTTTCCTCGACGAGATCGGCGACCTGGGTCCCGCGCTCCAGGGCAAGATCCTGCGCGCCCTCCAGGAGCACACCTTCGAACGGGTCGGCGAGTCCCGAAGCCGTACGGTCGACGTCCGTGTGATCGCGGCGACCCACAAGGATCTCGAGCGTGCCGTTGCCGAACGGAGCTTCCGCGACGACCTCTACTACCGACTCAAGGTCATTCCGATTCGTGTTCCCCCCCTGCGGGAACGGAGGGAAGACCTGCCCTCATTGTTCGAGTATTTCCTGGAGCGCATGGGGGCCCGCCACCGCAGGGCCCTCAGACTGTCGCCCGGCGCCATCCGACGACTTCTGGCATACGCCTGGCCCGGCAACGTACGTGAACTCGAAAACGCTCTCGAGTTCGCCGTGACGGTCTGCGAGGGCCAGACCGTCCACGAGACCGATCTCCCCCCCGAGATCCAGGTCGAGTCGCCCCTCACCGTGGGGACACCGACCGTGGCCGACTCACCTTCGGCGGCGGCCCCGGGGCGCCGGGATCTCGATCCCGGGGATGCCGCCGAGGCGACCCGCATTCACGAGGCTCTCGTTCGTGCCCGCTTCAACCGCTCCGACGCGGCCGACCTGCTGGGGATCAGCAGAACCACGCTGTGGCGAAAGATGCGGGAATACCACCTCTGAGCGCTCGAAACACATCGTTTCAGCGAAACTGATCGTTTCACCATCGCGTTGCGCCGAGGCCCGGGGAGCAGGTGCTTCCCGGGCCTCAACTCGTTCTGGTTCCACAGCTTGACGCGCTGGAGCATCGGTGGCCCCGGAGTTGCACCTATAGGCGGGTGGAGGACCGGCTCCATCGCCCGGTCCCGAGGACCAACGGGAGACACCCATGAAGCGCATCGTGATCCTGGGCAGCGGCACCGGCGGGACGATGATGGCCGTCAAACTGCGCCACGCACTCGACCCGAACGAATGGAGCATCACGATCGTCGACCGCGACGATCGGCATGTGTACCAGCCGGGGTTGCTCTTCATTCCCTTCGGGATGTACACGGAGCGGGACCTCTACAAGCCGCGCTCCCGCTTCATCCCCGATGGCGTGACCCTCGCCTTCGGTGAGCTCGACGCCGTCGATCCGGATCGGCAGCGAGTCGTCTTCGTCGACGGCCGGACCCTATCCTACGACCTTCTCATCATCGCCACGGGCAGCCGGATCGTCCCCGACGAGGTCGAAGGAATGGCCGGGCCCGGCTGGCACGAGCGGGTCTTCGACTTCTACACACCGGAGGGCGCTCTCGCGCTGGGCCACGCGCTCCAGCGGTTCGACGGAGGGCGTCTGGTCGTCCACCTGACCGACATGCCCATCAAGTGCCCCGTTGCACCCCTCGAGTTCGCCTTCCTCGCCGATTGGTACCTCCGCGAGCATGGCCTTCGCGGCAAGACCGAACTCACCTACGTCACCTCGCTCTCCGAGGCCTTCACGAAACCGCGAGCCGCACAGGCCCTGGGCAATCTTCTCGACTCGAAGGGAATCCACGTCGAAGCGAACTTCGCCACCGGCTCGGTGCACGGTGAAGACGGGATCGTGCGGAGCTGGGACGACCGCGAAGTGCCCTTCGACCTTCTCGTGACGGTCCCGATCCACCGGGGGAGCGAGGTGATCGCGCGCTCGGGAATGGGTGACGATCTGGACTTCGTGCCGACCGACCCCTACACCCTCCAGTCGCGTGACTGGGGGAACGTCTTCGTGATCGGAGACGCGACCAACGTGCCCACCTCGAAGGCCGGATCCGTCGCGCACTTCGAGGCCGATGTGCTGTTCGACAACATCATGCGGTGGATCGGCGATCGAGAGCCTATGCCGGCTTTCGACGGGCACGCCAACTGCTTCATCGAGACCGGGTTCGGAAAAGCTGTTCTCCTCGACTTCAACTACGAGACCGAACCCCTCCCCGGCAAGTTCCCGCTCCCCGGGATCGGCCCGCTCACACTTCTCGGCGAGAGCGAGGCGAACCACTGGGGCAAGATGGCTTTTCGCAGCGTCTACTGGAATCTGCTTCTGACCGGCGCCGATCTGAGTGCCATCGGCCCGGGAATGTCCATGGCCGGGAAATGGAGCTGATCATGAACGACACCAACGCCTGGACCCCGACCGATTCACACGACGCGCTGAGCGAGGAATTGGCACGGCTCGGTGAGAAACTCGACGGGCTCACGACCGCAGTGGCGCTTCTGGACCGGCGCCGAGACGACCTGGAAGAGATCTTGGCCGACGTACTCCCCGCGGCGAATGGGGCGATGCAGGTGGCCACGACTCAGCTGTGGGCCATGGAGCGGGCCGGTACGCTCGACTTCGCCAGGGAGACCGTCGGCGCCGTCCAGAGCGCGTCGCAAAACATCGATCCTGCCGACCTCAGGGCTCTCGGCGACAATGCGGGGCGAGCGATGCGAACGCTCCGCGCGCTGACCGGCCCGGAGGTGACCACGGCGGCAACCCGCACGGTGGAAGCACTCCAGCACGCTCGCACCGGACCACCTCCGGGGCTCTTCTCATTGATCTGGCGCCTGCGACTGCCCCACGTGCGTCGTGGTCTACACGCGGCCATCGACATCCTCGAGGCCCTCGGTGAGGGCTCACATCCGGCCCAGGCTGCGACGCGTCCTCCGGCCCTTCCGCAACACCGGCACGCGGCGGCCGCACCCGCACCTGCGGGTGCCTTCGCCTCGGCGGGTGCGACCGCAGGCCCCATCGCGGTGGCGACGCCTTCCCCCGTGATGCCTCACGGCGCCCCCGCCCCGACTGCCCTCCCGACCGGGAGTGGCGTGGTCGCCCTCGACGCCGACGGTTTCCTGGCCGACACCGACGCCTGGTCACCGGCCGTCGCCGAGGCGTTCGCGGCCCTGGTCGGAATCGGCCCACTCACCGACGAGCACTGGCGCGTGCTCGAGTTCTGTCGCGCCGATGCGGAACGAAACGGAGGGGCGCCCGGCCTCCGCCGCATCACGAAGGAGCTCGGGATCCCGCCGGCCGACATGTACCGACTCTTCCCGAAAGGACCCGGGACCCTGGCGGCCCGGTTGTCAGGATTGAAAAAGCCCAAGAGCTGCGTCTAGGAGGCGCCTACCATGAACACCACGTTGACCCACCCGCTGACCGACACCCCGGCCGACGCTGGCATGGCCGGCCAACCCGCAACCCGGCGCAAGGTGGCCATCATCTGCTCGAAGGGCAGCCTCGACATGGCCTACCCCGGGCTGATCCTCGCCAACGCCGCCCGCATGATGGACATCGACGCGATGATCTTCTTCACCTTCTGGGGCCTGGACATCATCCGGGAGAAGACCGCCGACAAGCTCCAGCCCGGCATCGTCGGCAACCCCGCCATGCACATGCCGACCATGGTGGCGGGCCTGCCCGGAATGGGACAGATGGCCGCCCACATGATGCGAAAGAAGATCGACCAGATCGAAGTGCCACCCGTGCGGGAGATGCTCGAGACGCTCGAGCAGTCGGGCGCGGAGTTGTACGCCTGTCACATGGCGATGGAAATGATGGGCTTCACGAAAGAAGACCTGGTACCCCAGGTGCACGACGTGATCACGGCCATGGACTTCTTCGAGAAGTCGGAAGGGGCCCAGATCATCTTCGTGTGAACGCACGTTTCAGGAGCAATCTGATGAAACTCCCTGCATTGAGAACGGCCTCGCTCGCGGCGGCCCTCATGGGGCTCACCGCTCTTCCTGCTTCTGGCCAGACGAACGGATTCGTACTGCAGTGCCTCTCGGCTCGGACCTCGGGTCAGGGCTGCGTCACTCGCGCGCAGGAGGCGACCCCCACCAGCCTGTTCCGGGATCCCGCGGGACTCGTGGCGTTCGACCGGGCGGCACTCGAAGTCAACGCTGCTCCCTTCATGCCGGGTCTCACCTTCCAGAACCACGCCAACCCGACGGTCGACGGCACGCGCCACATCTACCCGCTCGGTAGTGTGGCCTACGTCGGCCGCCCGCTGGGTCGCTTCGCCTGGGCGGTCGGAGTGGAACCCGTCGGCGGCTTCGGCTCCGACTTCGAACTCCAGCACGACCTCCTGAGCGGCCCTGACAGAACGCCGATGAGCTACGAGAGCTTCTTCGCCGCCGCGAAGATCGGAGCCGTGGTCGCCACCGAACTCGCCCCCGGACTCTCCATCGGGGCGGGGCTAAGCGGTGTGTACGCCCAGATCCGTGACTTCCGCATGCCCTTCACGATGCCCCCGAGCATCGCCCTCGGCATGGCGGGCATCCCGCAACTCGATCCCGCCGTGTACGGCCCACTCTTCCAGAACTTCACCGAGCTGACCGCCTACGGGGACTCCGAGGGTTACGCCGGCTTGACCTGGACGGCCGACATCGGGCTCCGATATCAGAGCCCGGCCGGCCTGACCGTGGCCGCCTCGTGGACTCCCGAAACCCCGATCGACGTGGATGGCGGGACCGCCCTCATCGACATGAACGCACAGTTCGGACAGATGATGCAGGCCATGGTGATGGCCCGCACGCAGGCCTACGGCGAAACGCCGGAGCAGGCTCAGGGTGAAGTGATGAATCAACTGGCCGCGGCCGGATTGGACCTCTCGGCAGGCATGACCGCCGAGTACGAGGCGGCCACGACGATCACGCTGCCTATGACCTTTGGACTCGGTGTCGCGGTCCCCGCCACCGAACGCCTTCAGCTGGCCGGTGAGGTCGAATGGCGGAAGTGGTCGAGCGCGGAGCGGACCATGCCCTTCAATCTCACGAACGGAGAGAACCCGAACATCAACCTGATGCTCAACGCCGACCCCACGAACGGCGACTTCATCTATCCCTTCCCGCTCGAGTGGCAGGATACCTGGTCGGCGAAGTTCGGGGCCGAATGGAACATGAGCGCCACCCGCGCGATCCGAGCCGGGTTCGTCTACGGTGAAAATCCGGTTCCGACCAACACCGCGTTCGTCGCCTTCCCGGCCATCAGCACGAAAGCCGTGACGCTGGGAGCGACCTTCGACCTCGCCGGGTTCCCCCTCGATCTCGGCTACGTCCACGCATTCGACCAGGAGATCATCGGCTGCGATCACGCCCACAAGCTGGGCGCCGAGTACAACCAAAGCCGCACCACGATGAACCAGAACACCTTCACGGTCGGGACGGTGGTGCGCTTCTAACGAGGTTCCCGCAGCCCCCTCAGTCCTTCAACTGCACCGTCAGGAAGGCCCGGGCCGTGCGCCAGTCGCGATTGGCGCTGGCCAGCGAGATCTCGAGCACCTCGGCGATCTCTTCCATGTTCAGGCCGCCGAAGAAGCGCAGCTCGACGACCCGCTCGGCCCGGGGCTGCAACTCCGCGAGGCGCGACATGGCCTCGTCGATCGAGAGGAGGCTGTCGATGTCGGAGTCGTGCGGCGCGGCGTCGGTGCCGAGGGTGACCTGGGCCGCCCCGCCACCCCGCTTCTGGGCCGAGCGGGCGATGGCGTGGTCCATGAGAATACGCCGCATCGCTCGGGCCGCCACGGCGAAGAAGTGCGCCCGGTTCTTCCAGTCGACCCGCTCCTGGCGCACGAGCTTTAGGTAGGCCTCGTGCACGAGCGCCGTGGCGCTGAGGGTATGACCCGCACGTTCGGTGCGAAGCCGAGCCGACGCCATTCGGCGCAGTTCATCGTAGATCCGCGAGAAGAGGCGATCGACGACCTCGGCTCCGTCGTGATCGCCCTCCGCCTCCAGATGGAGAAGCAGCTCGGTCACATCGCCCGGCGCGTTCATTCGACCGATTCAGACGCCGGCCGCCGCGTCGCCCGCCGTGCCCCTTTCGCGCCAGACCGCAGCTTCGTCCAAGCGGCCCCACGCGTCGTACAGGCGGACCAGGCGCTCGACCGCCTCCGGCTGCCGAAGGGCGACGATGTCGGCGACGTCGGGGTCGTCGTTGGCCTCGAACGAGGCGTGGGCCTGGAGCAGCAGCTCCTCGGCTTCATCGTAGCGCTCCAGTTCGACGAGGAGTCCCCCCAGCAGACTTCTAACGTTGGCGATCTGCCACGCACCCTCGTCGAAGGCGGCGAGGCGGATCTCCAATGCCTCACGATACAGGGGCTCGGCCTCGGCTGCACGTGAGACCTGCTGAAGGAAGGAGGCGAGCGGGAAGATGCCGGCGGTGTGTCGGGTGGGGGTGTCGGGGTAGACTCGGCGCACCTCGTCGAGCGCACGCCGGTAATAGTCGATCGCCCCCTGCACGTCGCCCGCGTCGCGTCGGTAGCTGGCCACGTTCTGGAGGTTCACCGTGTGGTCCCATCCGTCGGGTTGGAGACGTTCGCGCTCCCTGCGTTCGAGAGCCGCGACCTCTTCGGCCTCGTCGAATCGCCCTAGATTGGCCAGCGCGTTCCCCAGGATCGAATAGTCCGACAGCATCGGAATCACCACCTCGCCGTACACCTCCAGCCCGATGTCCACGCTCTCGCGCGCCCTCCTCACCGCGTCGGCGTGGCGCCCCAGCAGACCGTAGGTGCGAGCGAGACGGCCACGGATCGAGGCCTGGTCCTGGTGGGGTCCCGGGTAGACCTCGTCGAAGATCTCGAGGACCTCTTCATAGACGGCGGCAGCCTCCTCGATCCGGCCCTGGAACTGCAGAGTCGAGCCCAGTCCCATGAGGGAGTGCGCATAGCCGGGGTGCCGATCGCCGAGCACGGAGCCGCGCACATCGACCACCTCGCGCATCAGTCCCTCCGCCTCCTCATGACGACCCATCATGAGGCGGGTGATGGCCACGTCGTGCAGCGCCTGGGCCGCTCGCGAGTCCCGCTCCCCGTGCAGACGGGCACGCATCTCATACGCCTGTGTGAAGAGGGAATCGGCGGCGAGGAAGTCGTTGCCGATGTAGCGTCCGGCCCCGGCCGCCTGCAGACTCGCGGCCACTTCAGGCGCGTCACCCTCGTGGAGGGCACGGCGAATCTCGAGAGCCCGGAGAAAGAGGGTGTCGGCCCCCACCACGTCGCCGCGCTCCTGTGCCACCGACCCGAGTTGCACGAGTGCCTCGGCCAGCGGCTCCCCCTCGGCGCTCGGATCGCTGTCGCTTTCCGCGAGACGTCGATACATCTCGACAGCCTCGGCCAGGCGGGTCTCGGCCTCGTCCAGACCACCCATCTGTCGTCGCAGCACGCCCACCGCGACGAGACTCTCGGCCACGTCGGCATCGTCCGCCACTTCGGCATCGCCGGCCACGTCGTCCGGGTCGGCGCCGCCGAGACCGCGCCGGAGCTCGAGGGCTCGATTCGTCGGCCCTTCCGCTTCGTCGAAGAGGCCCATCGCGGCATACACCCGCCCGATCGTAGCGAACATCGTCGCCTGCACCTCGGGCTGACCGGCGAGTTCGGTCTCGACCCTCTCCGACCCCGCCCGCAGCAGCTCGACGGCGGTCACCTGGCGTCCCTGCGACTCGGTGGGATCGGCCGTTTCGAAGAGACCCTCGAGAAAGTCGGAGACCTCGGCGGCCTTGCGGGCCTCGAGCGTCGCGCGGTCCCTCTCCTCGCGAAGCTGGACGGTGTAGGCACCGGCCGTGCCGAGCACGCCGACGAGAACGGCCGCGGCGGCTCCCAGCGCCAGCCGGTTGCGTCCCACGAACTTGCGGCTGCGGTAGACCACGGAGTCGCCCGATGCGCGCACCGGATAGCCCGTCAGGAAGCGGTCCAGGTCGTCGGCGAGCGCGCGCACCGACTCGTATCGACGAGCCGGCTCCTTGCGCAGCGCCATGAGCACGACCGAGTCGAGTTCGGTCGCTCGACCGCCGCGTGCCGCCGACACGCGCCCCGGCGGCGGTGGTGTCACTTCCACGATCGCCTTCTCCAGCTCGGTCGAGGTCAGGCCCTCACCGTAGGGACTGCGTCCCGCGATCAGCCGGTAGAGCACCACACCCAGCGCATAGACGTCGGTCGCCATCGTGACGGGCTGCCCGAGCACCTGCTCGGGGGCGGCGTAGCCCGGGCTCATCGGGCGGGTGCCGACGCGGGTAGGCCCGAGCGGCGCCTCGGTCTCGTCTGCGCCGAGCAGCTTCGCGATGCCGAAGTCGAGCAGTTTCACCGTCCCGTCGGCAGTCACCAGGATGTTGCTGGGTTTAAGATCGCGGTGCACCACCAGGGCGGCGTGGGCGTGCTGTACCGCCTCACAGGCTCGACGAACGAGGGCCACCCGCTCGGCGACGGAGAGTTCGAGACGGTCGCAATACCGATCGATCGGCTCCCCGTCGACGTACTCCATCGAGAACCAGGGACGCCCGTCGAGGGTGACGCCGCCGTCGAGGAGTCGGGCGATGTTGGGGTGCTCGAGCTGGGCCAGGATCCTGCGCTCCGCCTCGAAGCGCCGCACGATCTCGTCGGTGTCCATGCCGCGCTTGACGACCTTGATCGCGACCCGCTGCCCGAACTCGGAGTGCACGCCGCCCAGCACGAGTCCCATGCCCCCCTCGCCGAGACGTTCTCCGAGCGTGTAGGGACCGATCCGTGCGCCCGGCTCCAACCCGGGCGGCGGCGAGGGGTCCCCGCCTGCGGATCCCGACGCGGTCGAAGCGCCGCCGGTCAGTCCAGCGACCAGCATGTGGGGCGTGCGATCGAACACCGGATCGGGCTCGGCATCGGCGGCGAGGAGTGCGGCAACGGCCTCCTGCACGGCGGTCGAAGCCCCCGATTCCCTCAGGGCCTCGGCCTGTGCCTCCGCCGGCAGATCGGCGATCGCCAGGAAGAGTTCTTGAATCTCGGTCCAGGTGTCAGCGTCCATCGAGGCCAATCAACCCCGTAGCTGGCGCCGTGTCCAGTTGGCCTCGTAGATCAGACATGGTTCGGTCCTCGGTCGAGTGTAGGTCGATCGGTCTCGACTTCAGACGCGGAAGATCCGGGTGAAACATGTCACGGGTCGCGAACCGGTTCAGGAACCGGGCGAAGTCTGTGGCCACCTTCTCAAGGCGTCGCCAGGCATGGCCCCACGGCGCCAACTCGGAGGAGTGGAAGCGGCAGCCAGGGCTCGGGCCTGCCCTACCCAGTCGTCGCGTTCGACCCGCCCCCTGAACGTCTCCAACTGGCGATCGATGTACTGCACGTCGGCCGCGCTCCAGCTGGATACCTGCCAGAGATAGAACACCCCGATGTCGTTCAGCATCGTCTCGAGCTTGGGTCCGATACCGCTGATGCGCTTCAGGTCGTCCGCCGGGCCCTGCGAGGCAGACCGGAGAAGAGTTCCACCGCGAATGCGTCGGCGCCGCTTCTCCACGGGCTTCGGATCGGTGGGCTCGAAGTCACGCACCGCCGCCACGAGTTCGTCCAGCTTCGGCCCGACTCCCCGCCGCCACTCGATCTCATCGGCGAGCCTGCGCTCGAGGTGGGCATTCTCGGCGTCGAGCGCGGCCACCTTCACTTCGGCTTCGACCTTGCCCCGACGCTGGGCCTCGAACTCGTCGAGTTGGCTTCGCAGACTCCCGTATTCGCTGGAGAGGTCCCTGAAGTGGAGTCCCGTCCACCAGTAGACGACGGCGCATCCAACGATGGCGGCGATCGCGAGAAGCACAGCGATGTCGGCGCTCAGTAGGCCCATGTTTCGTACCCTCGAGAAGTGTAGTGACGCTGAGGGAAGGACATGAAGGGTCCGTGCCCCCTCCCTGTTGCGACGACACACACGGGGTGCGAAAAGTCACACAGAGCCCTTCAGCCGACGCGTCCTACCGGATCGGCTCCCCCTTCCGGACCTGAGGGAGCCCGTGCTCGATCCATTCGGCCATGGGCGCGCCCATGAGGTAGTGGTCGAAGAACTGCTTCATGCGGATCTGGAAGTCGATCTGGTTCGGCTTCTTCGTCAGGTGGTGAGGCTCGCCGGGATACGAGAGCAGGATCACCTGCTTGCCGTTACGCCGCGCCGCGCCGTACAGCTCGAGGCCCTGGTGCCAGTCGACGGCCGTGTCTTCGGTGCCGTGCAGGATCATGAACGGCGTGGTGATGTTGGTCACGTTGTGGACGGGGGACTGCTCCTGGTACAGGTCGGTGGCGGTCCAGGGGGTGACATCTCTCCCCATGCGCACCTGCCCGACTTCCATGATGCCCTGCTGCAGCGTACCGGATCCCGGATACGTCTCGCCGTAGAAGCTGACGAGATTCGTCACTGGGGCCCCGGTGACCACGGCGGCGAACATGTCGGTCTGGGTCAGGATGTACGACGACTGGTACCCGCCCCAGCTGTGGCCCTGGAGTCCGATACGAGCGGGGTCGGCGTATCCTAGTTCGATGACCTTGTTCACCCCGCTGGTGACACAATCCAGTGCCGATGAGCCCGGCCGGCCGATCTCGTAGACGACGTCGGGCTGAAACACCAGGTATCCGTTGCTCGCGTAGGTCGACATCTGCGGACGGTCGTCGAACGACGGCATCGAGAACTGGTGGTGGGAGTTCGACACGATCTCGTAGAAGTACACCACCATCGGGTACTGCTTTCCGGGTTCGTAGCCTGCGGGCAGCGTGAGCGTTCCCTGCAGCCGCTGGCCCTTGCTGTTGGTGAAGTCGACCAGGACCTTGCCGCCCCAGGCGTACTCGCCCAGAAACGGGTTGGCGTCGGTCACCTGTTTCGGGGCCGCGAACGTGGTCGTGCTCGTCCACAGATCGGGGAACTGCTGGAAGGTCTGACGGCTGAAGATCACCCGGTCGGCGTCGTCGGCCTTCGAGACCTGTGCGATCCTCTCGTCTTCGTAGATCAGCGCCCGCGGGGCCGCGCCCGGCTCGAGCGCGAAGTAGCCCGATTTCTTGTCCCATACTCCGTATGCGGAGAGCGTGAGGGGCTTGGTCAGGTCGATGCCCTCGTCTCTGGACGATCCCTGGCCCCCGAAGCGCCCACCACCACCCGAGCGGTCCAGCCGAACCACGCGCAGCTGCGTTTGCTGCGCGGCTCCCACGCCCCGGGTGAGGTTCACGGGCTCGCCCCGGCCATCCAGCGCCAGCTTCCAGACGTCGAACTTGTCGTAGACCAGCACCGACTGTCCGTCGCTGGACCAACCACCCAGTCCCCAGATGGGCAGTTCGTAATCGTGATCGTCGTCGGTGTTCACGAAATCCATGCCGCCGTCGATCGGGCGGCTCTCGCCGGCCTGGGCGTCGTAGGCCTGAATGTGCCCGTTTTCGAGATAGAGAAAGTACCGGCTGTCGGGCGACGTACCCATCGTGCGCCACAGCTTACGAGCGATGAGGGACCGCTCACCGGTCGTGGCATCGACCCGGTAGTAGTCCGCGTGGCTGCCGCCCCACGCCACCTCGCCCCGGTACGCCACCTCGTTTCGGCCCACGCCCCACGTGCCGTCGGACACCATCTGTACCGTGGGCATGACGCTGTCGGCCAACTGCACGAGCCGACCCGAGGGCACCAGGACGGTGGCCGCGAGGGTCTGCCGAAGCCCCTGCCGGAGCCGCACGACCTGAACCGACTGCACCTCGTCGTCGTTCCAGTGCCAGATGTCGACGTTGGCCTGCTCACCGTTTTTGGGCCGCTCGGCCTCCTGCTCCTTGATGCCCACGAAGACCTTCGTGCCGTCGGGGCTCCAACTCGGCGAGGTGAACTCGCTCAGCACATACCCAGCGGGAAATCCGGTGGCTGCGGCAGGGTCGTAGTGCATGGCGCGCCCGCCGGCCTCGGCCAACCCCGTCCACGTCAACAACACGTTCGCCTTCTGTTTCATCGAGTCGGGCTTCGTGCCCCGGAGCGCCGCCAGGTGGGTGCCCTCCTCACTCCAGGTCAGGCCGTCGAAGTCCTCGGCCGCGGCATCGAGCGTGCGGGTCGCCCCGCTGGCGAGGTCGACCAGGTACACGCCGTTGCCCAGGTCGTTGGCCGCGTCGACGAGGTAGGCCAGAAGTGAGCCGGCCTCGTCGAAGCCATACTGGCTGACGTTGCCGGTGTTGCGCACGGTGCCCGTGGCGAGCTCACGGACCAGGAGGTCGGTGCCTGAATAGCTGGTGTCGGCGCGCGACGCCCGGTTCTGATGCACGGCGAGGTACTTCGATCCGTTCGAGAACTCGAACGCACGCGCGTTGGGGGCCGACCATGTTTCTCCGGTGGAGAGGTCCAGGAGCTCGAAGCGGCGCGGCGTCTCGGCACCGGCGCCCGCTCCGGCTCCGCGACCTCCGCCGTCGGTTTTCTCGGGTGGGCTGACGAAGTAGCCGACCCAACGGCTGTCGTCGGAGAACGAGGGCTCCGAGCCTACCGGAATCGTATGGAGCTTCTCGGAATCCAGCTGCCGCACGAAGAGCGTGTCGTCGCCCTCATTGGGATTGTAGGCGTAGGTCATCCACCGGCCGTCGGGCGAGAGACCGGCCGAACTGATGCGCTTCCAGCGTCCGTACTCGTCGACGTTGAGAATCTTCGACCCCGGCTCCACGGCGGGGGTGACGGCCGCCGAAGGGGGCCCTGCCTGCGGGGAACGGGGCCCCGCCTGTGAGGAGGCGGACATCGGCAGGGCGAAGACGAGGGTCGCCAGCCCGAAAGGGGCGAGGGCGATGGAGAAGCGACGACGGCGCATGGGGACTCCGAACCGGGCGGCAAGACCGGGCAGCAGGACGGGACCAGCAGGACGATGCGCCACGGTAGATCCCGCCCAGGGAGGGGGCAAGCGGGTCCGCCGCCGCTTCACGGCCGAATCCAGGCGTGAGCCCGAACGTCGGCCTCGAGGGTCAGCCGTCGAAGCCCCCGAACCGCACGGTGAGGCTATCGGCTACCCGGGCAACGGCTCCGGTGTCCGAGGGACTCGCCCGCATGGCCCACACATGCGCGCCGTCACGGATCCGGATCAACTCGAAGAACAGCCCGTCGGGTTGATCGGGAGAGAGTCTCCCCGAGACCATGTAGCTCGCTCCCAGGCTATCCCCCATGTACCCCCGGGGATCGGTCCCGACTGGATGGGCGCCGGTGATGGTGGGTCCGGCGATCCTGATGAAGTCGCCGGCCGAACGAGTCAGGTGGTCGGTGAGCCGCTCGACGATTCGCACGGATTCCACCGCGGCAAGCGAGTCTCCCTCCGTGTAGCGAAGTGCCAGGATGGCCACGAGGGCGGAGTCATCGGTGGTTCCCGGTTGAACATCGTTCCTTGCGCGGAACCCCCACGCGAACACGGCGACCAGGGCCGCGAGTCCCAGCATCCACAGAAATCGTCGGTCCGGGACCTCCTCCTGCGGGGAGGACGATGCGACCACCTGGCGCCTTTCTACCGTCGCGTTGAAGCGATACCCCCGCCTCGGGAGGGTCTCGATGTGGCCATCGTCGGCCGCCGACTCGTTCAGGGCCGAACGCAGGTGTCGGATCGCGTAGTTTACCGCCTGGTCGAATTCCACCTTGGTGTCGGGCCACACGGCCTCGACGATGTCCTCGCGCGTGACCACTTCGCCGGCACGATCCAGCAGGAGCGCCAGGAGCTGGGCCGGTTGCGGCTGAATGCGGGCGACCTCGCCGTCGGCTCTGCGCAGCTCGCCACTGGCCGGCTCGAACTCCCAATCATCGAACGCAAAGATGAAGTCCACGGCAGGGTGCTCTGGGGCAGAGGGAGACCACACGTTCCGCTTCAGGGTCTCCAAGCGTACGCAACCTTGAAGAACCAGGTAAGGGAGCGCCGCTGAAACCCCTGCCCGGCACGGTCGCTCGACAGGTCGGAGTAGCCGAGAAAAGCAGCGGTCTGTCCGTCGCGTCGATACGAAACGAACGCCTGCGTTTCAATGAATGCGTTGGTGGGCTGCTCCATGGTCCCGGGTTCGCCCCCCCCCCGCTCCAGGCGTCGGGCCTGTCCGAGAAACGAGACAAAGACATGTGGAGAGAGCCCGACGAAACTCCGCAGGCTCAAGACTCCCTCTCGACTGACCAGGGCGCCCTCGTGACGGATGGTGTTCCGGCTTGCGGACAGGTCGAGCGAGATGCGCCGTCCCAGCCTCACCGAGCTCTCACCGCCCACCTCGCGCTCCGAGGCGAGTCGCACGTTCGCGTAGTCGATCACCGATGCTCGCCGGCCGCGGATGACAAATCGAAACCCCTCGGTCGGCGCCATCGACAGACTCATGTTGACACCCGCCCGACCGAACTCTCGACCCGCGAATCCCTCGGTCAACCAGAAGGGGTTGATGGCGATCGAGGTCTGAGCCGGACCTACGTACTCGCCTCGGGTCCAGACGCCGCGCTCCTTCAGTCGACCGTCCTGCGTGTAGATGTGCCACGTCCCGAGTGCCGATTCGAACTGGGTCAACCAGGGAGTGTCGTCTCCCCAGAAGTGACGGGTGACGGAGCCTTCCAGTCGCCGCGTGTCGACCTGCGGGAGAAAGCCGAGGTCGGCCATGTGGTCGGCCTCGTCGAGCACGGTCACCTCGACCCCT
>CBDUEZ010000054.1:0-17396 GCA_965366355.1 uncultured bacterium
TTGCGGCCGACTGCACCGCCTGCCACGGCGACGGCGGCGTGCTGGTCGTGCCCACGCCCGCTGCGGCCGACGACTGCGCCTCATGCCACCAGACCGACTACGACGACACGCACGCCGGCTCATGCTTCCCCGACACCTGCCTCGACTGTCACGACCAAACCGACTGGCAGAGCGCCATCATCGACCACCCCGCGCTCGCGAACGGCTTCGAGCTGCTCGGACGGCATGCTGAAGCCGAGTGTGTGACCTGCCACACGGTCCCGGATTTCGGACTTCTTTTCGCCCCGCCCGCCTCGCAGAACGACTGCGTCGTGTGCCACCAGGCCGACTACGACCGGGAGCATGTCGGCACAGGGTTCTCCACGGACTGCGTAACCTGTCACACCGAAACCACCTGGCTCGGCGCCACCTTCGACCACGATGGAACCGGCTTCCCCCTGGTCGGAGCGCACCTCTCCAATGTGTGCGCGACGTGTCATGGCGACGGCGGCACCCTGGTGGTGCCCCAACCGGCCACGCCCGACGATTGCGTCGCCTGCCATCAGATCGACTTCGACGACCGGCACGGCGGGTCGTCACTGCCGACGACCTGCCTGGACTGCCACAGCCAGGACACCTGGCAGGGCGCCACCTTCGACCACACGAGCCAGGGCTTCGATCTCATCGGGCGTCACGCGACCGCCGAGTGTGTCTCGTGCCACACGGTTCCGGACTACGGTCTGCATACCGGAACGCCGGGCTTCCAGGATGACTGCGTGGCATGCCATCAGATCGACTTCGATCAGCAGCACGCGGGCGACGGCTATCCGGTCACCTGTCTGGTCTGCCACGACCAGACCGATTGGGGGAACTCCTCGTTCGACCATGACGCGCAATACTTCCCGATCTACTCCGGAAAACACCAGAGCGAGTGGAATCAGCAGTGCGTCACCTGTCACACCGTCCCCGCCGACTACGGCGCATTCACCTGCACCGATTGCCACGACCACCGAAAGTCCGAGGCCGACCAGGAGCACAAAGACGAAGCGGGATACGTCTACGACAGCGCGGCGTGCTACAGCTGTCATACCGACGGTACCAGCTGAGATGAGCGGCCCGGTTGGCGGTCGACTCCGGCTTCTGTGCGCCGTGGCACTCGCGGTGGGCGGCACCTCTCCGGCCGCCTCTCAATCGTATGAATTGACCCCCGGACCACGCGTCGAAGCACGCGTGCGGCAGGTGGCTGGCGCGACTGTGTATCTCGATCTGGGGACCGACCATGGCCTGGCCGTGGGTGACACCGTACCGCTCGCCCGCACCCTTCGAGGAAGGGCGGTCGGACACATGGTCGTCACGGTGGCAAGCACCGTGCGCTCCATCGTCTCGTTCGCCGGCGCCCCCTTCTCCCTCTCCCGCGGAGAGGTGGTGGCGATCGGACTCCTCCGAGAGCCGACCGTGGCGCCCCCGCCGGTCAGAGACCAACCGGGGTCGCCGTCCACGACGCGGGCTCCCGCGCGCGACACGCCTTCCCCTCCGACCGCCGAAGCGGCGACACCCCTCGTCACACCGCCATTGCCCGCCCACGGTCGATGGGGACTCGAGATGGCCGTCTCGCATGCGGCGTCGACCCTGGGTACACCGGTCGACCCCGTCGAGGTGTCTCGCACCTTCGCCACGCCGGCGGTGAGACTCGATGTGCGGGCTCCCAGCTTCTTGGCGGGGTTCGATCTGCGAGTGAGCAGCCGAACGACCTACCGCTACGGCACCGACCCCGGCTTCAGCCAACAGTGGGCTCCGCGTGTGTACCAGTTCGCGTTGGAGCGTCGGTTCGACGGCGCCGAGTTGATCCTCGGTCGCTTTCACAGCCCCGGCGAGTCGTTCAGCGGATATTGGGACGGAGTCTCCCTTCGGCTCGGCGAGCACGGGCTGGGCGTCGGGGTACTGGGGGGATTCCAACCGGACCGTTGGAATCAGCTTCCGAACGCCGATCTTCCCAAGGCGACACTCTTCGTCGATTTCGACCGCCAGCGAGGCACCACGAGATGGCGAGGCGATGTCTCCGCACACATGGCGTGGCCCGCAGATGGGGCGCCGACCCACACCTTCTTCGGGTTCGGGCAACGCATTTCTACCGACCGTCTCCGGATCAGTCAGGAACTGCAGGTCGATCGCGACCCCTTCGCGGGCGGACTTCGCTTGTCTCGCCTTACCGGTCAGGCCAGCCTTCGCCTGTCACGATCGGTTGATCTTCGCGCGGGCGCATCGCGCCGCGAGACCTACCTCATCTGGGCGGTCGCCCCGGAGGATCTATTCTCCTCGCAGAGAGACCGGGCCACAATCGGCGTCTCCGTGCGCGGGAACCGTGCCTCAGCTTCGGTCGATGTGGGAGTGAATCGCGATGTCAGCGACCGCGTCACCCGTTCGCTCACAGGGTCCCTGTCGGTTCCCAGGCTTTGGGGTTCGGTCGGAGCCATGGGCTCGGCCTCGTGGTGGGGCGGCGACACGGGACACGCGCTTTCCATCTCACCCTCGCTGCTCTGGGGCGTGGGCCGCGCGCGGGTGCGGGCCGGTTACCGATTGTACACGTCCGACGTCCTCGGGCGACTGCGCACCACCCATGCTCCGGACTTCTCGCTCGACCTACCACTCGCGTCGCGCGTGCGGGCGTCGATGCGATTCCGAGGCCGTTGGGGCGACGGCGTGCGAAGTGAGTTCTTTCAGATCAACCTCACGCGCACCTTCTGAATGATCGACCTCACCCTTCTCGACAATCCTCTCGTGATCTGGGGCTTTGGTCTTCTCCTGACGGCCGCGGTGACCCTTCCCTTCCTCGTGCAGGCGCGCCGCCGAGAGCAAGAAACCCTCGAGGCCCACGAAGACGCGTCGCGGTACGGACTCGATCAGCCGGCGAGCCTGCATCCGGTGGTCGATCCCGCAGGGTGCATCGGGATCGGCAACTGCGTGAAGGCATGTCCCGAGGAGGTGCTGGGCATCGAGATGGGACAGGCCGTCGCCGTCCGGCCGGCGCGCTGCATCGGCCATGGCCTCTGCGAACGCGTGTGTCCCGTCGACGCGATCCAGCTCGTCTTCGGAACCGCCACCCGTGGCGTCGAACTGCCCCGAATTCAGGAGAACTTCGAGACCAATGTGGAGGGCCTCTACATCGTAGGGGAACTGGGAGGCATGGGACTCGTGGCGAACGCGTTCGAACAAGGCCGTCAGTGCATCGAGGGCATACTGAAAGAGTCCAGGTCGGGACCGGCCGGGATCGCCGACGTCATCGTCGTCGGCTGTGGTCCGGCGGGTCTGTCGGCGTCGTTGACCGCCCTCGATGCCGGACTCCAACTCATCACGCTCGAGAAGGAAGATGTCGGGGGCACCGTGCGGCACTACCCTCGCAAGAAGATGGTCATGACCCGACCCGTGAAGGTGCCCGGGTACGGCCGCCTTCCGCTCCGCGAGGTACGCAAAGAAGAGCTGATCGACCTCTGGCAAGAATTGATCGACCATGCCGCACTCGAGGTCACGACCGGTGAGACCGTGGAACGCATCGAGCGCCGGGGGCCCCACCATTTCAGGGTTATTTCGTCAGGAGGGGTCTACGAGGCCGCGCGCGTCGTGCTTGCGATCGGGCGCCGCGGAGTCCCGAGGAAGCTGGGAGTACCCGGAGAAGCGGCGTCGCACGTGCAGTACTCTCTGCGGGAACCGGAGTCCTTCCGCGACGAACGGATTCTCGTCGTTGGGGGAGGCGACTCGGCCGTCGAGGCGGCGATCGCCCTGGCGCAGCAGCCGGGCAACGAGGTGCGCATGTCGTATCGCCGGGAGACGTTCAGCCGGATCAAACCCGGCAACCAGGAGCGAATCGGCGAAGCCGTCGCCAACGGCTCGGTCGACGTCGTCTGGCAGTCGACGCCCCACATGATCGAATCCAACGCAGTGCTCCTCGATCGGGGCGGAGACACCCTCACGGTACCGGCCGACCAGGTCTTTATTTTCGCAGGGGGCGTGCTACCGACGAGTTTTCTGCGAAACTGCGGGATCGAGATCGAGACGAAATTCGGCCAGCCCTGAGCCTCGTGTCCGCTCTCCCCCCTCCGCGACGCGTACATGGAGGCGCCCTCAACCGACCGGCCGACGGATCGTCACAGTCGTGGGCACTCGACAGTCGAGGCCGGACGACCTATCCATGACGAGTATCGAGCCCCAGCAGTGAGGCATGCGTGAGCGACCCCCGGTGGGACCAGTTGCAGGCCGTCTTCCTCCAGGCCCTCGAACGTCCCCTCGAGGAGCGGGCCGACTTTCTCGACCGGGCCTGCGATGGTGACGCCCCGCTGCGAGCCGAGGTCGAGAGCATGCTCGCGGCTGAAGAGGCGGGCCCCGACTTCTCCTGGGTCGATCGCCTCGCCGCCGCCGCAGGGAGTTCCCTACCCCCGTCGGCGAACGCGACGGAGACGGAGCTGCCCCCGGACCACCGTATCGGACCCTACCGCCTCATTCGACTGATCGGCCGAGGGGGCATGGGCCGAGTGTATCTCGCCGAGCGAGACGACGATCAGTACCGCCAGAAGGTCGCGCTCAAGGTGGTGCGCGACGACTACGATACCGCGTTGCTCGCTGAGCGCTTCAAGGCGGAGCGGCAGATCCTGGCCCGGCTACAGCACCCCAACATCAGCACTCTCCTCGACGGGGGGGTGGCAGCCGACGGACGCCCCTATCTGGTCATGCAGTACGAGCCGGGTCTCCCGATCACCACCTACTGTGACGAGCACACCCTCGATGTGCGCGCCCGCCTCGAGCTCTTCGCGACCATCTGCGACACGGTGCACTACGCGCACACAAACCTCGTCGTGCATCGCGATTTGAAGCCATCGAACATCCTGGTCACCGACGAGGGACGCCCGAAGCTGCTGGATTTCGGCATCGCCAAGATGCTCGAGGGCGAACTCGACTTCACGCGCCCGGTGACCCACGACGTGCGCATGTTCACTCCGGAGCATGCCGCACCGGAACAGGTGAGTGGCGGAACGATCACGACGGCGACCGACGTCTATTCTCTCGGCATCCTCCTGTACGAACTGCTGATCGGGCATCGACCGTTTCGCGCCGCCGACACCTCCCCGATGGAATTGCAGCGCAAGATCCAGGAAGAGGCACCCACCCGGCCCAGCGACGAGGCTCGCCGTGCCGCCGCCGATCGTCGCGATGAAGGCGAAGTCACCCACCCCGCCCGGCTGCGCTCCACTCGACCGGCGGCCCTCGCCCAGACGCTGCGGGGCGATCTCGACCAGATCGTTCTCGAAGCGCTGCGCAAGGAGCCCGAGCGGCGATACGGATCGGCCCGTGAACTGGCCGAAGACGTGCGGCGCTATCTCGCGGGACTCCCGATCCGGGCACGACCCGATTCGGTCGGGTATCGAACGGGCAAGTTCGTGCGGCGGCATCGCGTCGGCGTCGGAGTGGCCGCATTGGTCTTCGTGCTGCTGACGACCCTGGCCGTGAATCGAACCGTGCAGGCGGCGCGGATCGCCCGGGAACAGGAACGGACCCAGGCCGCCCTCGTCGAGGCCACGGCCGTGCGCGACTTCATGGTCAACCTGTTCAACGATGCAAACATCGAGCGAACGACCGACCGATTGTCGGCGGTCGACCTCCTTGATCGGGGAGTGACCCGGGTCGACGAGCTCGACGATCAGCCCCGGGCGCAGGCCGCCATGCTGAATGCGATCGGCCGAGCCTACGGAAGCCTGGCGGAGTACGAGAAGGCGGAGCCTCTTCTGGAACGAGCCCTGGCGCTGAGGCGGGAGGTTCATGGCGACGTGCACACCGAGGTCGCCTTCACCCTGGACGTCTTGTCGGACCTCATCATGGACGCGCGCGGCGACTATGAAGCCGTGGAGCCCCTCGCCGTCGAGGCCCTCGCTATTCATCGCCAACTCCATGACGCTCCCCATGCCGATGTGGCACTCGGGTTTTCGACGGTGGGGGCCCTTCAATTCCGGCGTGGTGCAGTGGCCGAGGCCCGTGACTCGTATGAGGAAGCCATGGCAGTCCTCCGCGACCCGGGTGTCGACAGCCCTTCGCTTCTGACGACCGTGATGTCGAACCTCGGCCTGATCACGACCCGGCTCGGGGACCCCGTCGAAGGCGAGAGACTACTTCGAGAAGCCATCGCAACCGAAAGTGAGATCTCGGGGGAATCGTCGGCGAAGGTCGCAACCATGCTGGGTCCGCTCGCAGAATCGGTCCTGGCACAGGGGCGCGTGGAAGAAGCGACGAACCTCCTCGAGGACCTGCTCGACCTGCGGGCGGAGATCTTCGGCCCCGAGCACCCGGCGGTCGCCGCAATCTTGAACAATCTGTCGGTCATGCTCGGACGCCAGAACCGCTGGGCCGAAGCCGTCCCGCATTCTCGGCGGGCAGTAGAGATTCAGCGGGCCACCCAGGATCCGGCACACCCGCTGCTCGCCCGAGGGCTCGCGAATCTGGGATCGACGCTCATCAGCGCCGAGCAGTGGGCCGAAGCGGAGCCGGTCCTGCTCGAAGCACTTCCCCTCCACGTCGCGATCTGGGGCGACGAACATTCGCGAACCGCGACCGTCAAGACGAACCTCTTCAAGGTCTACACCGAAATGGAAAGGCCGGAAGAGGCGGCAAAATACCGCACACCCTCGAGCTGAGTCCCGGGCCGCTCAGGCCTCGAGGTCCCGCTCCACCTCTTTGCGCAACCACGCTCGCGCCGCGACCCAGTCGCGGCGCACCGTGCGCGCCGACATGCCCTCCAACTCGGCGATTTCTTCGACCTCCAGTCCCCCGAAGAAGCGCTGCTCGACCACGCGCGAACCCCTCGGATTCACTTTGGCGAGGCGGTCCAGCGCGTCATCGAGCGCGATGACCTCGTCGACCTCGTCGTCGCTCAGGAGGTTCTCGACAGACTCCAGGGGAACCGGCACCTGGCCTCCGCCCCGTTTCTCGCGCTTCTTGGCCCGAGCCCAGTCCACGAGCACCCGCCGCATCATCGTGGCCGCAACAGACAGAAACTGGCTGCGGTCCTCGACCCGGATCCGGCGCTGCTTGACCATTCGCAGATAGGCCTCATGCACGAGCGCCGTAGCCGAGAGGGTGTGCTCGCCTCGCTCTTCGCGCATGTAGTAGCCGGCGACCGCCCTCAGTTCGTCGTACACGAGCGGGAGCACACGGTCGAGCGCCTCTTGATCGCCGCTTTTCAGGCGTTCGAGCCAATGGGTGACGCCATCTGGGGCGGTCATGGGACCTCGTGGGGGCGGGGCTGTACACACCAGTGAATCGACGGGAGCCGACCGGCGTGCGCAACCGCCCCGACCTGGCAGACCGCCGGCCCACTCGCCAGGTTGGCCCGACCCTACCTGCCTGGAGTACGTCGATGGTTCCTCTCCACCCCCGCCGCCTCTCCCGCCGCGCCTGGCTCGCCACCACCTCGGGCGCGATCGCGGCCGGCTTGATCAAGACCCAGGCCGATGCCGTTCACCTCCTCGCTCAGGAACCGAGTGGGCTCGACCCGAACCCATCCGACCCGCCTCGACTCGACCCGACCCGTACTCCCGGTCGCCTCGTGTCGCCGTTGGGCGACCGTGCGCCGGCCGAGCGCCCCACGCGACTGGTCCGCACGCCGGCGCTCTCCAGCTCCTCACGCACGCCCTTGCAGGATCTCATGGGCACCATCACGCCGGCCGACCTCCACTTCGAGCGGCATCACGCGGGAATTCCCGACATCGCCGCCGCCGACCACGAACTGTTGGTGCACGGCATGGTCGAGCGCCCCATGGTCTTCCGCATGGCCGATCTCAGGCGCTACCCCCAGGCGTCCAGGGTGCATTTCATCGAGTGCTCGGGCAACGGCGGAGGGGTCTACAACCGAGACCGCATGCCGACGGAGATCACCCCGCAAGCCCTCGACGGACTGCTGAGTACGAGTGAGTGGACGGGGGTGCCCGTGTCGACGATTCTGCGCGAAGTCGGAGTTCGTCCGGGGGCGAGTTGGATCCTCGCCGAAGGGAGCGATGCCGCCGTGATGTCGCGCAGCGTGCCGCTCGACAAGGTGATGGACGACGCCATGCTGGCCTACGGGCAGAACGGCGAAGCGATCCGACCCGAACAGGGGTATCCGCTTCGCCTGACCCTTCCGGGATGGGAAGGCAACGCACAGGTGAAGTGGCTCCGGCGAATCGAGGTGACCGACCGCCCCACGATGACCCGAGACGAAACGTCGAAGTACACCGACCCTCTCCAGGGCGGCCGGGCCCGCCAATTCAGCTTCGTCATGGACGCGAAGTCCCTCATCACGTTTCCCTCCTACCCCTACGCGCTCCCGGACCGGGGATGGTGGGAGATCCAGGGACTGGCGTGGAGCGGTCGCGGACGGATCACCCGGGTCGACATCAGTACGGATCGTGGGCGCACCTGGACGCCGGCCCAACTTCAAAGCCCCGTGTTGTCGAAGTCGACCACGAGATTCCGTCACCTATGGAATTGGGACGGCTCGGAAGCGGTGATCCTCAGTCGGGCGGTCGACGAGACCGGCTATGTCCAGCCCACCGTGCAGGAGTTGTGGGCCGCGCGGGGCGAGTTCACCAGCTACCATCACAATCACCAACGAGCCTGGAAGATCGCCCCGACGGGTGAGGTGACGTTCGGGCTGGGGGATCTGGTATGAGAGGCGTGATGGGACGGATCCGCCGGAGCGACGGGGTGTGCGGGGGCCACCGGATGTGCCGGGGCGACCGGGTGTGCGGGGGCGGCCGGATGTGCGGACCGGACGGGCGTGGGACGCTGCGGCGGGCCTATGGTTCGGCCGCCGTGATGGCCCTCGTGATGGCATGGGGCTGCGGGGCGGATACGGGCGGCGCGAGCTCTGGTGGCGACAGCGCTCCCGGCAGTGCCGGCGGCGCTGGCCGGGACGGTGTCGGCTCCGAAGGTGTCGGCGCACCCTATGCGCCTCTCCCCCCTCAAGCCCCGGAGCGATTCAGCTTCGGGAGCCCCGCGTCGGCGGCGCGGGTCGCGTTGTGGGACATCGACGTGAAGCCCGACGGCGAGGGGTTACCGCCCGGGTCGGGTTCGGTAGACGAGGGCGAGCGGGTGTATCGGGCTGCCTGCGTGGCGTGCCACGGGCCGTCGGGCACCGAGGGGCCGAACGATCGGCTCGTCGGCACCGAGCCGTGGGAGGAGTGGCCGGAGACCCGAACCGTGGGCAACTACTGGCCGTACGCGACCACCCTCTACGACTACATTCGCAAGGCGATGCCGCAAAACGCTCCCGGCTCGCTGTCGGCCGACGAGACGTATGCCGTGATCGCGTACCTCCTTCACCTCAACGAGCTTCTCCCGGCCGACGCCACGCTCGATGCGACGAGTCTGGCCGCGATCGAGATGCCCGCGCTCGCGCGGTTCATTCCCGACGACCGCCGAGGTGGCGCCGAGGTGCGGTAGCGGTCCCACCCGCTGCCTCACTCGTGCCGCAGCGCCAGGATGGGGTCGACCTTCGAGGCCCGGCGCGCGGGGAAGTAGCCGGCCGCCGTGGCGACCAGGCCGAGGAGTACGATGGTGGAGACGAAGACGGCGCCATCGGTCCCGTCCATTCCGTAGAGAAGCGATTCGGCCACGCCGGCGAGGAAGACGGCCACGCCGAGTCCAACGACGACGCCGACCCCGGTCATGACCAGCACCTGGCGCATCACGAGCGTGCGCACGCTGTACCCCCCTGCCCCGAGCGCCATGCGGATACCGATCTCGCGGGTGCGCTGAGCGACCGTGAACGACAACACACCGTAGAGGCCCACGGCAGCCAGCAGGGTCGCCAACACCGCAAACGCTCCCGCCAACGATCCGATCAAACGGTCGAGCATGATGTTCTCGGCGATCTGATCGTCGAGCATGCGCATGTCTTCGACGGGGAGGTTGCCGTCGAGCCCGGCGATCTCCCGTCGGATCGCCGGAAGCACGGTCGCCGGATCTCCCGACACCCGTACGTAGAAGTTCATATCGGTCAACCCGTCGTTCTGACGGTAGGGGAGCGCGAAGACCGGCGGCACCTCGTCTTTGACGTCGGAATATTTGGCGTCGGCGACGACACCGACGATCTCGATGTCGAGGTCGTCGGACCCCGATCCCCGTGCCATTCGTTTGCCGACGGCCGTGCGGGGATCCAGGCCGAAGTGCCGGGCGAAAGCCTCATTGATGATGGCCACCGGTGCGGCACCCACGACGTCGGAGGCGGTGAATTCCCGTCCCGACAGCAGGGGCACCCCCATGGTCGAATAGAAGCCGGGCCCGACCTCGGTGTAGCGCGAGTTGGCGTCGACCCCCGGCTCCCACTCGAAGCCCTCGACCGAGGCGTCGTTGCCCCAGCTGTTTCCGCTCAGCACGGGCACCATCGAGGCGGTCACCCCGGTCACCCCGGGCAAGGCCGCCAACCGGTCCTCCGCCTCGACGAAGAGCCCCAGCGACTCTTCGTAGGAATAGCCGTTCAGCCCCGGCGAAATCCCGAACTGAACGACCGCTTCGGAGTCGAGTCCCAGATCCACCCGGGTCACATTCGACAGCGAACGCACAAAAAGACCGGCACTCACCAGCAACGCCATCGACAGGGCGATCTGGGCGGTCACGAGCACGTTGCGGAACCGGGCTGCGGCCCGGGCGTCGGAGCCCTTACCGGAGCCGGCGCGGATCAGGCTCGCCAGGTCGGTGCGCGTGGCGTGAAGAGCGGGATACATGCCGAACAGGAGGCCGGTCGCGAGGGTGACCGTCGCCGTGAATGCCAGCACCGCGCCGTCGATCCCCACGTCGAGCGTACCGACCAACTGGGGGGGCAGGAGCGCGCCGAGCAGTCCGATCGTCAGGTGCCCGACGAGCACGCCGGCCACCCCCGCAGCGAACGCCAGAAGCATCGACTCCAGCATGAGCTGACGTACGAGTTGGGCCCGGTTGGCCCCGACCGCACCCCGCACCGCCATCTCGGTCGCCCGAGACGCCCCACGGGCGAGCAGCAGGTTGGCGATGTTCGCGCACGCGATCAGGAGCACGAGACCGGTGATCCCCATGAGGAGTCGAAAGGGGGTCTCTACCTCTCCGTGAGTGTTGCTCTGCCCACGGAATCCCTCGGAGAGTACGACCTGCTTGTTTCGAAAACGCTCCATCGTCTCTTCGGTCATGTTCGACTGCAGCGGGGCTTCGACCTCCTGAATGATCCCCGAATACAGACCGTTGATCTCCTCGGTGGCCTGTTCGATCGAGGCCCCCGGAGCGAGCCGGGCGAAGGCATAGGCCCAATACCACCGGCGGTTCTCCCAACCGTCGAACCAGGGATTCATCACCCCCCGCATCGTCATGGGCACGTAGATGTCGGGGCGAGCCCCGAGAACGGTCCCATCGAAGTCCTCGTGGGCGACGCCCACGACCGTCATCGACTCGCCGTTCACCACCAGGCTCCGATTCAGGACCGAGGGGTCACCGCCGAGTTCGTTCTGCCAGTAGTCCCACCCCAGGACGGCCACGTAGTGTCCGCCGATTACGGCATCATCCGAAGGCCCCAACAGACGTCCCAGAGCCGGCGTGACGCCGAGCACATCGAAATACCCCCCGGTCACCTGCGCACCTGAACCACTCGTGGTGCGTCCGTCGAAGGAGAGGTTGGCGCCGAAGTTCACATGGCCGGCCAGCCCCGAAATCGAGGCCGATTCGAAGGCCTCGAGATCGCGGAGCATCGGATAACTCAACACCATGTCGCACCCGCCGGCCTGGCCGCACGACTGCGAACCCGGATTCGGCCCCGGAACCTCGACGTTCACCAGACGGTCGGGTTCCTGGACCGGCAGCGAGCGGAGCAGCGCCACGTTCACGAGCGAATAGATCGCCGCATTCGCCCCGATGCCGAGCGCGAGCGAGACGATGGCGATGGTGGTGACGAACGGCGTCTTGACGAGACTGCGTGCAGCGAGCTTCAGCTCTCGCATGGGTGCTCCGAGGGGGACGATCCGGGAGGGCGCGCCACCGGGGGCGCAGGACGTGACCTATCTGACGGAAAAACCGGGCTCCGGGTTGCAGCCCCCCCTTCGGCGCCTACCCCCCGATCTGCCCCAACAGCTCCTGCACGGCCCGGTCCAGTTGGCGGTCGCGGCCCTCGTACCACTCGCCGGCGGGCCGCTCGACCTCGACGTCGACCGGTCGGGGATTGAGCTCCATGTTCTGGCCGCGGGTGTCGCGAATGAAGGTGCCGGGCATTCTCACCTGGGTACCGTCGACGAGCCCTCGGCTTCCGGTGAAGATGATCCACCCCGAGGTGGGCTCGCCCACGACGGAGCCGAGTTCGAGCGTGCGGTAGCCCTCCGTGAAGTCCTCGCCGTCGGAGAGGGTGTGCTGGTTCGTCACGAGCACGGTCGGGGCGAGCAGCGCCCGTTGACCGAGCCGCACCCGCGAGGGGGCGACGACGTCGGAAAAGCGCCCCTGCATGGTGAAGTAGTTGCGACGCGCGAGAATGTCGATCGCGTAGACGTTGACGAAGCCGCCGTTGTTGTTGCGCACGTCGATCACCACGCCCTCCTTCGCGTGATTCTGTTGGTCGAGATCGAAGATGAACTGATCCAGGGCCCCCTCCGACATCGACGCGATGTGCACGTATCCCAACCGTCCATCGCTGATTCGATCGACGTAGGCCCGCCGGCTCTCGACCCAGTTGCGATACACGAGCTGTCGTTCGGCTCCCCCCGATATGGGACCGAGTTCGACGTCCCGCACCGCCCCTCCCCCGCTGCGCACCCCGACGGCCACCTTCTCGCCCGGGGTGTCGCGGAGCAGGGCGTAGAGATCCGACGACGCACCGAGAGGGGTGCCGTCGACCGAGACCACTTCGTCACCCACGGCGATCTCGTCGGAGATGTCGGCGGGTCCCAGGGTCACGACTTCGCGGACCACGAAGCGCCCGTCGTTTTCGTAGGCCGCCCGCTCGAACCGGAGTCCCAGACGACCCGTCTCCTCACCGCTACCGCCCTGGGGAGGTGCCGTGCGACCCGAATGGCCGAGGTGCGACGCATTGAGTTCGCCGAGCATCAGGTTCATGAGCCGACTGAACTCGGCCCTCGTGCGCGCCCCCGCGATCTGCGGGCGGAACGCGTCGCGCACGGCGACCCAGTCGGCCCCGTGATACGCCGCATCGTAGAAGCCGTCGCGCATCTCGCCCCATCCCTGCTCGAAGGCGGCGACCTTGGTGCGCTCGAAGTCGTCGTCGACCTCGGCCGAGGTTTCGACCGTGCGTTCCTGTCCGCCGGGGATCGTCACGACCCGAAGCTGGCCCCCTCGCGACGTGTAGAGTTCGCGGCCGGACTCCGAGAAGCCGATCGGCGTGCCCGTCACGCTCATGCGATCGACGTCGATGTCGCCGTTCGGACCGAAGGTGATGCGGTGCAGCGCACCCTCGCCCGTGACGATTGCCGTCTTGCCGTCGGGACTCAGGCGGATTGCGCCGGGAGAAAAATCGAGCGGCACCAGACTCCCGCGCCGACGAATGCCCTCGAACACGATCGGAACCTCGTCGGGGGCCTCGACCGCGGCGTCGGCGGAGCGATTCGGGGACTCGTCTTCCGCTTCGTCGTCGTCATCGTCGTTCGAGGGCTCGTTGAAGAGGTCTCGAAACGCATCGCGATCAAAGGTCGGGTTGAGCGGCACCATGTCGATCTTCACGATCTGTCCGGGCTCCGTGCGCTGAGCCGCCCGGTAGACGAGGTAGTCGCCCTTCGCGCTCCAGGCGATCGAGCCAAACGAGCTGCTCGCGAGAAAGCTCACCTGTCGGGACTCCCCTCCGGCCGCGGGTACCACCATGACGTTGGAGAACTCGTCGGTCTCGCCGCCGTAGGCGATCCAGCGGGAGTCGGGCGACCAGGCGGCACCGCCGACGGCATCGATCGCCACCCGCCGATCGTCACCCGAGGGCCAGTCCATGACCCGGAGCTCGACCTCTTCGTCGACGCGCCGGGCGAAGCTGAGCATCGTACCGTCGGGTGAGAAGTCGCCGAGCTGATCCCGCCCCTCGCCCCGCGTGAGTTGACGCTCGGAGCGCGAGACGAAGTCGTAGGCGAAGAGGTGTTCCGTGCCGTCCCTCCACGAGGTGTAGAGGAGCTGGTTCGAGTCGGGCGACCAGACCGGGCTGCCCTCCTCGGCCGGTGTGCGCGTGACGCGCGTCGCCGGAACGTCTCCCTCCATCGAGGTCGCGTAGACGTCGCCCCGGATCACGAAGGCGAACTTCTTTCCGTCGGGAGAGACGGTCGGGCTGCCGAAGCCGGTCGACACGGTCTCGACCTCGGCCGTGGGACCCTCGACCGAGCCCATCAGCCGAACGTCGAGGCGGCGCGCCTGATCGGCGCCGACGTCGTACGTCCAGATCGCGAAGTCGCGCTCGAAGGCGATCAGGCGACCGTCGGTGCTCATCGTGGGCCACAAGACGCGCCCCTCGGTGAACTCCGTCAGCCGAGTGTCACGACCGCCCTCGGAGAGCCACAGGTTTTCCGACCCCGAACGATCCGACATGAAGTAGATCTGGTTGGGATCATCGCCGTACATCGGCCAGAGGTTCTTGCCCCCGGTCGAGATCGGGGTGTAGCTCGGCGTCGGGCCCTCCGTGACCGTCCAGATCTCCGATTCGTCGATGTGCGAGTGCCCGTTTCGCCACCACTGGCTGTGGGCCATGCGTCCGCGCGTGGCGATCGCGATGACTCCACCGCCCGGAGCGGGCGCGGCGAAGAATTCCGTCTCGTACCGGTCGGCCGCCACCGGCATGGGTGTACCGCCCGACGCCCGCACCCGATAGACGTCGTTCATGCCCGAGATGTCCTGCGCGCTCGATGTGAAGTAGACCCACTCGCCGTCCCTCGAGAAGCCCGTGAGCTGCTCCGAGCCGGAGTCGTGCGTCACTCGCGTGACCTCGCCCGTCGAGAGGTCCATCAGGAAGACGTCGTCGGCCCCCATACGGTTCGAGTTGAACGCCAATTGCCGCCCGTTGGGTGAGTACATCGGCCTCGACTCGTCGGCGGAGTGCGCGACCAGGAGCCGCGCCGCTCCGCCCGCCGCGGACACGGTCCAGATGTCACCACCCGAGACGAACGCGATTTCCGCTCCGTCGGGTGAGATGCCCGGCTCCGCGAAGGAGGGCACACCCTGGAGGGCGGCTGCGGGGGCGGGAAGGATCGTGAGGGCGCCCATGAGGGCGACGACGGCCAGCCAGGGGCGGATAGCGACGTTCATGACAACTCCGGGAATGGGACTATCGAGTCACAGCTATCGCCGGCGACGAATCAATGCAACCAAGGCGCCGGATTTCGCCTTGCGTCGATTCTGGGCGGCTTCTACCGTCGGGTTCGGATCCCGACGGGCTCCGGGCGTCATTCAGCTTCGAACATGCACCCGGACGAGGGAGTCGTGGTGTCCGAAGAAATCCATATCGAACTACCGGGCGGCGCGGGTCAGCGCGTCTTCTCCGACACCGTGCGGCTGGGTCGCACGGCCGATAACGACATCACGATCGACGACGAGTTCGTCAGCAGCGCGCATCTGGAGTTGCGGCGCACGGACTCGGGATGGGAGCTCGTCGATCTCGGAAGCCGGAACGGCACTTTCGTCGACGGCGAGCGGATTCGGAGCCGCGCACTGCAGCACGAAACCCTCATTCGTCTCGGGCACCCCGGTGGCCTCGAAGTCCGCGTCGTGGTACCGGGTCTCGCTCCCGCGCCGGCGCCGGATCAGACCAGCGTCGTTCCCGCCCCGGTCCTGCTCGACCGCTACATCGGCCGGAGCGCCCCGAAAGACATGTCGGAGCGAACCCGAGTGCTTCGTGCGGCCCTGCATGAACACGAGAAGAAGCAGACCAAGCGGTGGATGAATCGCACGCGCCACCTTCGAGTGGCGGTGGGTGTGCTTCTGGTCGTGGCCGTCGCCGCCGCGGCGGTCGCGGCCTGGCAGGCAAGCCGTGTGCGTGCGCAACGCGAAGCGGCCACCGCCCTGTTTCACACGATCAAGGAGCTCGAGCTCGACGTGCGCCGGATCGAGGCCTCGACGGGTCCCGATCCCTCGATCCGCGAACGCCAGGCACGGCTGGAGACCCAGTACCAGGACCTCCTCACGACCCTCGGAATCTACAGCGATCGCACCCCCGAAAACGTGCAGTTGATCTACCGCACCGTGCACCGGCTCGGCGAGTCGGAGGCGACGGTGCCCCGGGAATTCGTCGACGAGGTGCTGCGCTACATCGAGGCCTGGACGGAGGCCGATCTCGAGGCGGGCCTGAGTCGCGCCCGGGCGCAGGAGTTGGGACCGCTGGTGGCCGAGATCCTCCTCGAGCACAATCTTCCCCGCGAGTTCTTCTACCTCGCGCTGCAGGAGAGCAAGCTCGACACCGACGCGATCGGTCCGTCGACCCGCTACGGGGTGCCCAAGGGAATGTGGCAGCTCATTCCGAGCACCGCCGAGGCCTATGGACTCCAGCTCGGACCCCTGCAGGGGGAGCGCGAGGTCGACCCCGCCGACGAACGCCACGACGTCGCCAAGTCGACGGCTGCGGCGGCCCGTTATCTCTCCGACATCTACGAGACCGATGCACAGGCGTCGGGGCTCCTGGTCATGGCGGCCTACAACCTGGGTGAGCCGCGCCTGTTGAACCTCCTGCGTTCGCTGCCCGAGACTCCGAGTGAGCGGAATTTCTGGGCGCTCCTGGAGCGGCACCGCGACGAGATCCCCGCCGAGACCTACGACTACGTCTACCGCATCACGGCCGCGGCGGTGATCGGAGCGAACCCCCAGCTGTTCGGCTTCGACTTCGCACCGCCGCTGGCCGGCGAGGCCGATTAGACGGGAGACCCCAATGCCAGGAGCACTCAAGAACGCCCGAAGCGCCGGAATCCGCGGAGGTCGCTATTCCCGCTACATCCTGTACGGCGTCGGAGAGGTGTTTCTGATCTTCGTCGGGATCACCCTGGCGGTAGGGTTCGAGAACTCGGCCGAGGCACGCCGGGAAGCTGCGCTGACGTCGGGCCTGCTGACCGGGGTCGTCCAGGATCTCGAGGCGAACATCACCGAACTAAGGGGCAATCTGGCGGCCGACAGCGTGCACATCGCGTCGATCGATCGGGTGCTGGCCCACCTTGACTCGACCGAAGAATGGAATGATTCGATCGGCGCAGAACTCAAGGCAGCCCTCTACTGGTCGAGTCCCTTTCTCTCGACCGCCGGATACGAGAGCCTCAAGCAGGCAGGGCTCTATCGCGTGCCGGACTCCGACGTCCAACGCAGGATCATCCACCTTTTCGAGACCTCGTACGGTCTTCTGATCGGCGATGTTGATCGAGCGATGTGGACCTACGCGGAGGCGGTGACGATGGCCCTGGTTCACACCGAGTTGGTTC
>CBDUEZ010000055.1:0-17116 GCA_965366355.1 uncultured bacterium
GGAGGCATTTCGGCTTTGGGAGTCGTCGCCGTCACGCTGGGAATGATCTTCCTGGCACCGGCGCTGATCCTCGGAGCGTTGGTGATTGGACTTGGGGATACCTGGCTCGACATCCGCACGCGTGCCGCGCGTGCCGAAGACGCGGGCCGTCGAACGTGAGGAGACACTGATGAAGGTTATTCTGAAGGCAGACATGGCGAGTCTGGGTGACGCCGGGCAGGTGGTCGACGTCAAGCCCGGCTACGCCCGCAATTATCTGCTCCCGCAGGGATTCGCCTATGAGGCGAGTGCCGCGAACCTCGCTCGCATCGAGGAGGAGCAGCAGAAGGCCGAGGAGCGCGCCAAGCGCGACTACCTCGAGGCCCGCCGCCGCGCCTCGCAGATCGACACCGCGAAGCTCACGTTCCGCGCGCTCGCGGGCGAGGGCGACGACGCCAAGCTGTTCGGGTCGGTCACGAACGCCGATATCGCCGATCGACTGAACTCCGAGGGTGGGCTCGACTTCGAGCTCGACAAGCGGTGGATCCAGCTCGATGAGCCGCTGAAGAGCCTGGGCGCGTTCCAGGTGCCGATCAAGCTGCACGCCGACGTCGTCGTCGAGGTCGCGGTCGAGATCGAGCGGGACGAGGCGTGACGAACGAGGTCACCCCGGACGTGATTCGTCGGGTGGGTGAACTCGCCCTCGAGCGGAAAGCGCTCGACGTGGTGGCCCTCGATCTCCGTGGCATCAACACGGCGACCGACTACTTCGTGCTGGCGAGTGGAGCATCCGACGTTCAGGTCAAAGCGGTCGCCGGCCATATCGTCGACGAGATGAAAAAGGAGGGGCAGCGCCCCGATCACGTCGAGGGCATGGAATCGGGGCGCTGGGTGCTTCTCGACTACATCGACTTCGTCGTGCATGTCTTTCATCCCGAGGCTCGTGAGTTCTATCAACTCGAATCTCTCTGGGGCGATGCGCCGCGCACTCTCTTCACCGACGAGGTGGCGGGTGACGGCGGGCGGCCGCCGGGCGGCTCGGGGGCCGGGTGAGTGGTCGCGCCACGCTGATGCCGTCGTTACCTTGGCGCGGTTGTTGTCGGGCCCCGGCGGTCGGGTCGGGGACGCCCTCCTCATCCCCCGTACGTCATGACGCATAACGTCCCCTGGCAGCCCTTCTCCGGTGGTGATGCGGGTCCCCCCGCCGAACTCGAAGGGGCGGGAATTGTGGTGCTCGTGCCTGCGGGCGATCCGGTGTGGCCCGCCTGGGCCGCGCTCGAACTGGCCCGTTCGATGGCGCGTAGCGGGCGTCGCGTTTTTCTCTGCGATCTGGGACTGTCGTCGGCTACACTCCACACCGCTGCCGGTGTCAGCCGGGGGGAAGGGGTCACCGATTTCATTCTGTATGGCGCGAGCCCTGGACACGTGGCCACCGAGTTGGAGGAGCGTCTGCTCTTCGTGTCGGCCGGGACGCCGGTGGCCGCTGTGGCCAGCGTCTACGCCAGCGACCGCTGGGACGGTTTTCTGGAAGCCCTCAGCCATGCGGGCGCGTGCGTGATGATGTTGGTGCCCGCCGACGCGCCGGGAGCGGATCGTATGCTCGCGCAGGCCGACTCGCTGGTGGTCCTCGGCTCCCGTGACCATGTGCCCGTCCTTCGCGAGGTCGACCTCTATCGGGCGATCGGCCTCGAGCCGGCACCGCCGCCCGTGCCGGCGGGCGATCCCGCCGTCACGCCGAACGACCCGGCGACCGACGCCGCCGGTGCGCTCCCTCCGCGCGATTCGAGCGATGGGTGGGATCTCGACCCCGCCGCCATCGGGCCGGACCCCGATGACGAGCCCGTGATGACGGCCGAGCGCGCCTCGGCGATGAACCGATCGCGCCGACTGTCACCGCCTCCGAAGAATCGGCTGGGTTTGTGGCTCTTTCTGCTCTTCCTGGTGCTCGTCGCGATCGTAGCCGCCGGGTGGTTCGGCCTCATCGACGTGCCGGGAATCTCGCCTCGCCGATCGGTCGCCTCGGTAACGGGTTCACCCGAGGGTGCCCGGGAGGCGGCCGCCCAGGTCGACGGCCCGACGGGTACCCTCCCGGCTTCGACGTCGCAGGGGCTCGCCGCGCCGACCTCTCCACCGACCGAATCGGCCGAACGATCGGCGGCTGCGCCGCTTCAGGCCTGGGGCCTTCGCATCGGGGCATTTCGCAACCGAGAGGTCGCTCGCGAGCAGGCCGAACTGATGTCGACCCGAGCGCCCGGCCACCTGTTCGTGGTCGTCCCGGTCGAGGTCCAGGGGACTCGCTATTTTCGAGTGGTCTCCTCACTTGCTGAAGAGCAGGCCGACGCAGAAGCCATGCGGGCCGACCTCGCCGCCCGGCTCGGCTCGACCGACTCGGACCAGTGGCTGGTCCGTCGTGCACCCATGACCTTCCTGGTGGCGGAGGCCTCGACCGAAGAGGAGGCGCTGGGGCGGGTCGAGATGCTCGGATCGGCCGGGGTCGACACCTTCGTGATGGCGCTTCCTCGTCCCGACGGATCGAGGGTGTTCCGGGTCTATGCCGGAGCCTACGCGAACGCCCAGGAGGCGGCGACCATGGGGGCGCTCCTCGAGGCCGCCGGGGTATCGGGAGCAGCCCTGGTCGAACGTCGCGGAATCCTGCCCGAATGAAACTTCGTTCCCTGCGCGTCCACGGCTTCAAGTCGTTTGCCGACGCCACCGAAGTGAAATTCCACGACGGCGTCACGGCCATCGTCGGCCCCAACGGCTGTGGGAAGTCGAATATCTCCGATGCGATTCGATGGGTGCTCGGGGAACAGCGCCCGACCGCGATCCGGGGTGCGAAGATGGAAGAGGCCATCTTCCAGGGCTCCGTGAATCGCCGTCCGGTCAATCGCGGCTCGGTCGCCATGATGGTGACGAACGAAGACGGCGCGCTCCCCGTTCCCTTCGAGGAGGTCGAGATCGGGCGGATCGTCTATCGCGATGGCGGGAGCGACTACTCGATCAATCGTTCGATGGTCCGGCTGAAAGACGTCGTCGACCTCACGCGTGACACCGGTCTCGGGGCGGGCGCCAACGTCATCGAGAATCGCATGATCGACTCGATTCTGTCCGACCGCGCCGACGAACGCCGCGGACTGTTCGAGGAGGCCGCCGGTATCGGGAAGTACAAGGACCGGCGCAAGGCGGCGTTGCGGCGCCTCGAGCGTGCCGAGAACGACTTGCAGCGGCTGCAGGATGTCATCGCCGAGGTCGAGAGCAAGGTGCGCTCATTGGCTCGTCAGAAGGGTCGGGCGGAACGGTACCTCTCGCTGCGCAGTCGCCGCCTGGATGTCGAGGTCGCCGTCGTGCGGCAGCAACTCGACACCCTCGGCACCCGCCTCCGCGAAGTGACCCGCATTCTCGAGGGTGACGTGCCTGAGAGTCAGGGTATGGCCGCCGAGGTGCAGACCGCCGAAGCCGAGTACGAAGCCCTGCGCCTTCGGCAGGTCGACGCCCAACGCGGGCGCAGTGCCGCGGCGGCGCGACTCGACGAGGTGCGAACGGGACTCGTGCGCTGGGAGCGCGACCTCGCGGTGGCCGATGAGCGCGCGACCTATGCCCGACGGAGAGTCGCCCAGATCGGTGACGAGCGCGGAGCGTCGAGGGAACGAGCGGAGAGCCTGGCGGTCGAGGCCGCCACACTTCGTGAAGATGCGGAGGCGGTGACCCAGGAACTCGATGGGCTGTCGGCTGGGCTCGCGGAGCGACGTACGGCCTCCGACGCGGTGCGAACGCGGCTCCACGAAGTGCGGGCCGAGATGGAAGGACTCGAGACCCGGGAGCGCCAGATCGCCCGCCGCGGTGCCCAGCTCGAGGGAGACGCGGAGGCGGCCGACGCCCAGGCCGACGAACTCTCGCGTCGACTCGAGCGCCTCGGCCGCGAACTCGGGGAGGCCTCCGACGCCCTCAGCGACCTCGCCTCTCAGGGCGATCTGTTCAGCGGACGCCTCGACGATCTTCGGGGAGCCACGGATCGCGCACGCGAGGCGATGGAGGCTGCGGCGACCGCCTGCGACGCGTCCCGCGAGGCGCTCGAGGTCTCGCGTGCTGCCGAGGTCGCGGCCGCAGATCGAGCCGCCGGCCTCGAGGCGCGCCGCGCGGCTCTGGCCGCCCTGGAGCGCGACCGCGAGGGTATGGAGCCCGTCCTTCAGGCGGTTCTCGATGCCGACCTCCCGGGTGTGTATGGCCCGCTGATCGACTCGGTGCGAGCCGGTGCCGAGGCGGCGCGTGCCGTCGAGGCCTGGTTGGGCCCCCTCGGTCGAGCCCTCGTCGTCGCCGATCGTGCGGCGGCCGCCCGCGTCGAGGAGTGGTTCGACGGCAAGTGGACGAGGGGCGGTGGGTTGATCGTGCTCCCCCTGGATCGGGTGCCGGCCGGGGCGAAGGGTGGGTCGCTGCTTCGTTCGGCCCGACCCGACGGACCCGGTGCGCCGTGGATCGAGGCGTTGCTCGGCGGGGTCGACCTCGTCGAAGGCACGGGACTCCTCGAAAGCGACGGAGGACCCCGTGTGAGTGCGAGCGGGCATGTGGTCGAAGCCTCGGGCGCCGTGCGGTTGGGCAACCCCACCGGCACCGGCGGTCTTCTCGAGCGTCGCGAAGAGCTGGAGCGGTTGGAGACCGAGGCGGCCGGGGCCCACGCGGCGGCGGCCGAAGCGCGCGATCTGCGCGAGGCGGAGCGCGCCCGACTGGGCGAACACGAGGCGGCTCTGCACGCAGCCCGCACGGAGTTTCGTGCGGCCGAGGACATCTATCGCAAGGCCGACGCCGAAGTGGCCGCGGCAGTGGATCGCCGCGACCGAATGGAGCGGCACCGCGACGAGTTGGCTCGTCAGATCGAAGGCACGCGTGCGGCCGCAGCGCGGTCGCGGGAGCGGGGCACGCAGGCCCGAGAAGACCGGGCGGCCCTCGAGGCGGAGGAGCTTCGGATTCGCGCGGAGCGCGACGCCGCTCGGGCGCGGGTCGACGCGGTGCAGGAGGAATGGGAGGCGGCACGCGCCGAGCAGTCTCGAGTGGAAGTGCAGCTCACTCGATTGCAGGGTGAGGCGGCCCGGCTCAAGGAGCGCCTCCAGGGAATGGAGGTGGCGCGGGCCTCGGCCCTCGAGCGTGTGTCGGCCCTCGACGTCGAGGAAAAGCGACTCCTCGACGAGCTGGAGCAGGTGACGGCCCTGCAGGCCGAGGGCGCCGACGCCACCGAAGAACTGTTCCGCCAACGGGAGGCCGCCGAGGGCGCGTTACGCGAGAAGGACGAAGCACTCGCTCAGGTGGCCGAGGCGTTGGCGACCGCCGAACGCACCGCTCGAGTGGCGCGTCAGGCGGAGCGTGAAGCCACCGACCGTCGGCACCGTTTGGAGCTGGAGCGCCAGGAACTGGACGGCCGGATCGGCCGGATCCAGGAGCGCCTCGAGGGCGAGTGGGGTCGCCCCCTCGAGCAGCTTCTCGACGAGGCTTCCCCCGTCGAGGGTGACCAGGAGACGCTGCAGGCGGAACTGCGCGAGATCGTCCAGGGTCTGGACCGTGTCGGCATGGTCAACATGCTCGCGGTGGAGGAACACGAGGAGGAGAGTCAGCGGCTCCAGTTCCTCACGGAACAGCACCGCGACCTGATCGCGGCACGCGACGATCTCCGCACGGCGATCCGCGAGATCAACGAGACGGCCACGGGTTTGTTTCAGGGCGTCTTCGGAAAGATCCGCGAGAACTTCAAGGAAGTGCATCGGCGGCTCTTCGAGGGCGGTGAGGCCGACATCTGGCTGTCCGACGAAGACGATCCGCTGGAGTCTCCGATCGAGATTCACGCCTCGCCGCGCGGCAAGAAGACGCAACGAATCGATCTCCTGTCGGGAGGGGAGCGAGCACTCACCGCGTTGTCGCTGCTTTTCTCCATCTATCTCGTGAAGCCGAGCCCCTTCTGTGTGCTCGACGAGGTCGATGCCCCCCTCGACGAAAACAACATCGGACGTTTCATTCGTCTGTTGCAGGACTTCAAGGAACAGACCCAGTTCGTCGTCATCACCCACAATCCGCGGACGATCGAGGCGGCCGATTGGATCTACGGGGTGACGATGGAAGAGCCCGGGGTCAGCAATATCGTGGGAGTTCGGCTGGAAGACGCCCTGCAGCAGGCTCGGGGCGCGGCCTGACCCCCCCTCGCGAACGTCTTCGCGAACCCAACTCCAGAGAGGCAGTGTCGAATGCTGGTCGTCATGAAGCACAATGCGTCGCCGAGTGAGATCGACGCGATCGTCGACGCGATTCAAGATATGGGGTACGCGGCGCGTCCCATGCCGGGAGAGCAGCGCACCGCCGTCGGCCTGATCGGCAACGATGGGAGGGTCGACACGGCCCGCCTCGAGGGCATGGACGGGGTGCTGGAGTGCATTTCGGTCACCCAGCCCTACAAACAGGTCTCTCGGGAGTGGCGCGACGAAGACACCCTCATTCATCTCGACAACGGAACGGTCATCGGAGGGCCCGACATCGTCTTGATGGCCGGCCCCTGCGCGGTCGAGAGTGAAGAGCAGATCCTGACCTCCGCTCAGCTCCTGCGTGAGGCCGGGGCCACGGTGTTGCGAGGCGGCGCCTTCAAGCCGCGCACCTCTCCGTATTCGTTCCAGGGACTGGGGGAAGAGGGCCTCAAGCTGCTCGCCCGGGCGCGCGATGCGACGGGTATGGCGATCGTCACGGAGGCCGTGGATCCGGACGGCGTGGATCTGGTCGCCGAGTATGCCGACATCATCCAGATCGGGGCCCGCAACATGCAGAACTATCCGCTGTTGCGGCGGGCGGGCCAGACCGGCAAGCCGGTTCTGTTGAAGCGCGGGATGAGTGCCACCATCACCGAGTTCCTGTTGGCCGCCGAATATCTCCTCGCCGAAGGCAACGACCACGTGATCCTCTGCGAGCGAGGGGTTCGAAGCTTCGACACGCACACGCGCAACCTGCTCGACCTCACCGCGATTCCGGTGGTGAAGGGCCTGTCCCACCTGCCGATCATCGCCGATCCCAGCCATGGAACCGGGCTCCGCTCGAAGGTGGCCCCGATGGCGCGGGCCGCGGTCGCTGCGGGGGCCGACGGGTTGATCATCGAGGTCCACCCCGAACCCACCCGGGCGCTGTCCGACGGGGCGCAGTCGCTGTATCCGCACCAGTTCACCGAGCTGGTCAGCCAGATTCGCGACATCGCGCACGCGATCGGTCGCGACGTGATTCCGGGACTGCCCGCCCCGGCGGAGTAGCCGGCCCAGACGGGATAGCCCGGCGCGACACAGAAGCCGGTCCGACCGAGTCGTCGGGCGCGTCGCGACATTCGCTCGCCCCACGGCGCGTGCCACGATTCTTCCCGGATCGTGACTCCCTCGGGCAGGGCGACTGGTGAATACACATCGGGTGGGTCGGCGGTACGAGGAGCGGGTCGCGAACGAGTTGGAGGCGCGGGGCTGGTCGATCGTCGATCGCAACGTTCGTTTCGGGCACCGCGAAATCGACCTGATCATTCGGCGGGACGACATCGTGGCCTTCGTCGAGGTGAAGGCCCGGCGATCGGGACGATGTGGACATCCTCTCGATTCCATCACACGAAAGAAGCGCCGCGAGGTCGAGCGGGTCGCGCAGTGGTGGGTCACCCGTTTCGGTGGTTTCGGGGACTATTATCGCTTCGACGCCGTGTCGGTCGTCGTCGATCGACTCGAGACCCGGATCGAGCATATCGAGGGGGCGTGGTGGTGGGGAGAATGACCGCCCCGGCGCGTTGACCTCGGGCCGGCCTCTTCCTAGCTTGAGGTGCCCCAGGTCCGCAGGGCGGGAGCCCACCAACCCCGTCAGGACCTTGCCGGTAGCAGCGGTACGTGCGGTGATCGCAGCTGCGGGTAGCCTGGGGCACTTTTTTTCGCCGTACCTCGATCCCTCGGCCGTCGATGTCCCACCAGGCTCTGGCTCGCAAACACCGCCCTCGTTCGTTCGGCGAGGTGTCGACCCAGGAGCACGTGTCGGAGACGCTGCGGCGGGCGGTGGCGGGCGATCGAGTGGGTCATGCGTACCTCTTCTGCGGTCCCCGAGGCGTCGGAAAGACGACCCTGGCGCGGGTTCTCGCGATGTCGCTCAATTGCCCGAACCGGCAGGACGACGGCGAACCCTGTGGCACGTGCTCGTCGTGCGAACGGATCTGGAGCGGACAGACGGCCCTCGATGTGGTGGAGATCGATGCCGCCTCGAATCGCGGGGTCGATGCCGCCCGTGACCTCCGCGAGCGAGCCTACTACGCCCCCTCCGAAGAAGATCGCTTCAAGATCTACATCGTGGATGAGGCGCACATGCTCACCCGCGAGGCGTGGAACGCGCTCCTCAAGATCCTGGAAGAGCCGCCCCCGCGCGTGATCTTCGTCTTCGCCACGACCGAGCCACAGAAGATCCAGCAGAGCGCCGCCCCGATCCTGTCGCGCTGCCAGCGCTTCGATTTTCGGCGTATCGCCGTCTCGGGCATCGTCGCTCAGCTCCAGCGGGTGCTGGAGCGCGAAGGGCACGAGGCCTCCGACGAGGCGCTGAGACTACTGGCCCGCAAGGCCGACGGGGGTATGCGCGACGCCCTCTCGATTCTCGATCAGGTCCTTGCGATGGGGGGAGGGACCCTCGAGGCCGAGGGAGTACGACGGGTTCTCGGGCTGGTCGAGGAGGAGCGCTATCTGGAACTCCTCGACGTGCTCGCCGAGAACCGGCACGGCGACGTCTTCACCTTTGTCGAAGGGCTCCTCGACGAGGGTTACGACCTGGTCGAATTCTACCACGGACTCGTCGACGTCCTGCGCACCACGCTGCGCCTCCGTCTCTCCGGCCCCGACGCCTTGCCCGACCTTCCGCCGCACCTCCGGGACGGCTTCGTCGCACGGTCCGAGGCTTTCGCCGCCGGTGACCTCGTGCGAATGCTTGCCCTCGCGTCGGAACTCGAGAGCAGCGGAAGTCTGCGGCGGAGCGGCCAACCTCGGCTGTTGGTGGAGATGTTGCTGCTCCGGTTGAGCTATCTCGATCGAACGGTCGACGTCGAAGAATTGCTTCGGGGCCTCGGGGGTGCCCCGGTCTCGGCGGGCCCTCCCCGGGCCCGGCTGACGGGCCCCCCGCCTGAGCCCGCCGCCGCCCCCGAGCGCACGCCCGAGCCCGTTCCGTCCCTCGACTCGGCGTCGGCCCCCGGCTCAGCGCCAGGGCAGAGCCTCGCGACGCCCGTACCGCCCAGCGAACTGCCGGCCCGGCCGCCCGTTGCGGAGGAGTCCGCCGCGGCGCCGGCACCGTCGGGCCCTCTCGATCTTGCCGGAGCCTGGGCATGGCTGATCGAGACCTCTACCGGCGTGCCGAGCGGAATGCATCCCTTCCTGGCGCATGCCCGCCCCTCGATCGAAGGCGACGCCGTCCAACTCGCCCTTCCTGCGCCGGCCGCAGAGCGTCTGGAGCGTGGCCATGAGGAACTCCGCGGTTTGGAGAAGGCTCTCGGTGGGGCGATGGGACGCACCGTGGCGATTCGAATCCACACGGCGACCGCGCCGGTTGCCGAAGGGGACAGCGCCGTGGGTCGGGTGTCCCGTGACACCGTGCGGGAGACGCGACTCCGAGAGCTCATCAAGCAGGAACCCGCTATCGCCCGCGCGGTAGAAGAACTGGATCTCGAACTCCTGGAATGACGATGACGAATATCGAGCAGTTGATGCAGATGGGCCAGCAACTCCAGGCCCGCATGTCGAAGCTTCAAGAAAGCCTGGACAAGCAGACGGTCACGGCGACGTCGGGCGGCGGAATGGTGACGGTCACGGCCGACGGCAAGGGGGCGGTGAAGCAGATCAAGATCGACCCCGGCTGCGTCGATGCTCGCGATGTCGAGATGCTCGAAGATCTCGTGCTCGCCGCCGTGAACCAGGCCCAGGCTCGCGCCAAGGAGATGTACGAGGCGGAGATGCGCAAAGCCACCGGGGGGCTTCCTATGCAGCTTCCCGGGTTGTTCTGAACGTTCGGTTCTGAAGGTGTCGGCGATCGAGCAGTTGACCGCGGAGTTCTCCCGGCTTCCCGGCGTGGGAACCAAAACCGCGCTTCGACTCGTCTATCACTTGATGAAGGGTTCGAAAGACGACGCGCGACGCCTTGCCGGTGCGGTCCGCGATGTGGCCGATCGGGTGCGGCCCTGCGAGGCCTGCGGCAACTTCTCGGAGGCCGCGCTTTGTGATGTGTGCTCGAATCCGCGGCGGGATCTGTCGATACTCTGTGTCGTCGAAGAGGCCTATGAGGTCGGGGCGATCGAGCGGACCGGACGGTTTCGGGGTCGCTACCACGTTCTCGGTGGGCATCTTTCGCCCCTCGACGGAATCGGCCCAGACGAGCTGCGGATCCCGTCGCTCATGAAGCGGGTCGGTGGAGATGAGCCGGTGGCGGAGATCATCCTCGCGACGAGTTCGGGGGTGGAGGGAGAGGCGACTGCGGTCTATCTGGAAGGATTGCTGCGCCCTCGCGGAGTGCGGGTCACGCGCCTCGCGCGCGGGATCCCGGTTGGGAGTGACCTCGAATATGTCGATGGCAGCACGCTGGCAGAGGCCCTGTCGGGCCGACGGGAGATGTGATCACCATGGGAGCGAGTGCGATGAATCAGAAGCTCAAGATCGCCGGAGTCACGGTGGTTGCCGCCGCGGCCGTCGGCGCCCTCGCCGCCTGGCTCGTCAAGGACCAGATCAGCCGGCACCGAAAGGACCTCTTCTCTGCGCATGCTCTGCGTCGGCTGGCGGCACTCGGCCACATGGCCCGTGCGGGCGCTTCGGTCGATCACATCACGCTTCTTCGAGACTTCATCGCCTGGGAACCGCGACCCCTCCTGCGCAAGCGCGCCCGGGGCATTCTCGAGCGAATGGAGAGCGAGGCCGAGGGCCTCCTCGCCGAAGCGGGCTGATCGCCATCTTGCTATCGCCCCGGCCGTATCCGACTTTTAGCTTTGGAAGTCGTCCGGTGACGTCGTCGCCGTTCCTGTCCGCTCGTTCCCACGGGGGTCGTGGGTGAAGGGTTACGCGCGCATGCTCACCGTCCGCCGGTCCGATCGTCCTCATGGCTCGACCAGGAGTGCCGTCCCATGTCGATGATCAATTACGCCAGCCGAGAGATCAACTGCAAAGTCGTCTACTACGGCACCGGCCTCGGCGGCAAGACGACCAACCTGGAATACATCTACTCCCGGGTGAATCCCGACACGAAGGGGAAGATGATTTCGTTGGCGACCGAGACGGAGCGAACGCTCTTCTTCGACTTTCTCCCGATCGACCTCGGATCGATCCGCGGCTTCAAGACGCGGTTCCATCTCTACACCGTGCCGGGGCAGGTCTACTACAACGCCTCGCGGAAGCTGATCTTGAAGGGAGTCGATGGACTCGTCTTCGTCGCCGACAGTCAGGCGGAACGGGCAGAAGCCAACATCGAGGCGATGCACAACCTGTATGAAAACCTCGAGTCGTACGGCTACGACCTCGAGAAAATTCCCTTCGTGATCCAGTACAACAAGCGCGACCTCGCCAACGCGATGCCCGCCGACGAACTGAGGGCCCAACTCAATCCGATGGGTGTGCCCGACTTCGAAGCAGTCGCCATCGAGGGCAAAGGCGTGTTCGAGACGCTGACGGCCGTCTCGAAGACCGTTGTGCAGGCGTTGAGCTAGTCGGCGTTCCAATCCCTTCTTCGATTCGACCGAGCGAGTCCGACGTGCCTGAGCGTCGATGGACCCTCCCGAACATCATCACCTTCGGCCGGATCGCCGCCTGTCCGGCCGTCTATCTGATGGCGATGGCTCCCGGCTCGACGATGCGGGTGCTCGGGTTCGTGCTGTTCCTTGCGGCCGCCCTCTCCGATCTGTGGGATGGGTATCTTGCCCGAAAGCACGGGTGGGTTACCGACATGGGGAAACTTCTCGACCCCCTGGCCGACAAACTTCTGCTCGCCGTCACGCTCATTCCGTTCTACCTGATCTCCCAGCGGCCGGGGAGTCTGGGTGACGTCCCCTTCCTCGGGCCGCTCCCGCTGTGGATTCTCGGCGTGTTCTTCGGGCGCGAGATCCTCGTCACGGTTCTCCGACAGGTCGCCAAGCGGCGGGGCGTGGTCATCGCGGCCGGCACATCGGGAAAGCGCAAAGCGCTGCTGCAGAATTTTTTTGCGGGGGGACTCCTCCTCTGGTATCCCCTGGAGCAGATGGCGGCGGACGGCGGCTGGACCGGTTCGGCCTGGGCGATCTGGAGCACCTTCCACAAGCTGTGGGTGGTCGTCACGCTTGCCCTCGCGCTGTTTCTGACGGTCTACTCTCTTCTGGACTATCTCTGGAAGTACCGGTCGATGTTCGGCGTGCGGACCTGAAGACCGGCGAGGGCGGGTGACGACGGGCGAGGATGGCGTGACGACGGCCGAGGATGACGTCACGGGGCCCCTGCTCGAATCGGTGGTGGTGACCGTGGGGGAGGAACTCCTCTCCGGGGCGACCCTCGACCGGAACGCAGCCTGGCTCTCCAGCCGCCTGGGTGAGATGGGTCTCCCGGTGTGGCGCGCCCATAGCGTGGGTGATCGGGACGAAGACATCGCCGAAGTGGTGCGGGCTGCCGCGTTGCGCTCGCCGTTCGTCATCGTCACGGGGGGGCTCGGCCCGACGGCCGACGACCGCACGAGAGAGGCGGTCGCCGGAGCGCTCGGTGTGGAGCTTGTCGAAAATCCCACCGTCGTGACCCACCTCGAGGAGCGGTACCGAGCGGCGGGCAGGAGCGAGTTGCCCTCGGCCATGCGGGCGCTGGCGTTGCAGCCGACCGGGGGCCGGCTTCTGCCGAATCCTGTCGGCGCGGCGCCGGGCGTGGTGTTTCCCTCGCCGACCGGACGGCCGGGGTGGGTCGTTCTGCTCCCGGGTGTGCCTCGCGAGATGCGCGCGATCTTCCCGCGGGTCGGCGCCCTGGTCGAGTCGACGTTCGGCGCCTCGCTCCGGCCGGTGCGGAGCCGGACGATCCACACGACGGGGATTCCCGAGTCGCAGCTCGCCCCTCGGGTCGAGGCCGCCCTCGGTGCGCACCGAGGCGGCCTCGAGATCGCCTATCTTCCCGACCTTCTCGGGGTCGACCTGCGCCTTTCGGTGCGGGTGACTCACGACCGAGGCCGAGAGGGTGGCCGTGACCCTGGCGGCCCCGCCGAGGACCGCGCCCAGCGGCGACTCGAGGCGGGCGTGGCCGCCCTCGAGGCTGCGTTGCTCGGGCACACCTTCGTGGCGCCATCGGGCGACCTGATCGAGGCGACCGCGGCGCGGCTGGAGGCTCGCGGATGGTCGCTCGCCACCGCCGAGAGTTGTACGGGCGGATTGCTCGCACAGCGGTATACGGCGAGGGCCGGCGCGTCGGCGACGTTTCGCGGGGCGATCGTGGCCTACGCCAACGATATCAAGACGCAGGCGTTGGGAGTCCCAGCTGCGGTCATCCAGGAGCATGGAGCCGTCTCCGAAGAGGTCGCGCGGCGCATGGCGATCGGCGCTCGCGACTCGCTGGGCGCCGATTGTTCGGTGTCGATCACGGGGATCGCCGGACCCGGCGGCGGGACCCCTGAGAAGCCGGTCGGAACCGTGTGGATCGGGGTCTGCACGCCGGGGTCGGGTCCGGGCGACCGCCATGTCGTGGCGCGCCGCTACGTTCTGGCCGGCGACCGCGAGGCGGTGAGGGTCCGAGCCGCGCAAGCGGGCCTCCACCTTCTCTACACGATCCTGGGCGCGCGCACGAGCCTGGACGCGTCGTGACGGGCAAAGGGAGGCACGAGAGGCCTCCACCCGGGATCGAAGTCGAGATCCGCCGCCCGTCGGGTGTGACGCTGCAGGCCCTGCGCTGGGATCCGAAGCCGGCGACGCCGGTGAGCGGTCGCGTCGTCATCGTGCACGGGCTGGGCGAACACGGAGGGCGCTATTCCTCGCTGGTCGCCGCACTGTGCGCGGCGGGGTATCGGGTTCTGGCCTACGATCAACGGGGCCACGGGCGCAGTCCGGGGAAGAGGGGCGTGGCACCCGACTTCAGCCCCTACATCGACGACCTCGTCGGGGTGGGGGAGTGGGTGGGGCGCCATCTCCCGGGCCCCGGAGGTCCGATCGTATACGGCCACTCCTTCGGCGGGCTCGTGACCCTTCGCACGCTTCAGACCCGGTCGTTCGGCTGGAGCCGTGCCGTGCTGTCGGCACCCTGGCTGGCCACGGCGGCCGAGATCCCCGAGTGGAAACGGCTTCTCGCCCCGCTCCTGGCTCACATAGCCCCGGACTGGACGATGTCGAGCGGACTCGATCCGGTCGACCTCAGTCGAGATCCGGCCGTGGTCGAGGCCTATACGCGAGATCCCCTCGTGCACGACCGGGTGTCGGCAGGTCTGGTCGCGGCGGTCGAGGCGGAGCAGGCCGAAGCGCGAGCCGGCGCTCTGCCGAGGGGTGTCCCGGCCCTTCTGCTCCTTCCGAGCGCCGACCGAATCGCGGAGTCGAAGGTGGCGGCGTCGTGGGCAGATTCGACGGCCGGGCCGGGGCTCGAGGTTGTGGTGCTCGAGGGTCGTCGGCACGAGCCCCACAACGACCTTGGGCGCGAAGAAGTGTTCGCGCGCGTGGTGAGTTGGCTCGACCTCACGAGGGGGGCTGAACAGGGCCGCGAGGAATGGGTATCTTCTTCTTTCGGACGGCTCGGGCCCGACGGCTCGACCACGATACTCGACGACGCAGAAGGTGAGATCGCAATGACTGATCCGACGTCCCCGGACACTTCCGACCTCGAATCCGCCATGGCTTTGGATGCCGAGACGGCGGCGGCCGAGCGAGGGAGTGGCCCGACTCCGGAAGAGGTGGAAGAAGCGCTGGTCGACGCGGAGCTGTCGTCCGACATGCAGACGCTTCAGGATGAACTGGACGACCTCAACGACCGGCACCTTCGCCTTGCCGCGGAGTTCACGAACTATCGCCGACGGGTGGAGGCCGAAAAGACGGGAACGTGGGATCGCGCGCAGGCCGATCTCGTGCGGAAGTTCATCGAGGCGCTGGACGACCTTCAGCGGGTGGCGCTTCTCGACCCCGCCGATGAGGCGGTCACGGTTCAGTCGATCGTCGAGGGGATCGATCTCGTCGAAAGGAAGTTCACGCGGGCGCTCGAAGACGCGGGTGCCGAGATCATCGACCCTGAAGTGGGTGCGGCCTTCGATCCAGAGAAGATGGAGGCCATGATGCGCGTAACTGTCGATGAGATGGAGTTGGACGATACCGTCGCCAGTGTCTTCGCGAAGGGCTATACCTTTCGCGGACATCTGGTTCGGCCCGTCCGCGTGAGCGTCCACAAGGCCGACTGAGGCGAAGATGGCGGCGTCCAAGGATTTCTACGAGGTACTCGGCGTCTCGGAAAAGGCGTCGGCCGACGAGATCAAGAAGGCCTACCGGAAGCTTGCCAAGAAGTACCATCCGGATGCGAATCCCGACAATCCAAAGGCCTCGGAGCGATTCAAGGACCTGGGGGAGGCGTATGCGGTGCTGTCGGACGCCGCGAAGCGAAAGCAGTACGATCAGATGCGCCGGCTCGGGGCCTTCGGCTTTCCGGGCTCCCGGGGCCCATCGGGGGGTGAGCGGCGGAGTTCGGGCACGGGCAGCGGTGGGATCTCGTTCGACGACCTCCAGGGTTTCGGGGGGATCGGCGACATCTTCAGCTCGATCTTCGATCTCGGAGGACGCTCGAAGGGTGGTCCCTCGGGTAAGCCTGGCGGCCCACAGAAGGGACGCGACGTGGAGTATGTCGTCGACCTCTCGTTCGAACGGGCCGTAACCGGGAGCAAGATCTCGATCGCCGTGCCGATCACCGAAGAGTGCGCCACCTGCTCCGGGTCCGGCGCGGCGCCGGGGTCGGCGGTGAAGACCTGTCAGGAGTGCAAGGGGTCGGGCCAGGTGAGCTTCGGACAGTCCGGGTTTGCCGTGAAGCGGCCCTGCCCGGCGTGTCTCGGGCGCGGCACGATCCCGGATCGGGTGTGCGACGCCTGCTCGGGCCGGGGCGAACTCCGCCAGTCTCGCAAGGTGCAGGTGACGGTTCCCAAGGGGGTCGACACGGGGTCGAAACTGAAGCTGTCGGGGCAGGGGGAGCGAGGCGTGGGCGGTGGCCCGCCCGGAGACCTCGTGTTGACCTTCAAGGTGCGAGACCACCGCTTCTTCAAGCGGGAGGGCCTCGACATTCACGTCACGGTGCCCCTCAACATCGTTCAGGCGGCGCTGGGCTCGAAGATCAAGGTGCGGACGGTGTCGGGCAAGAAGGTCGTGCTCCGGATTCCGGCGGGCACGCAGCCCGGGACACGGTTCCGGATCCGGGGGCAGGGCATCGAAAAGGGCGAGCGGGTCGGCGACCAGATCGTCGAGGTCAAGGTCGAGGTCCCCGAGAGCCTACCCGACGACGCGAAGGACGCGCTGGAGCAGTTCGGGGAGTCTGCCGCGCTCAAGCACTGAGCGGTCGAAGAATCCTTCCCCCGCCGAGCACCACATCGTCGGGTCCGAACACGACGGCGGACTGTCCCGGCGTCACGGCCTCCTGCGGGTCGTTGAACGCCAGTTCCATGGAGCCGTCGCCCATCGAACGGATCGTCGCCTCGACCCCCGGCGCACGGTGGCGAATCTGCACGCGAACCGGGTCGCCCGCGCCCGGGCGAGGAGCGAGCCAATTGGTCTCTCCAACCGCCACGCCCGCGGCCGTCAGAGCGGAGCGGGGCCCCACCACGACCTCGCGGGAGTCCGGGCGCACCTCGAGCACGAACATGGGGCGATCGAATCCGCCTCCGAGCCCCCGACGCTGCCCGACCGTGAAGCCCGCGTAGCCATCGTGCTGCCCCACGACCTCGCCCTCCGCGGTCACCAGCGTTCCGGGCTCGAGCGCGGGGTGACGGGTCTCCAGGCGCTTCTTGAGGAGATCTCGGTAGTCCCCGGTGGGAACGAAGCAGATCTCCTGTGACTCCGGCTTCTCGGCCGTGATCAGACCGAGGTCGCGGGCACGATCCCGGACCTCGGGCTTGGTGAGGTCACCGAGTGGAAAGAGCAGACTCGCGACGAGCTCCGGCGGCAGTCCCCAGAGAAAATAGG
>CBDUEZ010000056.1:0-16793 GCA_965366355.1 uncultured bacterium
GGGTCTGGTCCGGTTCCTCCACCGCAAGGTGTGGGACCCGGAGCGGGCCCGGGATCTCGCCCAGGAGGCCTTCGTGCGAGCCCTGCGCGAGGAGCCCGAGCAGCCTCGAGCCTGGCTCTTCCAGGTGGCCGCCAATCTGGCGCGCGACGAAGCGCGCACCTCGATTCGTCGGCGCGAACATCTGGCCGTGATCGAGGGGGGACTCTCGGAGGCCGCGCCGGGGCCCGATCCGCTCGACGAGGCGGTCACCGCCGATCGAAGGCGGCGACTGAAGGGGGCCCTGGACCGGTTGGGCGAGCGGGATCGGGAGGTGCTGCTGCTTTGGGACGCAGGATTGGACTACATCGAGATCGCGGAGCGTACGGGTCTGGCCGCGGGTGCCATCGGCACGACCCTCGCCCGGGCGCGGAAGCGGCTGGTTGCGGCCTTCGACACTGAGGAGCGGAATCATGAAGCAGAGGGATGACGCGTCGATCGCGCCGGGAACCCACCTGACCGAGGGGGAGCTGCACACGTTCCTCGACGGGCAGGTCGACGTATACGGTGCGGAGCGGGCCGGGGAGATCCGGGCGCACCTCGACGCCTGCGCGACCTGCCGGGATCGCCTGGCGGTCGAATCGGCCGTGCACGACCGTGCCGCCGCGATTCTCGGGAGTGAGGTCGGCTCGGAGATGCTCGGGCTCGCTTCGCTTGCCGAGTTGCAGGCGAGGGCGGCCCACGGAACTCAGGCCTCGACCGCTCGTGGGAGTCTCGAGCGGCGGGTCCGCTGGGGCTGGGCGGCCACCGTCGTGCTCTCGCTGGGGGTGGGATACGGCGTCGGGGCCTGGGGACCGGCGGCCCCCCCGCCCGCCGAGGAGGCGCCAGTCGCGACCGATCTGGCCGAGTCGTTCGCGCCGGCCGCCTCTCCGGCGGCTCGGGTGGAGGCCGACCAGGCCGCTGGGGCCCCGGCGCCCGGGCCGGAGTCGCCGGGTGAGTCGTCGTCGATCGGCGAGACCCCGTCGAGTGTCGAGGCCCCGTCGACCGTCGGGTCCCTGTCGATCGGCGAGGCCCCGTCGAGTGGCGAGGCCCGGGTCGGCGGTGATTCCGGTGCCGCGGTCGATTCGCGGCCCGCGCTCGATCCCCGCAGAACGGTGGAGGAGGTCGTCCCGTCGGTCGAGCGTGTGGCCCCGATCCAGGTGCCGGAGGCGCCAAGTGCGAAGATCGCGGCGGGCTCGGCGACCCCCGTCGGGGACCCCCTGATTGCGCTCCAGAGCGCGCCGACACCGCCGGCTCTCCGCGACGTGGCCGACCGAGTGACGGCCGGTAGTGCGGTTCGACTTTCGGCCGAGGCCGCGCGGTCCACCCGGGTCCTGCGCTCCGACGCGGCGAATACATCTCTCGGGTCGGGATTGCCCACCGTCTCTCCCGCCATCTCTTCTCCTGTTCCCTCGGCCGTCGCCCCCGAACCCCAAGCCCCTGAACCCTCCGCCGCCGAATCAGCAGACTTCGACGATTTCGCCGCCGACGTGTCACTCGTCCTGGAGGGGCTGACCATCGACGCGCTGCGGTGGATGGAGGTGTGGCCCGGGCAGGAGGGGCTCGTGTCGATCCAGCGATTCGCCGACGGGCGGCGGGTCGAGTTGCGAATCGCGGGCCCGGCCGTCGGCGACACGGGTTCGGTGATCGCCCCACCTGCGAATCTCTCCGACCCGATCGACGGATGGGCCAGGGCCGTCCGAGCGCTGGGCAGCGGGTGGATCGCCCTCGACGGGCCTTTGCCGGCCGAAGAACTCGCGGCGTTGCTGACGACGATCCGCTGAAGCGCTACTTTCGGCGGTGAAGTCTCCCTCGTCCCCGATCTTCGCCGGAGTTGTCATGCGGTCCTCGATCCACCTCGCCGTCGGCGCCCTCTTCGCCGCCGCGGTCCTGCCGGGCGCCGCTCAGGCCCAACGGACCCTCGACGCGACCACTCTTCCGACGCGCGCCGAGGCATCGGGTTGGATCGAGACGAGCCGCTACGACGATGTCGTATCGTTTCTCGAGACCGTCGTGACGCGCCGGCCCGACATGCACCTCGTTTCGATGGGCTATACCCAGGAAGGCCGTTCGATCCCGATGGTCGTCGTGGGCACCTCCGACCCGTCGCCCGAGGCCGTGCGGGCCAGCGGCAAGCTGAGGGTCTACCTCCAGGGCAACATCCACGGGGGGGAGGTGCCGGGCAAAGAGGCGCTCCAGATGCTGCTCCGCGACCTCGCCGCCGGGGTGGCTCCGTCGGCCTGGACCGACGATCTCATTCTGCTGATCACACCGCTGTACAACGCCGACGGCAACGAGCGGGTGCTGCTCACGAACCGACCCCGCCAGCACGGTCCGCTCGCGGGAATGGGTCAGCGCCCCAACGCCATGGGACTCGATCTGAATCGGGACCACATGAAGCTCGACTCGCCCGAGGCGCGGTCCGTCGTAGGAATGATGAACCGCTACGATCCGCATCTTTCGGTCGACCTGCACACGACGAACGGCTCGCGGATTGGCTACTACCTCACCTATTCGCCGCCTCTGCATCCCGGCGTCGCTGCCCCCGTCGACGATCTGCTGCGGGGCCGGGCGCTGCCGACGGTGACGGCGGGTGTGTTCGAGACGCACGGCTGGCACACCTACTACTACGGCAACACGCGTCGTACGCCCGACGGCGAAATGGGGTGGTATACCTTCGACCACCGTCCGCGCTTCAACAACAACTACATCGGGCTGCGAAATCGGCTGGCCATTCTGGGCGAAGCGTACTCCTACGCGACCTTCGAGGACCGGGTGAAGGCGACCCGCTGGTTCGTCGACGAGATCCTCGATTGGGGCGTGGCCGACGCCGATCGGGTTCGGGCGGCCGTAGCCGCGGCCGACGCTTCGGCCGTGGGCGAGAGCCTCCCCACCCGGGCCACCTTCGCCGCCGCCGACACGATGTCGACGATCCTGATGGGAGAGGTCGACGAGGAGCGCAACCCGTGGTCGGGCGAGACGATCCTGCGCCGGCGGGATGTGCTCACGCCCACGCCGATGCGGGAGTACGGCACCTTTTCGGCGACCGATGTCGAAACCGTTCCGTCGATCTACTACGTGCCGGCGGAGGTGGCTCCGGCCATCGATCGGCTCGCCGCCCACGGCGTCGTCGGATCCGTACTCGAGGCGCCGCAGACCGTGATGGTCGAAGTGTTCGCGATCGACTCCACCTCGGTCGCGCCGCGGGAGTTCCAGGGCCACAACGAAGTCGAGCTGTTCGGGCGGTGGATGCCGCAGGAGCGGACGTTGCCGGCGGGCACTCTCCGGGTCGACGTATCACAGCCGCTCGGCCGCCTCGCCTTCTACCTGCTCGAGCCCCGCTCCGACGACGGCCTGGCGAATTGGGCGCTTCTCGACGCGTTCATGGAGGAGGGCGAGTACCCGATCCTGCGGGTGCCGGCGGGGTGAAGACCCCTTAGCTGATCCCCATCGGCGCCAGGTAGCGGCGCGCCTGGGCCTCCACCGTCCAACGTTCGTCGCTGTAGGTGATGGCCTCCAGCGGCGAACGATCGTCGGCGAGGTTCGACAGCACCTCCGCGAGCCGATCCGGTTCGTAGAACAGCGCGACGTCCTCGAAGTCGACCGCCCCCTTGAATCGGCGGTCCATCAACAGCGGGCGACGGTGGCCGAACGCGAGGTTGAAGGAGCCCGAGATGCGCTGGGTGAGATAGCGGGCGTGCCCGGGACGGTGCGGATGCACGAGCGGAAGCACGACGTCGCTTCCCGCCACGACGCTGTGAAAGGTGTCGTGGTCGATGAAGTCGTCCCATAGGCGCACACGCCCCTCCACACCGGCGTCACGGAGCGCCGACCGGAGCCATGGACCGTCGCCGTGGGCATGGGCGGAGCGCCCCGGAAGAACGAAGTGGATTCCCGGGTGCAGGTCGGGCCGCGTGATGACCGCCAGGAGCGCTTCGTAGTCCCGGCGTTTCCGCTCGACATTGCCGGGCACGCAGACCACGAACGGAGCCGGATGGGCCGTCGCGGCGCCGGCGCTGTCGCGATCGGGATCCACCGCGCTGTCGCCGTCGCGACCGGGATCCACCGCGCCGTCGCTCACCCGGGAGTCGTCCCAGGGCGGGAAGAACATCGCGTGGAAGGCCGCCACGGGGACTCGACGATTCTCCGCTACACCGTCGAGGAGGTAGTCGGCCAGCACGTAGTAGTGGTCGAGTCGTCGGCTGATCAGGCGTTGCGCCGGGCTCCGGTCGAGTTTGCCGACGTCGTGGAGGAGTCCGGCGGTCTTCTGCCTCGGTGGAAAGGGCAGGAGCGAGAGCCGCTCCACCATCGACCCCTGCGCCGTATTGAAGACCACCCAGTCGAAGCGCTCCCGCCACAGGGCCCGCCAGCAGTCGACGACCCCCCACCAGCGCTTCGCTCCCGGGGCCTCGGATCGGAGCGGAATCCACGCGTCGAAGTCGGCGCGCCCACGGAGTCGCTCGAGAAGGGGCGGCGGCCCCAGGAGCGCGAGATGGGTCGCGTGAGGGCGCAGGAAGAGCGCCTGACTGTAGAGGCACTCGTCGTGCGAGGTGCGGAGTTCGACGAGAGCTACGCGCACTCGCTCAGCCGAGCCCCTCGCCGGCCTCGAGGCGCTTGAGGATCAGCTGGCCGAGGGCCTCCGTCACGGAGAAGGCGACCGATCCCCGAACGACGTTGCCCGCCACCGGGATCCACCGCAGAAAGATGCCGGCCCCGGCCTTCCCGACGATCGAGCCGAGCGCGGCGTACACGGTGGAGCGCAGGAGCGACGCCGTGGGTTCGATGCCGTATTGATGGGCGATCGCGGCCACCATTCCGACCTGGATCGGCATGATCATGACCGAGTCCGAGCCGGGAATCACGGTCGAGGCGGCCGCTCCGGCCGCGCCGATCGCTGCCCCGTGAATGATCAACTCACTGCGTTCGCGCGGAGTTTTGTCGTCCCACATCGTCACCCCCCTTGTAGCGATACTCACCATCGAGCCATACCCGCCCGTTCGAGGATCGTACGTCGGAGGTTTCGCCGAAAGCCCTCGGCGGTATCTTCATGTGCCGGTATTCGCTCCCCGAAATCGAGTTGCTCGACATGTCTTCTGGGCCGCACTTCACGTGGTTTCCGTCTTCTCTCTCCGCCACCTGCCTTCTTCTTGCGTTGACGGCCTGCGGCGGCGACACGCCGGCTCCCGACACCGGCCCCGCATCGCCGGTCACCAGCGCCGCGGCCGCCGAGGCCGCTGCGACGATCACGCCGGAAGACCTCTACGAGCGGATTTCGATCCTGGCGGCCGACAGCATGCGGGGTCGCGACACGCCGAGCCCGGAACTCGACCAGGTGGCCGAGTGGATCGGCGCGGAATTCGCCGCCATGGGGCTCGCGCCCGGAGCGGGCGACTCGTTCGTTCAGCGCTACGCTCTGCGCCGTTACGCCGTGGCCAGCGGATCGTCGACGTCGTTCTCCAACGGTGCGAGTCTGGAGTGGGGGCGGGATCTTCTCGCCGAGGGTGTGCCTGATGCCGGCCTCGTCGAAGGACCGGTCGTGTTGGTCAGCGGCGGCGAGGTCGAGGCCACGTCGTGGGACGGACTGCCGAGCGGCGCTCAGGTGTTCGTGTTTGCCGGACCGAGCATGGAAGCGACTCGATTGACGAGCTGGGCGGGGCGCACGGAGGCTCTGTTGGCCGCCGGTGCGGGCTCGGTAACGCTGGTTTCGACGCTCGATGACGAGCGCTGGGCGCGTGTTGCGTCGCGGGCCGCCACCGGTGCCCGTGTGATCGGCGAGCTCGACCCTGATCGTACCGTCACGTTTTCGGTGCGGGAGGCGGCGCTGGCGTCGGTGCTCGCTTCGGCGGGTGTCGATGTCGCGGCACTCCAGGCGCGCCATGCCGAGGGGGCCACCCTTCAGGTGGTCGACGGCCTCACCGTGTCCACCGATCTCGAAATCGATCTGCTCGAAGACGACTCGGCCCCCAACGTGGTCGGCATCCTGGAAGGGCGTGATCCCGTGTTGAAGAACGAATACGTGATCTACTCGGCCCACATGGACCACGTGGGAGTGCGACCCAACGCCGAGGGTGGCGACTCGATCTTCAATGGGGCCGACGACGACGCCTCCGGAACGGCCACGATCATCGAGGTCGCCGAAGCGATGGCCGCGCTCGAGGAAGGGCCCCGCCGCTCGATGGTGTTCCTCCTGGTCAGCGGCGAGGAGAAGGGCTTGCTGGGAAGCCAGTACTACGCCGAGAACCCCACGGTGCCTCTCGGGGCGATGGTGGCCAACCTGAATGCCGACATGGTCGGGAGAAACTGGCCCGATACGATCGTGGCCATCGGAAAGGAGCACTCCGATCTCGGCGAGACGTTGAATCGTGTGAATGGGGCCCATCCCGAGATCGGGATGACGGCCATCGACGACGTCTGGCCCGACGAGCGGTTCTACTTCCGCTCGGACCACTACAACTTCGCCCGCAAGGGAGTGCCGATTCTGTTCTTCTTCAACGGTACGCACGATGACTACCACCGCGCCTCCGACGAAGTCGACAAGATCGACACCGAGAAGACGGCCCGGATCGGGCAGCTGTTGTTCTACCTGGGACTCGATGTGGCCGATGCCGATGCACGGCCGCAGTGGAATCCGGAGTCGTATGATGAAATCGTCGAAGGGGAGGGACGGTAAGCTGCGACCGCCGAAGGGCCCCGGGGACTCCAGCAGGGGTCGGCCACGCGAGACTGGCGTGGCCGGGGACCGTGTGGCAGCGTTGGTGTATAACTCCACACTCATGCACGCACCTCCCGTCCTCCGGAGGACGACTCTGAGCAAGCTCCTAGTGCGCACGCTGGCGATCACGATTCTCGCCCTGTCGATCCTTGCCCCGGCTTCGGCCGAGGCACAGGACCCGGGTCAGGCGTATTTGCAGGCGGTATCGGAGCATTTCCATGTCTCGCTCGACGAGGTGCGGGTGCTCGCGGGGTGGGGTCGTCCCGCCGCCGAGATCCCGGTTGTCTTGTTTCTCGCCGGAAAGGGCGGTGTTTCGCCCGACGCGGTCATGGCGTTGAGAAATGCGGGTCGCGGGTGGAGTGCCATCGCATCGCGGTGGCAATTGCATGCGGGCCAGTTTCACGTCGCCCTCGATCCCTCGGTCGATGCCGGCCTGTTGTCGGGCGTGTACGAGCAGTTTCGCGCGCGCCCGGGCTCGGCCTGGCCGTCGATCGAATTGGCCGATCAGGATGTGGTGGCCCTCGTACATCTTCGCTTTCTGAGCGAATACCTCTCCGTGCCGCCCGCCCGGGTCATTGTTGCACTGGGGCGGGTCGGGCCTGGCCCCGCCGCTCTGCAGGCCCTCCGCCGGGGAAACTGACCGGGAGGGTGCGACCGACCGGGGCGCTCGCTTGACGGGGGCGCCGTGGGGGCAGATTCTCGGGTTCGTCCTACTTCCGGAGTCTGCATGACCCAGGCGTCTCGCACTATTCCACTGCCCCATCGCCCGAGCTATTCCGTTGCCGAAATGCGGGAGCGTGCCCGGGCGTTCTATGACCACGTTCGGCGGCGGCGCACCGTGCGGGAGTTCTCTCCCGAACCGGTGTCTCGCGACGTCATCGAGGCGTGCCTCCTCGCCGCCGGAACCGCACCCAATGGTGCGAATCATCAACCGTGGCATTTCGTGGCCGTGTCGGACGCCGACACCAAGCGGCGGATCCGCGAGGCGGCCGAAGAGGAGGAGCGGGCCTTCTACGGGGGGCGCGCCCCCGCCGACTGGCTCGAAGCGCTCGCCCCACTCGGCACGAATGCCGAAAAGCCGTTCCTCGAGACCGCACCGTGGCTGATCGCCATCTTCGCGGAGAGCTGGCATCTCGACGCCGATGGCTCCAAGCGCAAGAACTACTACGTGACCGAGTCGGTCGGCATCGCGACGGGGATTCTCGTTACGGCCCTCCACAATGCGGGGTTGGCTACGCTGACCCATACACCGTCGCCGATGAAGTTCCTCAACGGTGTACTCGGGCGTCCCGATCGGGAACGCCCCTTCCTGCTCCTCGTCGTGGGTCGCCCGGCCGACGGAGTCGAGGTGCCCGACATCGACAAGAAGTCACTGTCGCAGATCTCCACCTTCGTGTGAGGCGTATATGGGCCAGGACCTCGTTCCCGAACAGAATCCCGAATCGTTTCGGGCCTTCACCTGGGCCCTCCTGAGAGATCTCCAGGCGTTGGAGCGAATGCTCGACACCGGCATGATCGAGTCGGGCATTCGGCGAATCGGGGCGGAACAGGAGTTTTTTCTCGTGGGGCGGGGTTGGCGTCCGGCGCCGAAGGGCGTCGAGGTCTTGGAGCGGCTCGGCGATCCCTTTACGCCCGAGCTCGCCCGGTTCAACCTCGAGGTGAACCTCTCGCCCGCACTGCTGGAGGGCGATGCGTTTCACCAGATGGAACTGGAGTTGAATCGGTTGCTCGCCCAGGCGAGAGAGGCCGCCCGAGCCGAGGGGGCCGAGATCTGCCTGACCGGGATCCTCCCGACGCTGGCCAAGTCGGACCTCACGCTCGACAACATCACGCCGCGCGCCCGCTATTACGCCCTCAACGACGCCCTGAACCGCATGCGCAACGGGGCGGTCTATCGGCTGCGCATCGAGGGCACCGACGAACTCCTGGTCGAGCACGATTCGGTCATGCTGGAATCGTGCAACACCTCGGCGCAGGTGCACCTCCAGGTCTCGGCCGAGGAATTCGTCTCGTTCTACAACATGGCGCAGGCCGTCACCGGTCCCGTGCTCGCCGCCGCCGTGAATTCCCCGCTCCTGTTCGGGAAACGGCTGTGGGCCGAGACACGGATTGCCCTCTTTCAGCAGTCCCTCGACACCCGATCGGGAACCATGCATCTGCGCGACATGTCGCCTCGGGTGCGATTCGGTGATCGGTGGATCCAGGATTCGGTGGTCGACCTTTTCCAGGAAGACATCGCGCGCTTCCGGGTTCTCCTGGCGAGCAAGGTCGATGAGGATCCGATCGAGGTGCTCGACGCGGGCGGAATTCCCAAGCTGCAGGCGCTCCAGCTGCACAACAGCACCGTCTACCGCTGGAACCGACCCTGCTACGGGATCAGCGAGGGGCGCCCGCACCTGCGCATCGAGTGCCGCACGCTACCCTCCGGCCCGACCGTTCTCGACGAGGTCGCCAATGCCGCCTTCTGGATCGGCGCGGTGATCGGGGGCGTCGAGGAGTACGGCGACATCACGAAGTCGATGGACTTCGACGATGCCAAGGGGAACTGCGCGGCGGCCGCGAAGCTCGGGCTGAAGGCGGCGATGAACTGGGTCGGCGGGCGCACGGTATCGGCGCCCGATCTGATTCTGGGCACGCTTCTCCCGATCGCTCGGAAAGGGCTCGACAAGTACGGCGTGCGACCGGCCGATATCGATCGGTATCTCGGCGTGATCCAGGAACGCGTGGAGTCGGGACAGACGGGGGCCAATTGGATGGTGCGATCCCTCGCACAGATGAAGGACGAAGGTACGCGCGGCGAGCGGCTCGCGGCCGTGACTGCGGCTTCGGTACGACTCCAGCAGGGCCCGGGCCCGGGTCACGAGTGGCCGCTGGCCGAGTTGGAGGACGCCGGGGGCTGGAAGATGAACTATCTCCGGGTCGAGCAGTACATGACCACCAACCTCTTCACCGTGCACGAAGACGAACTGGTGCAGATGGTCGCCTTTCTCATGGATCGCAAGCAGATCCGTCACGTTCTGGTCGAAGACGACGATCATTGCCTGGTGGGGCTCGTCTCGTATCGGTCGGTCCTTCGGCTGATTTCGCAGTCCAGGGGTCCGATCAGCGACGACGATGCTCGACCGGTAAAGAGCATCATGGACCGTGATCCCGTGACGGTGGAGCCGGAAACCGCGACGTTGAGGGCGATCGAACTGATGCGCGACCGTAAGGTGTCGTGCCTCCCGGTGGTCGCTCAGGGCAAGCTCGTGGGAATCGTGAGCGAGCGTGACTTCATGCCGATTGCATATCAGCTCCTGGAGGAGCGCCTCCAGGACGACGAGGAATAGAGGCGCAGTGGAAGTGACTATGGAACGGGTACTGGGGCGGCTCGGTCGAGCGGGCCCCGGTGAACCCACGCTGGTCGTGGTCGGGGGGTTGCACGGAAACGAACCTGCGGGGGTCGAGGCCTCGCAGCGGGTCGCTCGTGCGCTCGCGCCCCGGAACGACCTCCTGCGAGGAGAAGTCGTGTTCGTCGCGGGCAACCTCCAGGCGTTGGCCCTCGGCCGTCGTTTTGTGGATCGCGACCTGAACCGAGCCTGGACGGCGGCGGGGGTGGCGGCGCTTCTCGACCGTCAGAACGGCGTCGGGACCGAGGAGAGTTCCGAAGATTCCGAGCAGCGGGAGTTGCTCACGCTTCTCGACGGCATTCTGGACGATGCCGAGGGACCGGTATTCTGCCTCGACATCCACACGACGTCGGGAACCGGAGGCGCCTTCAGCACGGTCGCCGATACGCTGCGAAATCGTGAGGTGGCTCTCGCGCTTCCCGTTCCGTTGGTCCTCGGACTCGAAGAACTCGTCGAGGGCACACTCCACGAGTATCTGGGGACGCGCGGCTGCATCACCCTCGCCTTCGAGAGCGGGCAACATGCGGAATCCCGCGCCGTGGATCGCGCGGAGGCCGGAATCTGGATCATCCTCGGCGCGACCGGGCTCGCGAGGGAGTCGGACCTTCCGGAAGTGATCGCGGCTCGACGGGAACTGGCCCGGGACTCGGCGGCACTCCCACGGGTGCTCGAGATGCGCTACCGCCACGCCGTGGGTGCAGAAGACGCGTTCCGAATGCGACCGGGATACTCCAATTTCCAGATCGTGCGTGAGGGGGAGGCGGTGGCCGATGATCGGCGCGGCCCCGTCACACTGGAGGAAGACGCCCGTCTTCTCATGCCCCTCTATCAGGCGCAGGGTCAGGACGGCTTCTTTCTCGTGCGCGAGTTCAGCGCCTTCTGGCTGTCCGTGTCGCGGGCGCTTCGTGCGATCGGCTTCGGTCGGTTCGTTCATTGGCTTCCAGGAATCCGCCTCCATCCGACCCGCGACGACGCGCTCATCGTCAACCGGCGCGTGGCGCGGTTCTACGCCCTCCAGGTGTTGCACCTTCTCGGCTATCGACGGGAACTGGACGACGGCGACACCCTCGTGGTGCTTCGGCAGAGCCACCGCGAGTAGTGTCCACTCGGCCGCCGGCCCCTACCTGATGTGTGGCCGCTACACCCTGACGGCCCCGATCGACGAGGTCGTCGAGGTGTTCGACGTGGTCCGCCTGGTGTTGGGGGACTGGGAGCCGAGCTTCAACATCGCGCCGTCGCAGAGTGCGCCGGTTCTGCTCCAGTCGGCGCAGGGGGAGCGCCGAATGGGACTCATGCGGTGGGGGCTGGTGCCCGCCTGGGCCCGGGATGCAAAGATCGGCCATCGGCTGATCAACGCCCGCTCCGAGACGGTGTGGAGCAAGCCGGCGTTCAGATCCGCCGCACGACGCCACCGGTGTGTGGTCCCGATGGATGGTTTCTACGAATGGCGCGTCGCCGCCGACGCCGACTCACCCAAGCCGAAGAAATCGCCCTTCTGGATTCACCGCGCCGATCGCGGTGTGCTCGGTGCAGCGGGTGTGTGGGAGCGCTGGCGAGATCCCGCCGACCCGGAGCGGCCTCTCGTGACCTTCGCGATTCTGACCACCGAGGCGAGTGGCTGGATGCGGCCGCTACACGATCGTATGCCCGTGTTCCTGGATTCGGCGGGGGTCGCGGCGTGGATGGATCCGGCGAGCGACGAGGCCGAGCTCGAGGGTCTCCTTCGCCCCGCCGCCGACGACCTGCTCGAGGCCTGGGAGGTGGATCGCGCCGTGAACAAACCGGCCCACAACGGCCCGGATCTGATCGAACCGCTTCCCGATGGGGTGGCGATCCCCCGCGGGGGTTAGCGGGCCGGAGCGAACCTCCCTTCGATTCCGTCGAGAAGTGCGGCCGGATCGTAGACCGTGCCCGACTTCACAACCCAGCGCACGTCTCGAGTAGCCCGGATGTCGACCAGGGGGTCTCCCGACACCACGAAGAAGTCGGCGAGCTTTCCCGGCTCCAGCGACCCGAGTCGATCCGACAGGCCCAGGGCCTGGGCCCCGTTCAGCGTCGCAATCCGCAAGACGTCGGCGTTCGGGATGCCGCAGAGGGTCAGGGCGTGCATCTCACGGTGCGCCACGAAGCCCGGCAGCCACACGCCCCAGCTGGGGTGATCCGTCGCGAGGCCCAGCCGGCCCCCGGCCTCGTGAAAGGCCCGGACCAGCGGGCATTTCGCCGCGAGAATATCGTCGAACGAAGCCAGGTTGAAGTCGGGTCCTCCTTCGTCGATCCAGTCCCGAACCTCGGGGCTCAGGAATCGCCGCTCGTCGGTCCAGAACTCGAGGGCCGGGTGGGATTTGCCTTCGATCCCGTAGTAGGCGTAGGCCGTGATCGTCGGATCGTAGGTGACGTTGTGGGTCTTGTAGAGCTCGACGATGTCGCGAAACTCCGGGCTGTCGACCCTCACCTCGGGAAAGCTTTTGTACGCCGTGCGATCCGGTGGAAACGCCGCGCCTCCCAGGAAGTGCTCGATGCGATCGATGCCCATCAAGATCGCGTCACGGGGATTGACCGAACTCCCGATCCCCGAGTCGAGATGCCCCGTGACGGTCAGGCCGTGATGATGGGCGCGCTCGACCAGCCAGGCGACGGTTTGGGCATCGGCGTTCTTCGCCTTGAACCCGCGGGCACCCCGAGAGGCCCAGAGGTCGACCTCCGCAAAGAGGGAGTCCCGCGAGAGGGTCGACCATCCGGGGCGGGTGCGTCCGAAGTACGGTCCCGAATTGTAGAGTCGAGGCCCGGGTTGCTCACCCCGCTGGATGCGCAGTCGGAGGGCCCACATGCCTTCCGGGTCGTACTCACCGGCGGGGAAGGTCGAGGTCACTCCGTTCGCGAGCCAGAGAACCGGAGTGGCGACGAGTTCTTCGCGACGGGGCAGCCCCAGAAGCTGCACGTTGTAGTGCGCATGCAGATCGATCAATCCGGGCAACACGACGTCGGTGTCGGAGAGCTCGATCCGGCGTGCCTCCGATAGATCGATCCCGTCGGGAAGTGTCCCGACGGTCATCAGTCGGCCGCCCAGGCTGACGATTCCCCCGTTCGCTCGCAATTCGCCCGCCTGGACGTCGAGCCAGCGCCCGCCGGTCACGAGCAGCGGCTGTTCCTGACCGATGAGCGCCTGGACCGCGAGCAGCAGCCCCGCTCCGACGGCGAGGCCGCGAGAAAAGAACCCGGACTTCAACCCCCGGACCTCCTCGACCCGAATATACGCGCGTCACCCATCGATCCGGTCAGCCCGCCGGTGAACCTCATGCCGTCGAACATGAGCTGCACTTGCGCACCGGCATCGGGAATCGAAAAGCTGAGTTCCTGGCCGACCACGGTGATGTCGACGATCGCGGCACCTCCCATGTCGGTGTCGATGGTTCCGGTGTAGCCCGTCTCGGCCGAACCCTCGATCGACATGATGCCGCCCAGCGTCATGCCCTGGGCCTCGACGGTGACATCGTAGACACCCACCGGGTCGAAGGGCGGCGGTGCGGGGGGCTCGGGGGGCGGACCGCCGCCGCACGCGGCGAACAGGACAGCGAACAGAGCCGAGGACGCGACACGACGCATCATGGTGTGCTCCAGATGAGGGGGACGTTCGATGCCAATCTACGATTCGAGGGTCAACGGCGCAGCCCGACGGAGATCCGCCCGGGTCGCCGGACCGGGAGTCGTCCGATTTCGGGGCCGTCCGTCGCCATGAAGGGCACGCCGGGTGGCCGACCCCAAAGGAGCATGAAGCGTGCACTCTGATCGCTGGAATCGAATCGAGAACGTGTACTTCGAGGCCCGAGCGCTCCCGCCGGAGGCCAGGGAGCCGTTCCTGGACGGGGCATGCGCCGGCGACGCCGAGATGAGGGCCGAGGTGGTCGCGATGCTCGACCAGGGCGAAGAAGAGCTCGTCTTCATGCAGCGCCACATTCATACGGGCGGTGAGGTGAGGGGTGGAGTTCCGCTCGGCCCGGGACATCGAATCGGACCGTATGCGGTCGTTCGGCTGATCGGCACCGGGGGGATGGGGCGGGTCTATCTCGCCGAGCGGGTCGATGATCAGTACCGGCAGCAGGTGGCTCTCAAGGTGTTGCGAAACGACCTGCCGCTGCCGGAGCTCGAGGCGCGCTTTCGGGCCGAGCGCCAGATTCTGGCGCGGCTTCAGCATCCCAACGTCAGCACCCTCCTCGACGGGGGTGTGACACCCGACGGCCGGCCGTATCTGGTCATGCGGTACGAGGAGGGGCTCTCGATCACCGACTACGCCGACGAGCACCAGTTGTCACTGCGCCGCCGCCTCGAGTTGTTCGCGACGGTGTGTGACGCGGTGCAGTTCGCGCATTCCAATCTCGTCGTTCATCGCGACCTGAAACCGTCGAACATCCTGGTCGGGTACGACGGCGTGCCCAAACTTCTCGATTTCGGCATCGCCAAGATCCTGGATGGGGGCATGGACGGCCTGGGCGTGGTCACGACCGACGTGCGTATGCTTACGCCGGAGCACGCGGCACCGGAGCAGATTCGGGGCGAGCCGATCACCACCGCCGCCGACGTATACGCGCTGGGGATCCTGCTCTGTGAACTGCTCGCCGGCCGTCGGCCGTTCCGCGCCGATGACACGTCTCCGATCGAGTTGCAGCGGCAGATCTGTGAAGAGGTCCCGACGAGGCCGAGCGAGCTGGCCCGGTTCGAGCCCGCCCGGGGTGCCGACGACGCCCCGACCCACCCGGCCGTTCTTCGGGGAGTCGGTCCGGCGAGCCTGCCCGCGCTGCTGTCGGGCGACCTCGATCAGATCGTCTTGATGGCGCTTCGCAAGGAGCCGGTGCGACGCTACGTCTCCGCGGGGGCGTTGGCCGACGACGTGCGCCGCTACCTGGCCGGCATGCCCGTGCGGGCGCAGCCGGATTCCGCTCGGTATCGCATATCGAAGTTCGTGAGACGACACCGGCTTGGGGTCGCGGCGGCTGCGGCGTTCGTCGGCTTGCTGGGTGCCTCGTCGGCGATCCTCGCCGTGCAGCGCGCCGAGACGGCGCGGCAGCGGGATCGTGCCGAGCGCGAGCTCGCCAATACGCAGGCCGTCACACAGTTCGTGGTCGACCTGTTCGACGCGAGTCGGCCCGGTGAGGCGATGGGTCGGGACCGGACGGCCCGGGAATTGTTGGAGGTGGGGGCCGAGCGAGTGGATCGATTGGCCGACCAACCGCAGATGTATGCCGGGATGCTCGCGGTGCTCGGTCGCATTCACCTCACTCTCGGCGATTATGCGGTGGGAGGCCCGTTTTTGGAGCACGCCCTCGAAATCCGTGAGGCCGACCCCTCGACGAGCGAGACGGCGCTCGGGTCGAGCCTGCACGATCTCGCCGAGCTCCGGCTGGATGAGGGGCGGTATGCCGAGGCCGTCGAGCCGGCGACACGAGCCGTCGCCGTGCGTCGAGGGGCCTTCGGCGACGCGCATCCGAGTGTGTACTCCTCACGCAATCTGCTCGCGCGCGTGCAGCGCGAGTTGGGTGACTACGAGGGGGCGGGGACCACCTATCGAGCCCTCCTCGAAGGCATGCGGACCGATCTCGAACCGGGAGATCTCGGGCTGGTCGGCACCCTTCTCAACCTCGGGCGGGTCTACGACGCCCAGGCCGACTACGCGGCCTCGGGCGCGGTCGTGCGAGAGGCGGTCGATATCGAGCGAGCGGCCTTTCCCGACGGGCACCCCAACCTCGCGATCACACTGACGAACTACGGCACCAACCTCTATCGACAGGATCAATTCGACTCGGCCGCGGCGGTCGTCGCCGAGGCTGTCGAGATGCGTGAGCGGTTTCTCGGGCCCGACCACCCCGGCGTGGCGACCTCGCTGTCGGCTCTGGCCCTTCCGGTGGCGGCCCTGGGGGATCGGGATCGGGCGGTCGACCTGCTCGAGCGGGCGATGGCCATCTACGAGACGGCTCTGGGGCCCAGCCATCCGTCGGTTGCCACCACCGCCTACAATCGGGCTCGGGTGTTGAGTGCGCTCGAGCGTTTCGATGAGGCCGAGGCAGGGTATCGGCGTGCCCTCGCGATTCGCCGCGAGACGCTGGGACCAGACCACGATCGCGTGGCTCTGGTCGAAGTGTACCTCGGCCGGTTGCTCGTGCAGGCGGGCCGCCTGCCGGAGGCCGAAGAACTGCTCGTGCACGCCTACGGCGTCTACGAGCGGAACTTCGCACCCGACCACCTCTTCGTCGTCGACGTAAAAGACGTCCTCGTCGAGTTGTACGAGGCCATGGGACGCCCGGGGCAAGCCGAACGGTATCGCTGAGGAAGACCCTTCCGTCGGGGCCGGATCGCCCGTTGGCTTTCCCCGTCGCCTCGACCTGCGTAGCGTCCTGAATACTCCTCGTCATTCTCGGACCCCCAGCGCAGCCATGTCCATTCCGACCGTCCTCCGTCCCTCGTGCCTCCTGCTCACGGTCCTCACGATCGGGACCGCAGTACCGGCCACGGCACAGACCCCCTCGTCGACCTCGCGGCCCTCGGCGGCACAGGTCGGCACGAAGCGCCCCCTGCCGATTGCCGACTATGCCCGATGGAGGAGCATCTCCGGCGAGGCGATTTCGCCGGATGGTCGGTGGGTGGCCTGGAGCTACGGCCGGGTGCGCGGCGACGATTCCCTCCAT
>CBDUEZ010000057.1:0-16597 GCA_965366355.1 uncultured bacterium
CCGCACCGCGGTCTACACCCTCTTCGGCTTCGGGGCGACCGGGACGATCCTGACCCAGCTCGGGATCGGCATGATCACGAGCCTCGCGTTCGCCCTGGTGGGCGGGTTCGCGTCGGGACTGCTGGTCAGCCTGGTGTTCCACTTCCTCGTGCGCACCGATTCCGGCGCTCACCCCGGCGACGCCTCGCTGCTGGGGCTCACGGGAACGGTCACACTTCCGCTCGCGGAATCGCGCCCAGGGTTGGTGGCGGTCGAACGCGGGGACCGCCGGTTGACGCTGCGTGCTCTTCCCCACTCGTCCGCGCATGGCGACCCCGAGGAATGGACGCAGGTGATCGTCGTGGAGATCGAGCGCGGAATCGCCCGCGTCGCTCCGCTGAAGGCCGAGGAACTCGACGCCCTGGGTGCCGGCGACGACTAGCACAGGGGGTCCGGTGGCCGTGAAGACCACCCTCCCCTGGTACGTACAACCAGTAGCATCGACCCTGTCGGACACAACCGACTCTTGCCGGAGCAGAACCAATGGGAACGGAAACCCTCATCGGCGCAGCCGTCGTCGCCGCGGTCATTCTCGTCGTGGCCATCGTGGCTGTCGCGACCGTAAAGGCCCTCATCGTCATCGTGCCCCCCAACCGGGCGGCCGTGATCACCGGTAAGAACCGACTGCTCCCCGACGGCCAGACGATCGGGTACCGCAGCGTCATCGGGGGCCGGACCCTTCGGATTCCCATCGTCGAGACGGTTCAGCACGTGAGCCTCGAGACGTTTCCGATCGAGATCAACGTCAAGAACGCCTTCTCGAAGGGGAACATTCCGCTCAATGTCGAGGCGATCGCGAATGTGAAGATCGCCTCGGAGCCGCAGTCGACCTTCAACAATGCGGTGGAGCGGCTCCTCGGGAAAACCGAGATGGAGATCGAGTCGATGGCCAAGGACACCCTGATGGGTAACCTGCGCGGAGTCCTCGCCACGCTCACCCCGGAAGAGATCAACGAAGACCGCCTCGGGTTCGCAAAGGCCCTCTCCGAGGACGCCGGTGAGGATCTCACGGCCCTGGGATTCCAGCTCGACGTGCTGAAGATCCAGAATGTGAGCGACGAGCGGGGCTACCTCGAAGCCATCGGGCGCATGAAGGCCGCGGAGGCCGTGCGGGAGGCCGAGATCGCCGAGGCCAATGCCGAAGCCGACACGCGTGAGGCCCAGGCCGAGGCGCGGAAGCGCGCCGAAGTTCGCGAGGCCGAAACCGCCGTCAACGTCGCCGAAGCCCAGAACACGCTTCGTGTGCGTCAGGCCCAGCTCGACGAGGCCGGTGAGATCGCCGAGCGTACCGCCCGGGTCAAGGCGGAACAGGCCGAGGTCGAGGCGCAGAGGGAGTTGGAGACCCGTCGAGTGGTGCGAGAGCAGGAGCGGCTCCGGGCCGACGTCGTCGAGCCGGCCCTCGCCGCTCGTGAGGCTGCCAAGGCCGACGCCGAGGCGCAGGCCGCTCCGATCCTGGAGCGAGGCAAGGCTCAGGTCGAGGTGCTGCGGCGCCTCTATGCCGAGGTGCAGACCGGGGGCGACCAGGCCTTCGCCGTCTTCCTGGCCGAAAAGCTGCCCGGGCTACTCACGACGGCCGTCGAGGCCGTGAAGGGCACCGAGATCGACCGGTTGGTCGTGCTCGACGGAGGAGACGGACAAGGCGTCTCGAACGCGGCGAATCAGAAGGTTCGGGGAGCACTGGGGACGGTCGAGGCACTCGCGTCGTCGATCGGACTCGACCTCGAAGAGGTGCTGCGCGCCGCGAATCGCAAGGCCCTCGGGGCCGGTGGCGGTGGCGGCGCCACCGCTGCCCCGACGCGCCCCGCGTCACCCCCCGAGGGCTGAATCGCCGGTTCCCGTCAGTCGACCGTGCCCGCCGACAGCATGGCGGCCAGGATGATGTCGGGATACCGGCCGAAGGCCCATCGCGCCTCGTCCAGATCCAGCCGCTCCCGGTTGGTATGCGCGAAGCGCTCCTCGCCGGGCGCGAAGCCGAATGTCGGGATCCCGTTCACGCCGCAACTCCATCCGCCGTCGGTCGCGAACGTCCAGGGGCGAGCCGTCGCCGGCCCCTCGCCATTCCGGCGCCCCGCAGCGGCGGCCACGGCCCGAATCAGCGGACTCTCGGCTGAGACGAGGAACCCGGGGGTCAACAGTCCCCGGTCCTGCTCCAGCCCGGTGTAGGTGCGCTGCTCCTCGACGGCCATCCTCACCTCGACCGCATGCCCCTCGTCGAGGGTTCCGAGGCGGCTGTCGATCGCGGTCTGTACGGTCTCGAGAAGATCCGCTTCGGTCGTGCCCGGGAGAATGCGCCAGTCGAGGGCGACCACCACCTGGTCGGGAATCACGTTGCGGCTGGCCGGAGTCGCCGTCACATCGGTGGGGACCACGGTCGCGCGGCCGAGCACGGGATCACTCGCCTGGGCGCGCGCCACCGCCGCCACGGCTTCGAGAACGGCGGGGAGGAGTTCGAGCGCATTGCGGGCACGGTCTGGGGCGCTGGCATGACCGGCCACCCCTCTCAGCACGACCTCGACCTCGGCCCGACCCCGATGTCCGATACAGATGTCTCCGTGAGTCGACTCCCCGATCACCACCACGTCGGGGCGCACCTCGCCCGACTCGAGGAGGCGCTTCATTCCCAGTCCACCGCGCTCCTCGAAGACCGTGTGGGCGACCAGAACGTCGCCGGGCAGGCGCCCGCCCGTGACGGCGGCCGCATGGGTCATCAGGGCTAGAGGACCCTTGATATCCATGGCCCCCCTCCCGTGCAGGTGGCCATCGGCGATGACGCCGGCGAAGGGAGGGTGCTCCCACTCGTTCGGATCGCCCTCCGCGACCACATCGAGATGGGCGTTGAGGAGCACGGTCGGGCCCCCGCCCGTGCCCCGAATTCGGCCGATGACGTTTCCCGCTGCATCACGCCGCACATCGTCGAAGCCGAGGGATTCGAACTCCTGGAGCACGCGGTCGGCCACCGCTCCTTCGCCTCCTGGAGGCGAGGGAATACGGATCAGGTCCTGGGCGAAGGCGATCGCAGCTTCGAACGAGGGGGCAGACATATCGTCGGGGGTTGGGGCGTTGCCCGAGGCCACACCCCCGGACGGCCCCGGAAGTTACTCGAAGCGCGCCGGATTCGCCGCCCCCTCCAAGCCCCCGTCGCCACCGCCACCACTGCCGCGCGCCGTGCCCCGCACCGTCACCCCGCCCCGCCGCGTCCAGACCACGATCGCGCCACACGCGGCGTCGCCCCCCCCGAACTCTCCGGGAACCGAGCCTGCGCCCTTGTAGATCTCGACCGCTTCGAGGTCCATCGTGTAGAAGGTGTTGAAGTCCACGGGGTCGTGCCCGACGCCTCCAGACTTCGGGCGGCTCCATCGGCTGCCGTCGACGTAGACGGCCGGATAACAGAACGTCTCGGCGGTGGTAGCGCCGCCAGCTTGACCTCGCACATCGCCGTCGGCGGGGATCGCTCCACCCCCCGGAAGGTCCCGACCGTTGCGAAGCACGATGTAGCGCTCCCGAAACCCACCGGTGCCCGCGATCACGCGCACGCCGGCCTTTCCCTGCAGCGCCATGGCCAGTGAGCCGCCGCGCCGCTCGAGCTCCTCCTTCATCACGAAGTCGCCGAAGCCCAACTCCATGCGCCGTTGCATGTCGACCATGTCGCCGAAGAGCCTCCGCGGCACGGCGGTCACCGTGATTCCCTCGAGGGCAATGGCCTCGACCGAGAGATCCACGTCGACCTTGTAGGCGCCGCTGCCGCTCAGCCGGACCACGATTTCCCGGGCCTGGTACCCCAGGGTGGCCACCTCGAGCACGTAGAGTCCCTGCGGAAGATCGCTGAACGAGAAGAAGCCGTTCCGATTGGTCAGGACCTCCGCATCGGAGTCCTTGATTTGCACACGGGCCGCCTCGATGCCACGGCCGGTGGCCACATCGCGCACCATCCCGAACACACCACTGGGTCCCTGTTCGGTCGACAACGCCACGGTGACGTCGAGCCGCTGCGACGAGCCCTCCGGTCCCGAGAAGAACCTCTCGTCGGTCCGACCATCCGAACCCGGGGTATCGGCCCGCAACCTGATCTCGACCTCGGGCGGGAGGTCACAGTAGACGTACTCCCCCCCGGTTCCGCTGAAGATCTGGGCCTCGTGTTGCGGCGACCCCGATCGGCGCATGTCGCGGAATCGAAGGGTGAGGGGAATCCCCGCCAGCGGCTCGGCCGTGATCGAGTCCCGTACCTGACCCGACAAGATCACTCGTGGCCCCGTGGTACCCTGGCCCCGGCACATCTGCGCCGCCGCCGCCTCGGGTTCGGGAGCCGCGAGGTCGAACCGGGCGACCTCGCCGATCGACACGCTGACCCGCCCGGAGGCCCCCACCGGAAGGGCGGCGAGTTCGGGGTGCTCCGCCGCGATCTGGTAGACTCCCTCCAGGAGGCCCTCCAGGCGGAACCGCCCACGCTCGTCGGCAACCACGGCGTGCGGCGTGCCCGGGAGGTAGACGCGGGCGCCGGACAAGGCCTCTCCGCCCGCATGTTTCGAGACGGTCCCTTCGACGATCCCTCCCTCACCGCCGAGCGCCCAGCCCTCGTCTCCCGCGCGGACCATGCGCACCCGGAAGCCCTCTTCGCGCACCCCCCGCAGAGCCCATCGACTCGGCTCCCCGCCCTCGGGGTCCTGTTCGACCTCCAGAAGGGGCATGCGCAACCTCGACTCGGCCACCACCCAACTCCCGTCGGGAAGCACGACGAAGGTGGAGCGGCCACCCACTCCACCCAACGGTATGCCCAGATCGAAGTTGCGGTAGGCGAACTCGAGCAGGAGTGGGTGTCCCGTGGCCGTCTCCAGCCACAAAACGCCCTCCACATCGGGACGCCCGTCGCCGCTCGCGATGGGCTCGAAGGCGAGCGCCGTCAGGGTCGGCCCTCCGTCGGACCGCAGACGCAGGCAATGCGAATCGGCGAAGGCCTCCGAGAGGAACACCTCGGGTCCCGGCCCGAAGAAGCGGTAGCCGCCATCCTCCTCCTCCCTCACGAATCCACGCGACACCAGGTCGGCCGGATCCATCGGCGGGGTCAGTCGGCGCACGGCCTGGCGCGTCACCGTCGGAGCCTCGCGCAGGACCATTCTCCCGTCGTCGCCGAGATCGCGATCGAAGACGTCGGCGTCGAGACTCAGGCCTCCCTGTTCGAGCCCGACCACGGAGATGGCGAAGGCGCGGCGGGCCCGCGCCCAGGCGATGCCCGCCGGTGAATCGGGATCGGGCCGCACCCGGCACACGTCACCGGCCGGAGCCGGCGCGAGCGGAGCGGCCTGGGGAGGGCTGTCGACGCGCAACCCGCGAATGCCGTCGCTCGGGACCACGACGTCGAGCGCACCCACGTCGGAGTCCACAGCCGACACTTCCAGGCGGTAGCGCCCGGCTTCTGCGGGTACGCTGAACCGCCCATTCGCGTCGGTGAGGAACAGACGCTCCGACTCTCCCGGATCGGGGACCAGTCGAAGCAGCCAACGGCCGGGTTGATCGACGGTGCCCTCGATCTGCTGCGCGCCCAATGCGGCGAACGGCCCGGCGCCGGCCGTCAGGCAAAGTGTGACCAGTGACCGGCGGAACACCCGACGCAGATACGAATTCGTTCGTTTCATGGTACTCCCGGAGCGAATCGGTTCCCGGAGTATTCTACGCACAAATGCCGTCGATGTGTCGCCCGTGCCGCCGGTCGCGCCCTGACGACATGAGGCGCGCCAGTGGCACACGGACCGCACAGGTTTGGGGCAGCCCGCTCGAATACAACGCGGCCCGGCACCCCAGGGGGGGCGCCGGGCCGCGGTCAGTTCGAACTTCTGGCGAAGGTCAGCCGAAGAACGTCCGCACCACCTCGAAGACGGCCCCGAGCGGATCGGAACCATCGGCGTGGACGCGCACGAACCACGGCGCCAACACCAGCGACACGACACTCATGAGCTTGATGAGGATGTTCAGCGAGGGCCCCGACGTGTCCTTGAAGGGGTCACCGACCGTATCACCCACCACGGCCGCCTTGTGGGCATCCGAACCCTTGCCCCCATGCGATCCACCCTCGATGAACTTCTTCGCGTTGTCCCAGGCGCCACCCGCGTTGGCCATGAACAGCGCCATCAGCACGCCCGTGACGGTCGCACCGGCGAGGAGGCCACCGAGGGCTTCGACGCCGAGGAAATAACCGACGATGACCGGGGCGACCACCGCGGTCACACCGGGAAGGATCATCTCCCGGAGCGCCGCCGCCGTCGAGATTTCCACACAACGGGCGGAATCCGGCTTGGCGGTTCCTTCCATCAGGCCGGGGATCTCCCGGAACTGCCGGCGCACTTCCTCGACCATCCCGGCCGCCGCACGTCCCACCGCCGTCATGGTGAGCGCCGCGACGAAGAACGGCAGGATGCCGCCCAGGAAGAGCCCGATGACGACGAGCGGTGAGACGAGATTGATGCCCGTCTCCTGCAGACCGACCTTCGTCGCGTACGCGCTGAACAGCGCGAGCGCCGTGAGGGCGGCCGAGCCGATCGCGAAGCCCTTGCCGATGGCCGCCGTCGTGTTGCCGATGGCGTCGAGCGAGTCGGTGATCTTGCGCGTCTCCGGCCCCAGATGGGCCATCTCACTGATCCCGCCCGCGTTGTCGGCGATGGGCCCATAGGCGTCGACCGACATGGTGACACCCACGGTGGCGAGCATCCCGACCGCCGCCACGCCGATGCCATAGAGGCCGGCGAAGGTGAACGAGATGTAGATCGCGAGACAGATCAGGAGCATCGGAATCGCCGTGGACTCCATGCCCACCGCGAGTCCGCTGATGATGTTGGTCGCCGCGCCCGTCTGACTCGCGTCGGCGATCTTCCGGATCGGGCCTGCCGCGGTGTAGTACTCCGTGACCAGTCCGATGAAGATCCCGACCAGCGTTCCGGCGACGATGGCGGCCCAGGGGCCCCAGCTCGGGAGCAGGGCGCCCGTGTCGGAGACGATCTGGAAGTTCATCGACTGAACCACGAAGTACATGATCGCCAGGAACAGCGCTGCGGCAATGAACGTCACATTCCGCAGGGCGGCCGCCGGATCGGTCCGCTCGAGCACCTTCATCATCATGATGCCCAGCAGCGAGGCCAGCATGCCCACCATGATCATCACGATCGGCAGCGCAACCGCCTCGACGACGTTGGCGGCCAGTGCCGCCGACGTCGCGCCGATTGCGATCGTCGCGACCACCGAGCCGACATACGACTCGAAGATGTCGGCGCCCATGCCGGCCACGTCGCCGACGTTGTCGCCGACGTTGTCGGCGATGGTTGCCGGATTCCGCGGGTCGTCCTCGGGAATTCCCGCCTCGACCTTACCCACCAGGTCTGCACCGACGTCCGCGGCCTTCGTGTAGATCCCGCCGCCGACGCGCGCGAACAGTGCGATCGACGAGGCTCCCATGGCGAAGCCGGAGATGATCTCAGAGAAGTGCGGGAGGTCGTTGGTGCCCGGTACGGCGTCGGCCGCGAAGACGAAGTAGAGTCCTCCCAGTCCGATCAGGCCGAGTGCGGCCACCGAGAGTCCCATGACTGCGCCGCCGAAGAACGCCACGCGGAGGGCCTTGCCCTGGCCGGAGTCGTTCGCCGCCGCCGACGTGCGCACATTCGCGCGCGTCGCGGCCTTCATGCCGAAGAAGCCGGCGAAGACCGAGCTCAGGGCGCCGAAGATATAGGCGCCCGCGGTCTCGACCCCGATGGCCCAGGCCAACAGCGCCGCGACGATGACGACGAAGCCGGAAAGGACCGTGTACTCCTTGCGGAGAAAGGCCATGGCCCCGTCGTGGATCTGCTCGCCGAGGTCGATCATGACCTCCGAGCCTGGATCCTGCTTCTTCACGTAGGAATAGGTGTAGGCGGCGATGCCGAGGCCGAGTACGCCCAGCAGCCATGCCCAGTCAGTGAGTGCCACGAAGTCGGTCATAGGATGACTCGTTTCATCGGTGCGGGTCGTGTCAGTGGGGAGGGACGAAGCCCCCGCGCGTCCTCCGTGCCCCGGGGGGCGCGGTTCATCGGTTGAAGCGGTTCATCGCCGCCTCCGTACCTTCGTACATCCAGAGCTCGACCGCGTGGGTGAGCTCGGGCAGGACCTCGACGATGAGGTCTTCGTCGGGCGGCTCCATCTCCGACAATACCCAATCGGCGAGATCCACCTCTTCTGGGCACCGCCCGACACCCAGTCGAAGTCGAGCATACTGGTCGTTGCCCAGGGCGCTCGCAACGGACCGGAGTCCGTTGTGTCCTCCAGCGCCCCCCGCGGGCCGGAACCGTATCCGGCCCACGTCGAGCGTCGCATCGTCGACCACGACCAACAGATCGCGGGCGACATCGATGCGTTCCTGGTCGAGCAGATCGGTGACGGCAAGGCCGCTCCGATTCATGAAGACCGTCGGCTTGCGGATCTCGACCGCGACCCCGTCGACCACTCCAGACGTCACGGCCGAGGGCTCGTTCGACTCGAAGGGTCCAAAGTCCCAATCGTAGGCCAGCCGGTCGGCCACCCACCATCCCACATTGTGGCGAGTGGCCTGGTAGCGTGGACCGGGGTTCCCCAGAGCCAGCACGATCTTCGAGGGGCCCAGCGCGACCTCAGCCTTCGGCTCCAGAGGCCTCTTCGGAGTCGGCGTCGTCTTCGCCCTCTTCACCCTCTTCTTCGTCTTCAGCCGCTGCAGCCCTGGGCAGAACCACGGTGCAGATGGTCTGATCGGGCTCGAGGCCGATTTCCTCGACCCCTTCCGGCAGGGTGAGGTCGCTCACGTGAATGGAGTCCCCGACTTCGAGCGCCTCGACGTCGACCTCGAAGCTCTCGGGGATCATCGAGGGGATCACCTTCACCGGCAGCTCGTACACGATCTGCTGAAGGATCCCGCCTCCCATCTTCACGCCCACCGCGGTCCCGACGAGGTGCACCGGAATCTCGACGTCGACCTTGACGCCCTTCTGCAGGCGATAGAAGTCGACGTGAATGACGTCGGGCCGAAACGGATGCACCTGGATTTCCCGCACCAGCGTCTGAAACGCCTCCCCGCCCTCGATGGAGAGGTCGACGATGGTGTTTTCGACCGAGATGCTGTGAAAGAGGTGCGAAGCCTCAGCGGTGTCGAGCGTAATCGACAGCGCTTCTCCGCCCTGTCCGTAGACGACGGCGGGGAGGCGTCCGGCGGCCCTGATCTTCCGGGCGACACCCTTGCCTCGGGCGTCGCGCTTCTCGGCCTTCAGGATGGCGTGCATGCTCATGTCAGTGTCCTGCCTGAACGAATCAGGGGTTCGGAGGTTCTAGTCGTCGTCCCGTAGCTCGAAGAGCTGACTGACGGACTCGTTGGAATGGATGAACTGGATGGCATTCGCGAGGAGCCCGGCGACCGACAACACCTTGAGGCGGTCGAAGCGCCGTTCTTCTGGAATGTGGATCGTGTTGGTCACGACGAACTCCTCCAGAGGCACACTGGAGAGCCGTTCGACGGCATTGCCCGACAAGAGGGCGTGGGTCGCAACGGCATAGACCGATTTCGCCCCACGCTCCTTCAACGCGATCACCGCGTTGGCGAGCGTCCCGCCGGTGTCGACCATGTCGTCGGTCAGGATGCAGTTCTTGCCGTTGACGTCACCCACCACGCTGAGCACCTGCGCGACATTCGGCGCCGGCCGGCGTTTGTCGATGATGGCGAACGTCGCACCGAGCCGCTTGGAGTACCCACGGGCCATCTTCGCCGAGCCCACGTCGGGGGCGACCACGACCAGGTCTTCGAGGCCCTTCTCACGGATGTAGCTCGTGAAGACCGGCGCAGCGTAGAGGTGATCCACGGGAATATCGAAGAAGCCCTGGATCTGATGCTGGTGGAAATCGATCGACACCACGCGGTCTGCGCCGGCGGCGACCAGCATGTTCGCCATCAGCTTGGCGCCGATCGCCACGCGGGGCTGATCCTTGCGATCCTGGCGTCCGTACCCGAAGTAGGGCACCACCGCCGTGACGCGCGCGGCGGAGGCCCGTCGGGCTGCGTCGATCAGGAGCAGCAGCTCGACCGTGTTCTCTGCCGGTGCCGACGTCGGCTGCAGAATGTAGACGTCGCGCCCCCGCGCGTTGCGGTCGATGCGAACGAAGATCTCGCCGTCGGCGAAGTCGCGAATGGTCGCTTCTCCCACGGACTGACCCAGGATCTCGCCCACCTCGTCGGCGAGCGGGCGATTGGCCCGGCCTCCGAGGACGAGCATGGGACCGTGACCCGATTGGTCTGCCATGGGAATAAAAGCGTGGACCTGTGGAATTTTCGGACTGGGGAGGCGGTGGTCGTCCCGCCTCCGGGCCCGTCGAATGCGACAGCCCGCAAAGTTAGATGCGGCGCCCACAAGCGTCAACGTCGCGCGGCGTCGACCTGAATCTCCATGCGTCGTTCACGGGTGAGCGTCGCCCTCCCCGCCGAGGCGAGCTCCAGGCGCAGGACGAAGACGCCGGACGCGAAATCGGTCGGGATCACGAGGTCGGCCGAGCGGAGCTGGGGTCCGGTGCGAATCGGTCCGGGCTCCGACCAGTCCAGGCCGGTAGCCTCGGGATCACCCACGAGGCCGATCGCCCTGCCCAGCCGCGAGAACAGACCGCCCGACTCCTCCCGGAGAGCGAGCGAATAGCCGAGCTCCTCCGGTGCCCATCCCAGCCCGTACACCTCCCACGCCACCCGAATCGTGTCGCCCGGAGCGAAGACCGCTCGCCCGACGAGGTGGTCGACGATCTGCTCGAGGTCGGTGGGCGGGGGGCCCGAAGCCCGCGCGAGCAGGAGATCGGAGACGCTCGCCAGGTCACGAGGCGCACCCCGGATTCGCAGTCCTTCGCGCAGACGGCCGGCCCGCCTCGAGGCCGGGTCCCACGTCTCGACCGAGACCACGTAGTCCCCTGGAGGAAGGCGGAGCGTGAGGGGGCCCGACGTCCCTTCCTCCCTTGCCCCATGAATCCGGTCTCCCCCAAGTTCGGCCGCGAACAGACCGCGTTGGGGCCCCGCCCCGAGGTCACCGATCCAATCCGGCGCCGGCGGGTGGTCGTGGTCGGCATGCCGGGTGGTGTCGTCGGGAATCCCCGGCACCTGGACCACGAGAAGAGTGGAGTCACCCCGAGGAAGTCGAAGAACCGCGACGTCGAGATCGAGAAATGTGGGAGCGTACGCCGGGGTGTGCCCGGACCGGGGGGATCGGCGGCTTCCCGGGTTCCAGTCGGCGCGGGTGCTCACCGGATCGCCGTCCAACGCCGAGGGCGCCGCGAGAAACTCCTGGCTGCGAGGATCCTGGTGCCCGACCGCCGCCGACGACGCGCCGATCGATCCCATGCCCGGATCGAGCCGGGCCCACCCCACCTCCCACCCGTATCGCACGAGCAGCTCGTCGAGATCCCACCCCCACGACATGGCGTAGGGATTCCGGGCCCCCTCTCGTGTGCGGCTCCAGGCGCGACGAGCGAGATGTTCGGTATACCGATCGTTGCCCGGCACGAGAAAAAGCGGATCCGACATCCGCCAGAATCGTGCGATCGCCGAAGAATCACCGCGCTCCCGCGCCCGCTCGAGTCGGTCGTGCGCATCGGCGGTAAGAAGATCGTCGACGTCGAGCCACCGGGCCCGCTCCTCTGCCGGCATCTCGACCAGTGCTCGATCGAAGGCCGCCTGCGCCTCGGCGGTGCGCCCCCGCACGTGAAGAGCAACGCCTTCGAGGGCCGCACACCACCAGGACTCCGTCACGCCGCATCGGCTCGCGAGCTCACCGGCCTCGGCCCAACGCCCGGCTTCACCCAGATAGATCACGCGCTGCCCGAGGAGCCACGCGTCTCCGGGAGCGTCCTCCGCCGCCTGCGCGAGTTCGATCAGGAGTTGGTCTCGAGCCACGCCGATCTCGGGGGCCTCGAAGTCGGGCCACCACCAATCGGAGCCACTCTCCAGCCTCACACACATGCGCCCGAGACGCTCGTCACACGAGCCGCTACCGAAGCCGTCCCGGTCGCGCGGACTCATCCGGACGCGGTCCCGTTCGAAGCGACCCTGGGCCCGTCGGGCAGCCGCGATCGCCGTGGCCGAGTCGCGCTGAACGGTCGCTCTCTCGGCCGATTGGGCCCCGGCCGGCTGGGCCCCCAACGGCGAGCCCGCACCCCACGCGCAGCTCATCGCGAGCACCCCCGACCCGCAGAGCGACGCGAGGCGCGTGAGCGGCGTGGGCCGCACGGACCGTCGACACTGGATTGGCATGCCACGAAGCTAGGACTCGGCCCCGGCCCGAGCCACATTCAGGGCTGGCACGACTCCTGCCATGTAGAGGACACGTCACGGCTGCTTTGCCGGCCACACCCGGTCCTCGACACCTCGTCTTCGGGCGCAACGCCTCCCTTGACCAACTCCAGGCCCCATCCCGGCCCCCCGACATCGACCGAGCTCGCCTGCCACGCCTGCCTCGGAACATTGCGCGACCCGCAACGTTTCGGTGCATCGCCGCCCCCCCGAACCGCCGATCCCCGCCGCCGCGGGCTCATTGCCCTGGTCCTCGCCGCCCTCTTCTCGACCGCGTGCAGCGACCGCTCCGACCCGGTTCTACACCTTCAGGCGAACGGGTCTCTGCGGGTCCAACCGTCGTCGATCGTCCTCGACGATGGCGACGCTCTCGACCTCTCCGCAGTGCTTCGTGACGCGAGCGGTCAACGGGTCGACGCGCTTCCGGGAGGCGCCACGATCCAGTGGACCGTCGTGGGCACGAATGTCGCGCGGGTACAGGGATCAGGGCTCTCTGCGAGGGTTTCCGGACTGAAGCCGGGCAAGACGACGCTGCGGGCTTCGCTCGGCTCGTTGATCGCCACCGCATCTCTCGACGTGGCTCCCGTCCCGACGCGGCTCGAGAAACAGGGACCCAGCGTGGTCCTCGGACTTTCGGGTGAACTCGCACCCCACCCGGCGCGGGTCCAGGTGATCGATCGACACGGGTCGCCCGTCGCCGACGTCCCCGTCTCGTTCGAGGTCGTGAGCGGTGGCGGAACGATTGCTCGCGAGCACGCCGTCTCCGATGCCTTCGGCTTCGCGGAGACCCCCTGGATTCTCGGTCCTGACCTGGGACTCCAGACCGTCAACGCGACGGTCGATGGGGCCACCCCCACCCAGCTGTTCTCGTACGTGAACGGCGACCTCGCCTCGGCAACTCTTTCCGCGATTTCTTCCGGGGGGAGCGTCGGAACGGTCGGCCAGGCCCTTCCGGAACTTCTCGAGATCCGGGCACGCGACGCACAGGGACGCCCGGTTCTCGGAGTCGGTGTGGAGTGGGTCGCCTCGGCAGGTGCGCTCCTGCCGACGTCGCCCGTCACCGACGTACAGGGGCGAGCGCGAGCGCGCTGGATTCTGGGTCCCAACCCGGGTCTACAGACGGCCTCCGCACGCTTGATCCGACCTCAGCCCTTCACCGGCCCTGTCGCCGGGACCGCCGGCGAGGTCGCGATCACCTTTCAAGCCGACGCGGGCTACGGAGTTCCCACGGCCCTTTCCGTCGCACCCCAGCGCGTCGTGCTCACGCTCGGCAACGCCGCGCGGCTGAACGTGCTGCTACAGGATGCCCTCGGGAATGCCGTCCCGGGGCCGTACGCGGCCTCCTGGAGCGTGCTCGGGGCCGACCTCGTGTCTCTCGAGACCCATGCGAGCGGAGACGCCATCGTCTCGGGCGTTCGGGCTGGCGAGGCGCGTGCCGTGGTGACCATCGGGGCACTGACCGATACGGTCGACGTCATCGTACAGGGCGGGAGCGGATCGGGCGGGGGCGGAGGGAGCGGGCCCGGTCCCATCACCTCTCTGACCCTGACTCCCGACACCCTCTTTCTCGAGGCCGGGGAATTCGCGGGTCTCACGGCCACCGCTCGTGATGCCCAGGGGCGTTTGCTCGCCAACTCCGAAGTCGAGTGGAGCGTGGATGATTCATCGATCGCCACCGTCGACGCCTTCGGGCGTGTGTCGGCGAGCAGTGAGGGTACGACGCGGGCCCGAGGACTGCTCGGGGGGATCTCGGCGTTCACCACGATCGTAGTGACGGAAGCCGACGTTCCCACGCCGGGTGGCGGAGTCCCGCAGGGCACCAACGACCTCCACGTCATCGGTTCGACCACGACGAGCATCGACCTCGCCTTCACACTCGGGCACGATGGTCTGGGCAACCCGGCGTATCACGAAATTCGCTACGCACCGACGCCGATGGGCTGGGGGTGGGGGCAAGCGACCCGGGTCTTGAGCGGAGAGTGTGCCTCGCCGTATATCGAGGCCACCGTGGGCGCCCGGGCCGATTGCCGGATCGGGGGCCTCCAGCCGGGTCGGAGCTACGACTTCCGACTGGTTTCATGGCGCTTGGAGGGACCCGAGTCGGTCTTCTCGCCCCTTTCGAACATCGCGACCGGGGCCACCGCCGAGCCGGTGGGTGACCCGGGGGTCACCATCGATCGCGTGATCGTCTCGCCCTCGACTGGAAGTATCGAACCCGGCGAGTGGATCGACCTGTCGGCGATCGCGTTGACCACCTCGGGAAGCCCGGTCGGCGACGTCGACTTCGCCTGGACCAGCACCAACGAGGCCGTGGCCACCGTCGACGGAGCGGGCCGGGTGACCGGCGTCTCCGAAGGAGCTGTGACGATCCGTGCGTCGGCCTCCGGCCGCGTGGGTTCCGCTTCGATTTCGGTGTCGAGCGGAGAGGCACAGCCGGGCGCCGTACATTCGATCTCGGTGAACCCGTCCAACTCGAATCTCACGCCGGGCGCCTCGGTGCAGCTGCAGGCCTCGGCCTTCGACGACGAGGGGACCCAGCTCTCCGGGATCTCCTTCACCTGGTCGTCCAGCGCCTCATCCGTGGCATCGGTCGATCCCGCGGGCCGCGTAACGGCTCACGGCGAGGGATCGGCCTCGATTTCTGCGACTGCGTCGGGAATCACCGGGACTGCGTCGGTCAGTGTGCAGGAGGTGGGCGGCGGTGGACCCGGCCCCGTGGCCACGATCTCGATCTCTCCGGGATCGGCGACGGTGTCGGCGGGTGGGGGGGTTCAACTTGCGGCCACCGCCCGCGACGCCTCCGGCACCCTGATCCCAGGCGTGAACTTCACCTGGTCGTCCAGCAACTCCGGCGTGGCAACGGTCAATGGGTCCGGCTGGGTCTCCGGGATCGGGGCGGGCTCCGTCACGATCACCGCGTCGGCCTCCTGTTGCGGCGTGTCGGGCACGTCTCAGCTCACGGTCAACTCGCCCGTCCCTCCCCCACCCCCGCCGTCCGGCGTGTGGCGGGAGCAGACGTGGAGTTTCGCCACTCAGGCGGCCATGCTCGCCGATCCGAACCTCGAGGGCGTCGGCAACGCCGGTGGGCTCGGCTCGTCCCGTCCTTCGGTCATCTCGCAGGCCGGCCCCTGGGGAGGCAACCAGGTTCTCGAGAACTACTACGGGGTGGTGCCCGCCGATTGGCAGCCCCAGGTCGGCACCAATTGGTACTTCCCGGCAACGGAAACCGAACTCTGGATCGAGACGTGGATTCGCTTCGACCCGAGTTGGGAGATCGGACCCGGAAACCCGCTCTACCCGCCCGATGGGAACGTCGACCACAAGACGATCTTCATCTGGGAGGAGAATTGGGCCCAGCGGTGGGAGGTCAAATTCGGACCGAACTACAAGGACTGCGTCGCGAGCGCCGCCTCCCACGACATCTCCTACAGCCACTTCCAGTTCAGCGATGGTCGTGGCCAGTGTGACGCCAATCGCGATGTCTGGGACGGCCAGTGGCACCACTTCCGGCTCCACGTGAAGATGGGCACCGGGAACGGACGGATGCGGGTCTGGTGGGACAATCAGCTCGCCGTCGACATCAACGGCATCAATACCCAGAGTGGGGGCCGCCGCTTCATGGGCATCACCTTCGGAGCGAACCGGAACCAGGGCACCAATCGACCGATGTGGTTCCAGTATGGTCCGGCCCGCATCTACCGGGCCGACCCCGGTTGGTGAGCGGTGGGCCCACCGCCGTCCAGGTAACCAACGACAACGCCCCCCCGGCCACTGCGGCCGGGGGGGCGTTGCCCCGTCTAGCGTCTTGCCCCCGTCACCAGCCCGGATCGGCCCGGTAGAGCCGAGCCGGCCCGTAGAAGAACGACATCGGGTGGTTCGTTCCCTGGTTCCGATTGCCGCCGAAGGTGATGCCCATGAAGCGATTCGAGCCGCTCTGGGTGTTGAGGCCGGTGCGGTTGATCACGAGCGAATCATCCCACCAGACCTGCATCGCCCCGTCGCCCGAGCCCATCTTCACGTGGATCCGGAAGCGGTGCCATTGACCGTCCCAGACATCGCGGTCCGCCTTGCACTTGCCCCGGCTGTCGGGGAAGGTCAGGTAACCGTAGAAGATGTCGTGACTGGCCGCACTCGCCACACAATCGTTCCAGTTGGGCCCGAACTTGACCTCCCACCGCCGCCAGTTCTCTTCCCAGATGAAAATCGTCTTGTGGTCGACGTTCCCGTTGGCTTGCGGATAGTTCGGATTCCCGGGGC
>CBDUEZ010000058.1:0-16420 GCA_965366355.1 uncultured bacterium
CTTCAAGAAACTTTCCGCAACCACCGACTTCACGAGTGATCTGATCGTCGACGAGAACCTCGACGACACCAACGACCTTCGTGCCGACTTCACGAACTCGATCGCGGTGGCGATGAGCAACTCGCTCGCCCTGAAGGCCAGCCTGCAGTTGCTCTACGACAAGCAGCCCGCCCTTCAGGCGATCCCGCTCGGTACCGACGGGACCACGGTCTTCACTCCGCTGGGGTCGACCGATCGCGCCTTCACGCTCGCGGTGGTGCTCACGTTCTGATCGTGACGTGCTGATCGTGACGGTCTGATCGACAGGTCACGACGGGCAGGATTCGGGCCCGGGGGGATCACCCTCGGGCCCGATTCGGTTATAGGCCCCGATCCGGCTCTCCGCCCCGATCCGGTTATCGGCCCTCGAAGACCCCTTCCAGCATCTCCCGCCACTCGCCCTCGAAAGGCGAGCTGTCACCCGTGTATTCCCCGACGCGAGCGATCTCCAACGGGGCCGTGAAGGTCTGACCTCCGATCGTCATGGTCAGCGTGTAGATGCCCGGCTCGGCCAACGGGGCCTGTGCGCCGCCGCCCCCGCCCCCGAACATGCGCATCAGTTGTCCCATACCGGCGCCCGGCATCAGCAGGTCGGCGAGCGTGCGCATCTGACCGAAGTCGAAACCACCACCCCCACCGCCCGGGGCCGATTCGCCGGGTCGGGCGCGGAAGGCCTCGGGATCACCCCCGCCCCCGCCGCCACCGCCGAAGAAGGCCGCCATCTGCGACATGTCGGCCTCGCCCGTGAACATCCCGATCATACGATCGAGGAACGGCTCGGCCCATCCCTCGGCGACGAGGGAGTCGCGCACGACTCCGGCACGTTCCGCGATCTGAGCTCGGCGCTGTGCCTCGTAGGGGCCCGGTCCCTCGGCCTCCGGAGCCACTCCGCGCATGTTCCAGGTGACTCGGTTGAGCCCGGTAGCGGCGGGCCCGGAGATCGATCCGAACTCCTCGCCGTCGGGTCCGGTCACAGTGATGTCGACGCGGGCCCTCAGGCGCGCGGCCGCCGGTCCACCAGACTCGTCACCTCCCGCCGTCAGAGACTCGATCTGGGCGCCCGTCAGGTAGTACGACACCTCGGCGATCGCGCCGGGCGACGGACGTCCCCAGTGCTGCTGCCCATACGACTCGCCACCCCGTGCCGGATACCCGAACTGGAAGGCGGGCTTCGGCTCGAAGAGCGCACCCTGGGCGAGCACGGCATTGTTCAGCCCCTGCAGCGGCGCGATGTCGACGACCCAGATCGAGCGGCCGTGCGTAGCGGCGACCAGCTCCTTGTCGCGTGGGTGCACCTCGAGATCGTGCACCGGCACGGCCGGCATGCCCTCCATGAAACGCTGCCAACTCGCGCCGCGGTCCGTCGACACGTAGGCGCCGACGTCGGTGCCCACGAAGAGGAGGTTTTCGTTGACCGGGTCTTCTTCGATCACGTGCACGAAGTCGACGGAGCCGGTGGGGAGCCCTGCGGCGATCGAGCGGAACGAAGCTCCGTTGTCGTCGCTCACGTAGACGTACGATTCGAGGTCGTTCGTGCGGTGGCCGTCGAAGGTGACGTAGATGCGGTTCGCCTCGTGATTCGAGGCCTTTACGCGACTGACGTAATGCCCCGCGGGCGCGCCCGAGATGTTTGCGGTCAATTCGGTCCAGGTGCCCCCGTCGTCTTCGGTCATCCACACGCGGCCGTCGTCGGTGCCGGCGAAGAGTTTGCCGCGCACGAGTGGCGACTCGTCGAGCGCGACGATCGTGGCATAGGTCTCGGCGCCGGTGGCGTCCGGCGTGATGCCTCCGGTCGTCTCGGTGGAGATGGCGATCTTCTCGGCGTCGGCATAGCTCAGATCGGGCGAGATGATGCGCAGATCGTCGCCGAAGGCCTCGCTCTTCAACACGCGGTTGCCGGCCGTGTAGAACCAGCTGCGATCGTGGCTCGACTGCAGAAACGGCGTGTTCCAGTTGTAGCGCATGATCGCATTCGCCGAGTCGCGCGTGGCCTCGGCGCGGAGCCGCTGAATGCGGTCGTCGTCTTCATCGACGCCGTCGGCCAACAGCAGGACGATCGTGTCTTGTTTCGGAGTCCAGGCCGTGTCCCAATCGGGCTTGACGAGGCTCGAGCGCTCCGCCGTCGCGAGGTTGGAGCGTCCCATGTTGCCCCCCTGCGACTCCGACCAGACGAGATTCGGATCTTCGGGGTCCTGCGCCGTCACGAAACCGTCGCCGCCGCTGATCGTGGCCCAGTGGTACTTGGTGATCTCACCGCCGGGCAGGCGGCTCGGTCCGCACCAGGTGCCGTTGTCCTGCAGTCCCCCACAGATGCGATAGGGGGCGTCCATGTTGACGCTGATGTCGTAGAACTGTCCCATCGTGACATGGTTGAGATACGACCAGTTGCCGCCGCGGTCGTAGGTGATCGCCACGCCCCCGTCGTTGCCGACCACGATCCGCTCGGGGTCGTTCGGATCGATCCACATTGCGTGGTGGTCGACGTGCACGGCGTTGGTCGTGGAGCCGTAGGTCCGGCCGCCGTCGTCGGAGTACTGCACGGGCGTCGACGAGAAGTAGACACGGTCGGGATCGCGCGGGTCGACCCTCACCTGCGAGTAGTAGAACGGGCGGGTGTTCACGCTGTTCATCTGCTCCCACGTGTCTCCGCCGTCGGTCGAGCGGTAGAGGCCGTTGGCGCCGAAGCCGTCGTCTTCGCCCTCGGCCCGGGCTTCGACCTGGGCATACATGGTGCGGGGACTGGAGGGCGAAATCGCGAGTCCGATACGGCCCTTCTCGCCCGTCGGGAAGCCGTCGCCCACGACCTCGGTCCAGGAGTCGCCACCATCGGTCGACTTCCAGAGGGCCGAGCCGGGTCCGCCCGACTGCAGGTAGTACGGTCCGCGCTCCCGCTCCCACGATGCCGCGAAGAGAACGTCGGGATCACGCGGGTGCATCACCAGATCGACGAAGCCCGCCCGATCGGAGACGAATTTCACGAGCTCCCAGGTCTCGCCGCCGTCGGTCGTGCGGTAGAGTCCGCGCTCGGGGTTGGGGCCCCAGATGTGGCCGAGTGCCGCGACGTAGACGATGTCGGGGTCGACCGGATGAACCACGATGCGGGCGATCACCTGGGTCTCGGTGAGTCCCATCTTCGTCCAGGTCGCGCCGGCGTCGGCCGACTTGAAGATGCCGCCGCCCGGGGAGATCGAGTTGCGGGAGTCTTCTTCTCCGGTGCCCGCCCAGATGATGTTGGGGTTCGAGGGCGAGATGGCGAGGTCGCCCATCGCGACCACCCGCTCGTCGCTCCAGACCTGCTCGAACGTCGTGCCGTTGTTGGTGGTCTTCCAGATCCCCGAGGCGGCGCCCGCGACGTAGAACGTCTTCGACGGGCTCGGGAGCCCTTCGACGTCGGTGACGCGTCCGCCCATGTTCGTGGGTCCGACGGAGCGCCACGTGAAGTCGCCGGCCATGTCGCCGAGCGGCTGCGTGAGCTGGGCGCTGGCGACGAGGGGCGAGATCGCCATGGCCGTGACGGCGGTCACGAGCGCCGCGCCGGCGAGTGCAGCGGAGGCGGCGAGACCGGCCGTTGCCACGAAGGCGGATGGGATGCTGCTGAGCGAGCGGAACTTCATGGTGGCCTGGCCTGATATGGTGCGGGATGTGGGGCTGCACTTGCGGGGCTGCGTGGGGCGGCACGCCTGTCGGCGGGACGGCCTGTCGGACGGGGCAACGTAGGGCCCGATGCGCGGGCGTGCGAGGGCGAGCCCGGGCCCGGCCTGAGGACGCTCACTCTGCCGCCGGCCTGCCGCTCACCCTCCCCTTCACTCCGCCCGGAGCGCCTGCGACGGATGAACTCGGGCCGCTCGCGTCGCAGGGACCCAGCAGGCGAGCCACGCCACGCCGACGAGTACCACAATCACGGCACCGTAGGTGACGGGATCGGTGGGTGTCACCTCGAACAGGAGCGAGGCGAGAACCGAACTCAGGAGCAGGGCACCGGCGAGCCCCACGACCGCCCCGACCAGGGCGAGGCCGACACCCTGCCGCACGACCATCCGCCGCACATTCGACGCGGGGGCACCGAGCGCCATTCGAACTCCGATCTCTCGGGTTCGTTGGTTCACCAGGTTTGATACCACGCCGTAGATCCCGACCATGCCCAGGAGTAGGGCGACGAGCGAGGCGGCCGAAAGCACCGTCGCGGTGAACGAGGCGCGGGCCGTGGATTCGCTCAGTACCTGGGCCATGGTGCGCACATTCGCCAGCGGAATGTGGGCGTTGATAGCTCGAATCTCACGCCTCAGCTGCGGGATCATCGACATCGGATCGCCACTCGTTCGCACCACCAGGTCGGCGCTGCGGGTGGCGATGGGATCGATGGCGGGCCCCGAAAGCGTCGGGAAGTAGATCGCCTCTTCAGCGGGCTCTTCGAGCCGTCGAAGATGAACGTCGCCGGTGACTCCCACGATCTCGTACCACTCACCACCGTCGAACGCGGTGCGCACACGGCGCCCGAGGGCGCTCTCGCCGGGCCACCACCGTTCGGCGAAAGCGCGGCTGACCACGACCCCGCGGAGGCCGACGGCATCGTCCCCCGGTTGGAGCGGACGACCCTCGACCATGGGAATCGCCAACGTCTCGAAGTAGCCGGCTGACGCCCACCTGACGTGCGACATGATGGGTAGATCGTCGTCCGCCCGCGGGTGATCCTCCACCTCCACGTTGAAGAATGACCCCCCGCCCAGAGGCACGCCGCTCACGAGTCCGCTCGCCTGGGCCTCGGGCAGTGCCCTCACCCGGTCGAGAATCTGTCGCTGGAGTGCGACGGTCGCTCGGGCGTCGGGTACCTCGCCGGCCGGAATCGTGAGTCGCACAGCCACGACGCCCTCACCCGTGAATCCGGGGTCGACCGATCGGAGGGTCTGCACGCTTCGGATCATCAGCCCGGCCCCGACGAGCAGGACGAGGGCGAGCGACACCTGCGCCACGACAAGGACGGACCGAAGGCGCTGGCGATCGCGACCTCCGGTTCCGCCACGCGCCCCGCCCGCGCGCAGTCGAGCGGCGATCCCGGCCGATCCGTACCCGAGCACGGGGAGGAGACCGAAGACCAGCGCGGTCCCGCCCGCGAGCAGCGCGGTCAGGCCGACCGCCCGCGCGTCGACGCCCACCTCCGAGAGGCGGGGGAGCGTCGTCGGGGCCACTCGCAGGCCCCACGCCACGGCCACGCGGGCCATGAGGAGTCCCAATACGGCGCTCGCCCCAGCGAGCAGGGCGCTCTCCGTGAAGAAGAGCCGTCCCACTTGCAGGCGCCCGGCGCCGAGGGCGACGCGAACGGCCAGCTCCCGGCCTCTCATCTGCGTTCGCACGACGAGGAGGTTGGCGACATTCGCACAAGCGATGAGGAGAACGAAGCCGACGGTCCCCACCAGGATCCAGAGCGTGCGTTGGGCGTCGCCAACCACCGATTCCTTCAGCGTGACGAGTCGGGCGGCCAGTCCGGCGTCGCGGAGAAACTCGGTGCCGGGTCGGAGGTCGGGGAGCCGTGTCATCAGGTCAGCGGCCTCGGCCTGGGCCGCCTCCAACGACGCGCCCGGAGCCAGTCGAGCAACGGCGCGAGGTGAAAAATCGCCGATCGAAGCACGCGTGGGGTCGATCACCAGCGGTACCCAGAATCGGGTCTCGGGATCGGGCCACGCAAAACCTGCGGGCATGATCCCCACCACCCGTCGGGCGACGCCGTCCATGAGAACGGTCGTCCCGACCATTTGGGGGTTTGCCCCGAACGCGTCGCGCCACAAGGGCTGCGACAATATGACCACGGGCTCGCCGCCGGGGCTGCCCTCGGTGTCGGTGAAGACCCGTCCAAGGGCGGTTTCGGCCTGGAGAACCTCGAACCAACTGGGTGTGACGGCCTCTCCCGTGACCCGCTCCGGGTCGCCGTCGGTCGACAGGTTTGCGGCCGTGCCCCGATGAAGGGCAATACCTTCGAGCGTCCGGGCGTGCTCCGCGTAGAACAGGTAGAGCGCCTCGGATGTGCCGAGTCGATCTTGCTCTCCTCCCAGGTGCGCGACCTCGATCAAATCCTGCGAGTCGTCGAAGGGGAGGGGGCGCAGGAGCACGCCGTCGACCAGCGAGAATACGGCCGTGTTCGCGCCGATCCCAAGAGCCAGGGTCACGAGCACCACCGTCGTGAAGCCCGGCGATCGCGCGAGGCCCCTCAGTGCGAACCGCAGGTCGTTCCACCACTCGCTCGTCGTCATCGTCTGTCCCCTCTCTCCCCATGCGTCGATGGTGCATCCAAAAACCCTCCACTGGAGGCGCAATCGGCTGATCGCGGTGGATCGCCCCCCGCTCTCCAGTCGGCGCCAGGCGAAGGCCAACTCCGCATGCCACTCCCGACGCCATGCTTCGCGGCGGGCCGGCGGCACGAGCCATGACATCCACTCGATCCAGCGGAATCCCGGAGGTGGCGACGGTTTCGGCCGCCCTCGTGGCGGCGGCGTCACGGCATGCCCCCCTCCGGCGCGAACACCCGGACCAGAGCAGGGAAGCGTTGCGAGACCTCCTCCAGCGATGCGACCCCCACAGGCGTGAGCTTGTAATAGCGCCTTGGGGGGCGGCCTTCGGCTTTGGCGGTGTCTTCGTCTTCCCATGCCGCGGTCAGGACGCCCCGTCGTTCGAGTCTGCGCAGGAGTGGATAGACCGTCCCATCGGGTAGACCCGTCGCATCCATGAGGTCGAAGCCGTACTGGTGGCCCTGGCGAATGGCCAGCAGCACCGCGGCCGTCGGATACGTGAGGCTGAAGAGTCGACCCATGAGGGCTCCGATGGGTTTGATACCAAGAATCCTAGGTAGGTGTGAAAAGATCTGAGGGAGGCGGCGGAAGGGCAAGGGGCACCGACACACGCCCACGCCCGCCCGCACACCCGCCCTCGCCCGCACCCACAATCGCTTGCGCCCACACCCGTCGCCGCCGAGCGTGTCCCTTGAAATCGAGCGTTCACCCGACCACCCGAGCCATTCCGATGCCCATCGACCGCCGCGCCATCTTCGTCTTCGCCGCACTCCTGGCCACCCTCGGGACCGGTGGCGTGCACCGGGCGGAGGCCGCGACTCCGGCGCCATCGTGGTCCGTCGCCGCCGCTCAAGACACCGTGCGGGCCGACCTGATCGACTACGGAAGCGGCGCGTTTCCGCTCCGCGCCGACGATGGGCTTACGAGCACCGCCGCACGTGCCATCCTCGACGGCATTCCGGGCTACGTGTCGCTGCCGGGCCTCGACGCGGAGGGGCCGGACGAGCCGGTCGAGCTACTGGTCGAGTTGCCGGCGCTCACCACCTTCACGAGCTTCGCGGTGCCGCCCATGTCGAGCTTCGGGTGCTGCAAGAACACGCACATCAAGACGGTCACGGTCGAGGGGTCGGCGACGAGTCCCGACGAAGGGTTCGAGACCCTCGTCACCTTCGACGTCGCGGCCGACATCTTCGACGCCGATCAGGAATTCCAGGCCGTCGCGTCACCCGCGGTGCGTTGGCTGCGCATCTCCCTGGCCGGCCGCCAGGTCGTCGACCCCGACGACTACCATGGGACCACCTTCACCGACCTGCGGGGCTACGGGACGCAGGCACCGCGCGAGGCCGAGCCCGATGAGTTCACCGGCATCTTCCTGACGGGAGGCGGGGGCGGCGGTGCCAACGCGAATCGCATCGAACTTCTCCAGAACGGTGCACTCGTGACGGGGTGTAGGCAGTCGGGAGGTGCGGTCGGTGAGCTCACGGGTGGAATCGAGAACGGCATCCTGAAGGTGCTCGCCCGCGATGGTGTGCCCAGCCTCTACCTCATCAGCAGCGAAGGCCAGCTGCTCGGTGTCGAAGTGGGGCGCTCCTACGGCCGCACGATCGGTGAACCCGGCGGGAATCCCACCCCCTGCTCGCCCACCACCAGCGAACCCATCAACGGCGTGGCCGCAGCCCTCGAAGCCTGTGAAGCCGCGGTCATCTACGGCGTGAATTTCGACGTCGACTCCGATCAGCTCCGCCCGGACTCGGATCCCGCTCTCGACCAGATCCTGTCAGCGCTCGAAGCGAGCCCCGACCTGGCCGTCACGGTCGAGGGTCATACCGACTCCGACGCGACCGAGGCCTACAACCTCGATCTCTCCCAGCGCCGCGCCGATGCGGTGGTGGCCTGGCTGGTCGAGCGGGGGGTCGATGCCCCCCGCCTGACCGCCGTCGGCGTCGGAGAAGCGCGGCCGATTTCCGACAACGGAACGGCCGCGGGAAAGGCCGCGAACCGCCGCGTGGAGATTCAACCGAACTGCGCTGGGTAGTCGCTGAAGCCAGGGGCCCTGACGCCAGAAGTCCCTAAAGGGGGCGCGCTCAGCCGCCCATCAGGAAACCGAGATGCTGGCGGGCGGTGGCCAGGCCACCCTCGCCCTCCTGCCACCCCACGCGCCCGTCGCCGTCGGCGTCCTGTCCGTCGACGAGCTGCGCGGTGAGCTGCTGGATCTCTTGCACCATCGGGGCCGCCGCTTCAGCGGAGCCCGCGGCCTGAACCTGGGCGGCGAGTTCGAGAATACGCTGTGCCCGCGCCACCGTGTTCTGGGCGGCCTGGGCCACGTGAGGCGAGTGGGTCACTACGGGGCCGGCCGCCCCGTCGACGCCTGCGGCCAGTTCGATGTGTCGAGCCACACCCGTGGCCGCGGCCATCACGCCGTACCCCTGCCCGGGGCCCGCCTCGACGACCGACGGATCCACCGCGTGCTGCACGTGCCCGATGTGGGTCTTCATCGCCGCAAGATTCGAAAGATCGCGGGCCGCGAGCGAGGCATGTTGCGCGGCGACCTGGGCTTCGGCCTCGGCCGTGGGGAGAAGGCCCGCTCCGTCGGGGGTGTTGGCGAACCCGGTCGCCACGTGCCCCACATGGGGATTCTGAGCGGCGAGGGAGGCGGGAAGGAGAACCAGGACTGCTGCGGCAAGAGAGGTGAATCGCTGTGTGATCATGGAGGAGTCCAGGGAGAGGGCGAGGTGGAGCACGGCTAGGAATCCGGACTCACGCTACGCACGCTACGGTGCAGACCCGTGAAACTCCAGCGTGAGCGGGGTGCGGGCCACCGACGCGGGAGGGGCCGGGCACGAAATCCTCGCATTTTCGGACACTGTATCGCACAATGAGCGCAGTCCCATCCAGCCGGAGCGATCCGATGAACCGACCAACCCTGGTGTTCGGCACGATGGCGCTCACATGCGCGCTCTCGGCCTGCGGCGAGACGGCAGCCCCCCCATGGCCGGGGTCGAATGTGGCCACACTGAACAACGGCCGCCTTGTCGAGGAAGTGCGACTAGGGGGCCTGGACGGCTCTGAGGAGACGACCTACGGCAACGTGCAGGCGATTCGGCCGATTCCGGGCGGGGGTTTTCACGTCGTCGACGGCCAGGTCCCGATCATACGCCGCTATTCCGCCGACGGACGGTTCCTGGGCAACCTGGGGCGGAGAGGGCAGGGGCCGGGCGAATACACCTATATCATGGGCCTTTCGACGCTCAACGACGGGCGGACCGTCGTGATCGACGGGTCGAACGCCCGCGTGACCATTTTCGATTCCGCGGGTGAGCTCTCGCACACGTTTCCGTTCCAGCCACGTGCGTCTGGGTACGACAACCGCGTCGATCTCGAGAGCGGCGACCTCTACACGATCGTTGGGCCCGAGAGCGGGGAATTCGTCGAGGGTCCAAACCTCTCGATCGGGGACTGGGCGCGGGTGAAGCTGGACGGGACAGTGGAACGGCTTCGTGCAGTGCCACCCGAGGATCGCGTCGGCCCTCGCTTTGTGCTTTCGGGGGCTCAGATGTCGTACCCCTTCTCGACCATGACCCAATCTGTCACCGGCGCGCGGGGCGACTACTGGGAGACGCGCAACGACACCGACTCGATCCTCCACATTCGTCCCGATGGCACCGAATCATGGATTCGCCTCGAAGGGGAGCGTGTACACCTCACCCAGGACGAATTGGAGCAGTGGCGGTTTCGCGGGGAGCAGATGTATGAACAGACGCAAAGTCTCCCCCGGCCCGGTGGCGGGGCGGGTCCGGGTCGCTCGGACTACGTCGATATTCCCCTCGTGAAGCCGTACGTGCGGGAGATGTTCTCCGACGTCGGGGGGCGCCTCTGGGTTCTGCGCTACGCGGATCCGATCTATAGGCCGTATTCCGAAGAGGAGGCCGAGGAGCGCGCGGCCAACGGATGGGCTCCCCACAATTGGAGAGATCTACTCCTCTGGGAGTTGTACGACACCGACGATGCGCTCCAGGGGCGCGTCATTCTTCCACCCAAGTCGGGGTTGTACGATGCGTTGGGCAACGACCTCTACGTTCTCTCCCTCGGGGACTACCGGGAGGCGTACGTAAGCCGGTATCGAGTGGACTTCGGGGCAGGGGGCTAGAGGTCGCGGGCGACACGGGTTTAACGCTGACGACCGGTCGGTGATCTAACGGTTGCTGACCCGATCGGGCGGCGCGCAGCTCTCGTATTCCCTACACGCCCCGTGCGCATGTCAACTAGATCCGTCGCCGTGCTGGCCGCCGCCCTCCTCTGCCTGCCGGCGAGCCTCGCTGCCCAATCCGGAACCATTCGCTACGAACGATCACTGACCCGCACTCGGGACGCCCTCTTCGCCGAACTGCCCGGTGGGGCGCGGCCCGGCGCTCGCGGAGGTGATGCCGCAGCCGGCCGAGCGCGGGCGGGGCGCGTTCCCCCCGGTGGGGACGCGGCCGCACGCGGCGGAGCCGGTTTCGGTAGAGGCGAAGGGGCGGAGTTGCAGGAGTACGCGACGCTCACGCTGACGTTCGATGGCACGGCGGCGCTGACTCAGATCCAGCCGGCGGTGCCGGCCGAAGGAGATCGGGGACCAGCGGGCAGGCCCGGCGGGGCAGCGGGCGCGGGCGGTCGAGCCGGCGACGGGGCGGGGGCCCAGCGGTTGCAGCAGGGCTTCGGGGCGCGCGGGGTACCGGGCCTTCCCACCCGCCGGACCACCGCGGTCTGGGTCGATGCGGCCACGGGTGAGATGGTGGAGACCGTCGACTTCATGACCCGCGAGTTTCGCGTCGTGGGCGAGACCGAGCCGCTCCCCTGGCGGCTCCTGGGCGAAGAGAGCGACTACCTCGGGTACGTCGTGCAGAAGGCGGTTGCCGAACGGGACAGCTCGACGATCGAGGCGTGGTTCACCGTCGACATTCCGGGCTTCGCGGCTCCAGAGGGTTACACGGGCCTCCCGGGTGTCGTGCTGATGGTCTCGGTCGACCGGGGCAAGACGCTCATCCAGGCAGTGGGCGTCGACCTCGACACCCCTGTCGAAGCCGTCACCAAACCGACCGATGGCGACGAGATGACGGCCGACGAATTCGAGGCCCTGGTGGCCGAGAAGACCGATGAGTTCCGGGCGGAATTGCAGTCCCGGCGACGGGGTGGCGGAGGCGGAGCATGATGCCGAGAGCGCTCGTTCGTTCCCTCACAGGGGCCTTGATGACTCTCTCGCTGGGCGCCCCCCTGCAGGCCCAGGAGGGCTACGAGGTCTCCGGCGTCGTGACCGACTCCACCGGGGCGGCTCTCGAGCGGGCCATGGTCGTGGCCCTCGCACTTCCCGACTCGACGCTCACGGCGTACACCATCAGCGACGGCGAAGGGGCGTTTACCCTGCGCCGAGTCCCCGCGGGCGACTACCTGCTGCAGGTGCAGTTGGCGTCATTCGCGACGCAGCGCACCCCCTTCTCCGTGGTCGACGGCGATGTCACGCTGTCTCCCACCGCCCTCTCCGTGCTGGTCTACGGAATGGACCCGCTCGTGGTCAGCGTCGACCATGTGCCCTTTCGCAATCGCCGCGACACGTTGTCGTTCAATGCGGCGGCCTTCGAGACGCGACCCAACGCCACGGTCGAAGACCTCCTGCGGCGCATGCCCGGCTTCGAAATCGACGCCGACGGTACGATCGAGGTTCAGGGCGAAGTCGTTCAACAGGTCCTCGTCGAAGGCCGAGAGTTCTTCGGCAACGACCCGACTGTCGCCACGCGGGGACTCCCGGCCGACGCCGTCGAGCGGGTCGACGTGTTCGACAAGGAGTCCGACATGGCGGAGTTCACGGGCATCCCGGACGGAAACGAACGGAAGACCCTGAATCTGCTCCTCACCGACCAGGCGCAACGGGGCACGTTCGGAGAGGCCCAATCGGCCTTTGGTACCAGCGAGTCGGTACCGTCGGAGCTTTCGCTCGCCGATCAACGCGTTCGTTACGACGAGCAGATCGGCCTGAATCGGTTTTCACCGTCGACCCAGCTCGCGCTCATCGGGAGCCTGAACAATGTGAGTCGGGCCCGATTTTCGGTGGGCGGGGCCGCCGGCGGTGGCGGGGGTGATACCGGTGCGGGCGGCCGCGGCGGTGGCGCACCGGGTGGTGGCGCGGGCGGCGCGGGCGGCGGCTTCACACGCTCCGGTGTGCTGGGACTCAACGGGAGCTGGCAGTTCTCCGACGACGACTGGCTTCGCGGATCGTATTTCTTGAGCGACCTCGCGCGGCAGAACGAGTCCGACCGCCTCCAGCAACAACTCCTCGGCTCCACGGTGTCGTCGACGATCTCGGATGCCGGCACTCAGGTGCTCGACAGCCGGGCCCATCGGCTCGACCTCAACGCCCAACGGCAGTTCTCTGCCGGCAATATTCTGCGGATCCGTGCTGGGCTCGACGCCAACGCCTCGACCACGACCGACGTCACGGCGCGCTCGACCGTCGATCGCGATGGAGCCGTCGTGAACACCGAGGTCTCGAGTACCCTGAGCGAGGCGGATGCCCTCTCCGGCAACACGTCGCTCACCTGGATGAAGCGTCTGGGCGAGGGCGGACGCAGTCTGATCGTCAACCTGGGGGCCAATCTCTCGCAGCCCGAATCTGCCGGTGAGCTCGCCTCGACCATCGATGTGCCGGTGGGCAACGATGCCTCGATCACCGACATCCTCCAGAGCCGAAACGAAACCGGTCGGGTGTTCTCCAACAGCCAACGCGTCGCGATCACGCAGCCCCTGGGTTCCGGCCGCACGCTCGAAGTCTTCGGACTCCGCCGTGACGTGCGCGAGGAGGAGTCCCGCGATGTCTTCGACACGAGCGGCTCCACACCGGTGCCCGTCGACCGCCTCACCTCGGGACTCGATCAGACCTACGGATACTACCGCGGTGGCCTGCGACTGAATCGCAACACCGAGGTCTCACGATTCGTGATCGGCCTGGAGGCCCAGCGATCGAACCTCGAGGGCACCGTCGAGGGAAGAAGTGAGACGATCGAGAGCGGCTACAGTCGCCTGTTGCCGTCGGCCGATCTCCGCCTCCAGTTGGGCGAATCGCACAACGTGTCGATGGGCTACACCACGTCGACCCGCGAGCCGTCGATGGACGAGCTCCAGCCCTTCGCCGACAACTCGAGCCCGACCAATGTCTACGTCGGGAACCCCGATCTTCAGCCCGAATACACCCACGCGCTGAACGCCGACTGGCGGTATTTCGACGCCTTCACCTTCCTGAACGTCTTCACCTTCGCGCGCTTCAGCCGCACGGGCGACGACATCGTGACCTCGCGCACGATCGATGATCGCGGGTTCCAGACGGTCCAGCCGGTCAATGGCGGAACGACCTGGGCGGCGACCGGAGGATTGAATGTCGGCCGGCCGATTCGGCCTCTTGGCGCGAGTGTTTCGGTCGACTACCGGCTGAACCTGACGCGGCGCCCCGAGTTCGTGAACGGCGACGAGAACCGGAGCCGCATTCTAGGCAACACGGTCTCGCTTCAGCTGCAGAACCGGGAGAAGTCCCGCTTCGATCTCGTCGCCGATGCGCGCTTCGCTTTCAACGACGTGACCTATTCGCTGAACGGCGAGTTGGACCAGTCCTACCTGAATACGAGCTACGGACTGCGGGGCACCCTCTATCTGACGGATAACTGGACCCTCGGCGGCGATTGGCGCCTTCAACACTTCGATTCCGACGTCTTCGGCGACGCCGAAGATCTCGCCTTGTTGAATCTGTCGGTGTCGAGATACCTCTTCGACCAGCGCGGTTCGGTCGAGCTGGCGGCCGTCGATCTCCTGAACCAGAGCGAAGTGGTGACCCTCACGAGTTCGGCGAACTCGATCAGCGAAGCGCGCTCACAGGCCCTTGGCCGCTACGTGATGCTCCGCGTCAACTATCGACTGGGAAGTCTGCTGGGTCGGGGAGGGCGCTGAGTCGGGGGAGTCTATGCGGGCCGGGGATGGCGCTGAGCCGGGGGAGCCTATGCGGGCCGGCTCACCCGCGCTGACAACCGCGCACACGGCCTACGAAGTCGCCACGGGTGAGCGCTTTGCCGCTCCATGAGCGGAGAAACGAGCGCGCGGTCCCGCGCGCACCTTTGCTATTGGTACGTTGACGTCGCATGGAGCAGGAAACCGATCAGGAGGGCGCTCCTTTCCGGCGTCGTGCGCTGTTTTCATCTCGAGTACCAGTAATTCGATGATAGTGCCGGCGTAGGTCTGAGGGAGATAGTTGTCCGACTCCTCGACTCCGACTCTTCGACTCCTCGACTTCGACTCCTCGACGCCGACGCTCAGGGAATCAACATTCGAATCACCGGCCGCTCCGGCAGCCGTTCCCACGAAGTCACCTTCCCAGAGACCGTGAACGAGTCTCCACGGCCCAACCCCTCGGCCACCTCGGCCCTGGCGGTCGGAATGTGCACCTCGACCTCGCGATCGGAGTCCCGGAGGCGGCCCCTCACGACCCATCCGTCTTCGAAGCCGGGCGTTCGTGTGCGGCCGAACGGTCGGTCGAGGCGGTCGATGATCACCGTGACCTCTGCGGTCCGTCCCACCAGGGCCGCGACCCGCTCCTTCCGTTCGGGGCTGTAGCGGCGAGTCGAGAGGATCGCCGCGACGGCCGAGGCAAAGTCGAAGGAGGGAGCGGGGGTGGGCTCGACGGCTCCGGCCGCGACCCCCGGCTCGGCCAGAACGGGCTGCACGGGCTGTGCGTGCTGTGCGTGCGCCGGGCGCTTGGCCCGCTTCGGCCGGGACACCGCCGCCACCTCGGCCGCCACCTCCACCGTGCGCCCCTCCACCCCCGCCACCTCGGCCGCCACCTCCACCGCGCGCCCCTCCACCGCCGCCACCTCGGCCGCCACCTCCACCGTGCGCCCCTCCATCGCCCGCTTCGCCGCCTCCGCTGCCCGCTCCAACTCAGACAGCGCCACGGGCTCTGGCCGCGGTAGCGCCACCACCACCGGCTCGGGCTGCGGCACGGCCGCCTGCTCTGCCTCCGGTAGCGCGGTCTTCGGCGGCCACACCACGATCGGGACCGTCTGCTTCCAGTCGGGCCACTGGGGGATCTGGACCACGACCTCGACGTCCCAGCGGATCGCGTTGTTGGGCGCCTTGAAGCTCCACATGCCGAGGGCGGGCACGACGAAGGTGGCCGTCACCTCGCGTCGGAGTTCGCCCGGCACCGTCGTCGAGCCGAGCAGCGTCTGGACTTCGTCATGGGCCACATGCCGGTGCCGCTTCTTGTTGTTGCCGCTCTTCGACTCGCAGATCTCCTGGGCCCTCAGCGCTGCCCTGACCCCTTGAACCTGGACGGGTTGTTTGGGAAAGATCCCCACGCGCACCGTCACTTCGTCGCCGGGTGAGACGACACGCGGCTCGACCTCGACGGAGACTTCGCCGACGCGGGAAGCGGCGATTTCCTTTCGCAGTCCCGCGGCGACGGCCAGCAGTCCTCCCACAAGAAGCAGCACTCCGGGAAAGGGCAGCGTGAAAACGCCGAAGACGGCGAGCATGAGGCCGAACGCGGCGAGGGGCCGCTTGTCCGCCTGGGGTGTCGACGAATCGACCGCTCCCAACAATTCGTCCGGGGCCGGCACTGCCACCGCTCCCGGCGTCAGAACGAAGGTCTCCTCGACCTTGAGATCGGGTGCCATCGGGAGTTCGACCACCGCCTGAAGGTGGTGTTCGATCGACAGGTGATGGCCGACGTAGGTGAAGGGGGCGTCGGGAGCGATGAAGTGGAAGCCGTGCCGGTGGATCGAACCCTGAGGGGGCGAACCCTCGTGAAGGATCGCGGCCGCTTTGCCGCCGCGAGTCGATGTGCCTTTGCCCTCGGTTTCCCACCAGGTGCGCAGCACGATCCGCTTGGCACGCTGGCCCACACGGCCGTCGACGACCACGGTGCCCGAGATCACGTCGCCCGCGCGATAGACGCGGTTCTTCCGGTCGAGTTCGAAGTGGACGACGTTGGACATCTTGCTCCTCGGCGCTCGGCGCCGCGGCTCGCGACGCTGCGACCTAACCTAAGGTGCGTTGGAGACCTCGTGAACGACCAGCACATCACC
>CBDUEZ010000059.1:0-16293 GCA_965366355.1 uncultured bacterium
CGGTGCGATGACGTAGAACGGGCCCGGCGCTTCGGCGCCGGGCCCGTTCGTCGATCTCGCACCCTGTCGAAGGGACCGGTTCAGTCGGCCGCAGCGGGGGTCGACTCGGAGGCCTCGGAACGCTCGGCGATGGCGAGGCTCTCGGCGTCGGCGCGGGCCACAGCATCCCGACACTCGCCCTCGATCTGGTCGAGGAGTTCGCGCGCCCGCTCCATCTGGTCGGGAGCGGGGGGCGCCTCCGGCGACCACTCCTTCACCAGGCGGCACAAACAGTCCGCGAGCCAGCCCAGTTCCTCGGCGCCGAAGCCCGGCGCCGTACCCTTCAGGGAGTGTGACGCAAGAAACAACTCCTCGAGGTCACCCTCGCGGAGAGGCCGGCCGGCAGCGAGACAATCGGCTACGCCGTCGAGCCCCCGGTTCAGTCGCACCTGACGCTCCCCGAGTCCGTCGGCGAACAGGCGCCGCATTCTCGGCATGAACTCGGGTTCGGATCGGTTGGTCGTGGCCGCGAAGTGATTCATGACTACTACGTTCCGCCGAACCCGCCGGTCGAGGCAAGGCCGGCCTCTTTGAAGATTTCTTCAGGTCGAGGACTCACGGGCGATGCGTCCGAGCCTGATCCACCGCCTTCGCCACCGCCCGGTCGCGCCAGTCCACAAATCCGGGCTCGTCCAGGCCGAGTCCCATGAGGAACGGCCGGTGCGAGTCGAGAGTGATCTCGCGGGCCACTCGATCGGACGTCCACGACTCGGCCACGGCCCGGGCCGACAGCACCGCGAGCTCCCCGAACAAAGCGCGCTCCGCCGCCAGCAGCGTCGCGTCCCGCTGAACTCCTCCGTGACTCGGAACGACGATGGAGGCTTCTTGACTCGCAATTCGATCCAGCGCCTCGGCCCACCCCGCGAGGCTCGCAGCACCGTCGATCCAGGGTGGCGCCTCTTCGAGCAGGTCACCGACCGCCAGGACCCCGCTGTCGGGCACCCACACGCCCACGTCACCCGCGGTGTGGGCCGGGCCGAGGGGAATCAACTCCACCAGCCGATTGCCGAGGTCGATGCGGTGCCGAGAGTCGATCGTTCCTTCCGGTTCGACGATGACGAGCTCCCGGAGGGTCGCGAGGTAGTCGCGTCGGAGCTCGAGCGAGTAGACCACCTGCTCGCGCAATTCGGTCGTGAGCTCCCGGCCGTCGGGCAATACGCCCTCGTCGAGCCATTCTTCGCGCGCCTCGATGGTCTGAGGGAGGGTGACCAGTTCCTCTGCTCGTTGGGCCGCGCCCTCCTCGCGCATTCCCGTCACCGTCGCCGGGTGCGCGAAGAAGCGGACCCCCGGAAATGCGTCGCGATACGCCACGTTGCCGTAGACGTGGTCGCCGTGCCAATGGGTATTCACCACCCAGCGCACGGGAAGGTCTGTGATCCCGCCGACCAGGCGGATCAACTCTTGAGCGGCCTGTGGGGACTGCTGGGTGTCGACGATCAGCACTCCGTCGTCGCCGACCACGACCAGCGAATTGGCGAACGCGTAGGCGTCGGGGCGATCCACGACCAGGGCCGCATACACACCCTCGGCGAGCTGCTCGAGCTCGAAGACCTTCAAGTCCTGAACCCGAGGAGTCGCGGCGACGGCCACCGCGATGAACGCGCACAGGATCGCAACAGGGGTGGATCGCATCAGAACGAGGCCCGTAGCAAGTGGTCACGGTAGTGGCGACTGACCCGCAGCTCTTCACCCGCCTTCATGAGCGCGACGTAATCACCGGAGAACCAGGGTTGTACCTCTCGAACGAAGTCCAGGTTGACCGCCGTCGAACGATGGATCCGCACGAATCGGCGAGGATCCAGCACGGCCATCAGGTCTTTCAGCGGGCGACGAATCCGCGCGCTGCCGCCGTCGGCGAGGTGGAGCTGAAGGTGGTTGCCGTCCGACTCGATGTAGCGCACGTCGTCGACCGGGAGAAAGCGAATATGGGCGCCCTCCCGAACCTGAATTCGGCTGTGATACGGCTCCCCCGGCCCATCGGTGCGGGACGCCAGGAGGGCGGCGAGCCGGTCTTCGAGGTCGCCTCGACGGCGCGCCTCGACCCGCTCGCGAACATGGTCGAGTGTCTCGGTGAACCGCTGGTCGTCGAAGGGCTTCACAAGGTAGTCGACCGCATGCACGTCGAACGCGCGCACGGCCTGGTCGTCGAAGGCGGTCACGAAGACGACGGCCGGCCTCGATTCGGGCGCGAGCGATTCGAGCACCTCGAAGCCGTCGAGGCCCGGCATGCGAATGTCGAGGAACACGGCATCGACCACGCCGACCCGAAGCAAGGCCACGGCTTCGTCGCCATCGGCGGCCTCGCCCACGATCTCGACGAAGGTGTGCTCCGCGAGCGCGGCCCGGATCGCGGCTCGGGCCAGAGGCTCGTCGTCGGCGATGACCACTCGCAGCGGGGTCACGCCGTCGCTCACGCTTCGACTCCGGCCGGAACGGGCCCCGCGTCGTGCCGTCTGTAGGGCAGTCGAAGGGTGGCTCGCCCACCTCCGCCCGGCACGGCGGCGATCTCGAACGACCCCGCCCCGCGATACTCCTCCTGCACTCTCGCCGACACGTTCGACAGCCCCGTACCCGGGCGCGCGGCCTCGTCGGGTCCCGGTCCTGAGTCGACAACATCGATTCTCACCGAACCGCCCTCCCGATAGGCCCGAATTCGCACGCTGGCGGGACCCGGCACGGGCGACACCCCATGCCGGATCGCATTCTCCACGAGCGGTTGAAGGATCAGCGGCGGCACGGCGACGTCGAGCACCTCCGCCTCGACCTGGATGTCCACCTCGAGGCGCTCACCGAACCGCACCGACTCGATGCCGAGGTACTCCCGCACCAGTTCGATCTCGCGCTCGAGCGACACCGAGCCTTCGCGACCGTACCTCAAGGTCACCCGGAGCAGTCCGCCAATCCGCGCCAGCATGTCGGTCGCCCCCCGGGCATCGCCCGTGCGCACCAATCCCGACACCGCATTCATGGCGTTGAACAGGAAGTGTGGGTCGATCTCCATGCGCAGGGCCTGGAGCCGCGCCTCTGCGGCGCGGCTCTCCGAACGGGCGGCGCGTGCCTCGGCCTCGGCACGCCCGATTCGCGCGGCCACGAACCGGCGATGGACGACCACGGTCTGGGTCACTCCAAGGATCATCCAGTACACGAAGATCTCGAGCAGAAGATAGCCCTCGGCCAGCGGCTGGAACTGCGCCAGGAACGACGGATTCTGAAGCTGTCCGCCGGGGGCCAGGAACAGCACGGCGAATCCGGCGGTGACGGCTGCGTGCCCCAGGGCCGCGGCGACCGACGCGAGCCCGTGCACGATCACGGCGCGCCTCGCCCGACCTCCCACGAGCGGGAACCGGTTCGCGAGCGCGATGATCGCGGGGGTCGCTGCCGCCCAATACAACCAGAAGGGCAGATTCACGGCCGCGACCGCCCCCCAGCTTCGGGGGCTCCCCCGGAGCCGCCACCCGACCCATTCCTTGGCCGTCTCCAGGACGGCGAGCACGAGCCAGCCCCCGAGGACCGCCCCGACCACCGCGAGCGAGCGTGGCCGCGCCTCTCCTCCCTTCGTTCCCGGGGTCGGGGTCGGGGCCGGCGAGGCCAGCGTTTCGGAGAGCGACACGGTCGGCACGATGCGGGGAATCTCCAGGGTGGGGCCTATACTCCAGTGCCCCGAATGGTTAGGGCTGACGCGGCCTCCGGTCCATGGTCATCGAAGCGAGAAGTGAAGGCCCCGATGAGCGACGATCCTTGGCCGGCACGATCCCTTTCGTCCCGCCCCGCCCGATCGCGGGCGATCCCCTCCATGCGCGTCTGGGGCCAGCGATGGATTCATGATCCGGCCATGGGAACGTATGTAGGATCGAGCGCGCCACCGGCGACGCCCTTCTCTTCACCGTGGGTGACAACGATGAACTTCAGCCTCTGGCCGAGCGTTCGACCGCTCCTGGTCGCCGGCGCCGCCCTGGGAATCTTCGGTTGCAACAGCGACCCGACCGGGCCCGGCTGGGACGACGCCGATCTGAAGATCCTTTTTGTGGGCAACTCACTCACCTACGTCAACGACCTGCCCGGCCTGGTCGAAACCGTAGCCGAAGCGGCGGGCCATTCCGTCGAGACCGAGGTGATCGCAAACCCGAATTTTGGTCTTGGGGACCACTGGGTGGCCGGAACGCCCGGGCAGATCCGCGCGCTGAAACCCGACATCGTGATCCTTCAACAGGGGCCCTCGACCCTCGCCTCGAGTCAGGCCTACCTCCGCGAGTGGACCGACTCCCTGGCGCGCGTGATCCGCGAGGTCGGCGCTCAACCCGCCCTGCTGATGGTCTGGCCTCCCGACGACCCGCAATATTCGTTCGGTGCCGTCCTCGCATCGTACCGGGCCGCGGCCGAAGACGTCGGCGGGATCTTCATTCCGGCGGGTGTGTCATGGCTCGAGGTCTGGAAACAGGACAGTACGGCCCGGTTGTGGGGGTCCGACGGATTCCATCCCGCTCCTCTCGGATCCATCGTCGCGGCCCTGACGGTCGTCGCGACGCTCTTCGACGAAAGTGTCGCCGGGCTTCCAGAAACGATGGTCCCGCAGGGGCCGGGGCGGCCCGTGATCGACTTGTCTCCCGCGCAGGCGGCGATCGTTCTGCAGGCCGTCGACCGAGCGGTGGAGGCGCACGCCTTCCGCTAGGGGGCGCCGAGGGGGCGGCTCACAACCAATCCTCCATGTGGCCCGCGAAGGTCGACTCGCGCGTGCCCCGGAGAATCTTTCCGACCGCCTCCACCCCCTGCATCACGGAGTGGTCCTGATTCGACACCTCGTACTTCCAGGCGCCAAAACGACCGCGGCTGAACACGTCGTAGCGAGAGAGCTCCTGTTGTACGGGCGCGAGCACCTCGTCGCGGCCGAGCCAGGGCGTCGGGTAGCCGCGTTCCATTCGACGATGCCACACCGAGACCGGTTCTTCGTCGGGACGCATGAAGCCGATGCTCCGAAACGCCTCGACGACCTCGGCGGCCACCTTCGACGAGTCCACGGGCTTGGCCGATGACTCGCTCACCTCGGCCATCAGCGACCACTGCGCTCCGGGACGCGGCACATTGTTGGGGGAGTAGTTGCTGAAGACGGTGACGCGATAGAACGGAGACGAGTCTTCGGGAAAATACATCCAGCACTTCGTGCGAAGGTCGTCGGGCGGTGCACCGTCGAGGCCGACGCCTACGATGTGGCTCGACGAGTAGACGAACTCGTCGCGGCGGGCCCGCAGGTCGTCGCGGTCCTGGATCATTCCCAGCAGGAGATCGAGAGGCATCGTCGACACCAAAGCGTCGTAGTCCACCTCTTCACCGTCTGAGAGCGTGAGGCGGTGGTCCTCGAGATGCACCGCCTCGATCGCGCGCCCATAGTGCATTCGCTCGGCGGGCAGCTGACGGGCCACGCTCGTCCAGATCGCGCCGGTTCCACCATGAAGAGGAAAGCGGAAGGTGGAGTTGGGCCCCCAACTGACTTCGTCGCGGCGGTGAACGACGTTGGCGAGGATTCGCTTCAAGTCGACCGTCGCGACCCGTTCGCCCATCCAACCGACGTCGAGGCGACTCGGAGGGTACGCCCACACCTTGTAGTTGTAGGGGTACATGAAAACGTCGCACAGGCCCTGACCGAACTGCTGAAGCAGCCATTCGTCGAACGCGCTTGGGCGACCCGCCACCCCATCGGTGACGAGGTCGATCAACCCGTCGAGGCACGCGATGAGGTCTTCTTCCGGCAGCCGCCAGATGTTGTTCTGAAAGGGGTACGGCACCCACCGCTCGCGCATCCACACCCACGCCTCGCGAACATGCTCGACCCACGCCTCACTCAACGCGGACTCCATCAAGGCGTCGAAGTACCGATAGTGCGAAAAAAGAACGTGCCCGCCGATGTCCCATGTGAAGCCCTGTGCGTCGACGAACGAACTCGCGAGCCCACCCGGGGTCTCCCCGGCCTCGAAGAGGCCCCACTTCGTGTGCCCCAGTTCCTCCATGCGCCACGCCGCACCCAGGCCGGTGGGCCCGGCCCCGATGATGGCTACGAACGGTGTATGACTCATGAGCGCACTCTCTTCCGGAACACGAGCATCTGCGAAAACGCCTTCGCGCAGAACCGAACGAGCTTCCACCGCCGGATCGACACCACTCCGGTCGAGCGCTCGCGATGTTCCACGTCGATTTCGGCGATCCGCAGTCCCCCAACCTTCATGAAGACTGCAAGAAACAACGACGGTGCGAGAGTATCGGCCGGGATGAGGGCACTCGCCTCCTGCCAGGTGGATCGCCGCAGCAGTTTGTAGGGAACGTTGGCGTCGCGGATCCGGACGCGGAACAGAAACGGGATCGTGGCGCGAACCAGCCGGGTGAGCCAGAGACGGATCTTCGGGTCGTCCCGATGCCGGCGCACTCCGAACGCTGCGTCGTAGCCGTCGTGAACTGCGGCCCACAGGTCCGTCACCGAATCGAGCGGCATCTGAAGATCGCTGTCGACGAGCAGTACCCACTCCGAATCTGCCCTCGTCAGGCCCGATATGATCGCGGGCCCGTGTCCGCCATTCGCCTTGTGTAGCACCACGACCCGCTCGTCGTTCTCCGCGATTTCGTCGAGGATCGGGCCCGTGGCGTCTCGAGAGCCGTCATTGACGACGACCAGGACGGACTCGTCGATACGATCGAGCACGCACGTCTGCACTTCGGCGACCGCCTCGCGGATCGCCTCTTCCTCATTGTAGGCGGGCATCACGACCGTCAGGGCGCTCAATTGGGAATCCCAGGCACCACGGTATACGTCTCCATTCCAGCGTTGACTCCGGCGACAGGGCCCTCGAGGCCCAGTCCCGCACCTAGCTTGGCGACGACTGCGGCTCGGGGGAACGGTGAATGGTGCAGGAAATGCCAGACCTCATCACCCACTGATAGCTCGACTCGGTGGGCGTCGAACTGACCCATGGGGATCCCCACGGTGGTGATGGGCGTGGCGCCCAGGAGGTAGCGGGTCGGTGCCATGAACTCCGGGCCGGGGTCGCGCCCTACGATCGTCGCACCCGCCTTCAGGGCATGGAACTGAAACACGTGACCGCTCCAGTGGTCGAGGAGCACCAGGATCCGGCCAGGACTCGATGAGGCAGGACGTTGCCGCACGCGCTCCAACAGAGGGTCGACGGCGTTCGCGATATAGGACTGCGTGCCCCAGGGCCCAGTGCGCCGCAGCGAGGGCCCCAACACCCCGTCGCCGCGGTGGTAGCCCTGGTAGACGAGCGCTCCCGTGGGCATGGGGCCGTCGTGCGTTTCGTAGGTGGGGGCCGTGAGCATCGTCGTCCAATCGGACGACGAGAAGTGGCCGAGTCCGACCCAGAGATGAGCGAACGCCAGCGACAGGCAGACCACCCAGGCCACTCGCCGGTGGCGGGCCCGACCGACCACTCGCTCGATCCCGGCCGCGGCAAGGATGGCCACCGGCACCACCGCGAGGAGGAAGTACCGGGGGGTCGTGGTCGCGCCGAAGTAGAACACCCCTACGGGAGCCGCCCAGGTCACGAGGCTCCAGACCGTGGTGCGGGTCTGCTCCGCCAGCTCTTCCGCGCCGAGGAGGGCGAAGACGAGTACGAGGGGAGAAAACGCCCAGAGCCCATGCTCCCAGAAGAGCGAGCGCAACTCTTCGTCGCCGAAGTGCTCCACCACGTCGCGACCGGCAGAGGTCATCAACGGATCGAAAGCCACCAGGAGCAGGCCGACCACACCGACGCCGACCGCCCCGAGAGCCAGGGTCGTGGCGGCAGACCGCAGCGAGCCCGACGAGCGATACACGAGGAGAGCGACGATCGGAGCCAGAACCACCGCGTCGGCGCGCAACAAGACCGCGCCCGCGCACAGAGCGAGCGCGGCCGCCATGCCCCGCGCGGCGGGTTTGTTCGACAAGATCACCAACCCCAGCACGCCCGCAGCGGCCGATAACACCGCCGTGTTGCCATACTGACTGCTGATCCAGAGTACCGGCGAGCACGTCACCACGGCGGCGGCCAGCAGGCGCAGGCGATCGGATAGCTCGTGCCGAAACGCGAACAGAGTCGCGGTGGGGATCACCGCCCCCGCCACGGCGCTCGAGGCCGACATCACGATCGGAATCCAGGCGATGCCTCCCGCCCATCCCGCGAGGAGCGCCATCAGCCTGTAGTAGCCCAGCTGTGGACCGTAGTGGTAGAGATAGGCGGTATGGCCTTCCATGATCGACGCGATGCCGTTCGCCAGCGACATCTCGTCTTGCTCGAAGAAGTAGCGAAAATCGGCCGCGAGAAGCCTCAATGTCGCAAGGGCGACGAAGGCCGCGACGGCAGTTTTCCACCCCATCCGGGGGTTCTGGGCATTGGGCATCCGGCGACGATATCCCTTCTCGGCGATGCACGAAAGCGGGCGGGGGCCCCTGGTCTTGAGGCCGACGGCGGGACCGGGCCGAGATACCCCGGGTATTCCCGGTATGGACTCCGAGGCCGAACCCGACCCGACCCCGCCAGTTCCCACGACCACCCGGGCCCCGCACGAGTTGAGGCGTGCCCGCGCGGTCGCTCGGGTTCTCGACAATCTCATTCCGATTCCCGGCACCCCCTGGCGGGTGGGGCTCGACCCCCTGATCGGGCTCATCCCGGGCGTGGGGGATTGGATCGGCTGGGTCGCTTCGTTGCACCTCCTCGGCAGCGCCGCACGGGCCGGCGCCGACGGCGCAACGCTGGTCCGTATGGCCGCGAATCTTGTGCTCGACGCGCTCGCGGGCGCCGTGCCGGTGATCGGCGACGCATTCGACATGGCCTGGAAGGCGAACGATCGAAATCTGCGCCTCTTGGAGCGGATCGTTGCCAATCCGGAGGCGACGCGGCGCGCGAGTCGGCTCACGGTAGGCGGCGTCATCGGGGGCACCGTGGCCCTGCTCGTCACGGCCTCGGTCGGCGCGTTCTGGATCCTCCGCTGGGTGTTGGCGACGGTGGCGGGGGCCTTCTAGTGCGGGGTCGCGCCGGAGGCTTCAGGCCGCCCACCAGAGCCGGACCGCAAACACCACGACCGACACGACGACGACGTGCCGGACCCACGCTTGCCCCTTGAGGACCGTGAGATGCACCCCGACCTGCCCCCCCGCGAGATTCCCGAGGGCGAGAGCGGCACCGAACTTCCAGTCCACCAACCCGTCGAGCGCAAAGACCAGTAGCGCGAAGGGGGTGAACGCGAGGACGAGGGTCACCTTGAGGGCGTTCCCCCGCACGAGGTCGAGTCCGGCCGCCGATATGACCGCAAGGATCACGAATCCGAGACCCGCCTGAATAAACCCGCCGTACAGGCCCACGCCGAACCAGGCGAGATGAAAGACCAGACGATCGGAGGGGGGCGCAGGCACCGGGGCGTCTTCGTCGGCGCCCGCAGCGGGTCGCCGAACGACCATCCACACCGCCATCGCGATCATCGCGACCGCCAGGGCTCGTTGGAACTGGTCATCGGAGACACGAGTCGCCCCCCACGCCCCCAGGATCGCACCGGTCAGCGTAGGCGCCAACGCGGCCCGAAGCCACCGGGGATCGAGCTTGCCCTTTCTGTGAAAGCTCCAACTCGCACCCAGGTTCTGGGCCAGGATCGCCACACGGTTCGTCCCGTTCGCGATGGTCGGGGGCAGTCCCAGAAAGATGAGAACCGGAACCGTCAGGAGCGACCCGCCGCCGGCGAGAACATTGAGCGTTCCGGCTGCGGATCCCGCGAGAAACAGCAGGACCAGATCCACGGGTCAGTCGCTCGTCGAGGAACGTTCGGAGAGCCAGGCATCGAGAACCTCGAGACCCCGCGGGAAAGCGGCCCGTCCGAAGCCGATGCGAAAGGCCGACGCCAACGCCTGGTCTTCCTCGCCAGAGCGCTCGTCGACGCCCCCGAACAGGGGGCCGGGGGCCAGCAGGACGCCGGCCTCCCGGCGGGCCCGCTCGCAGAACCCCTCGGCGCCACCCCAGCGCATCGGATCACGAAGCGACGGGAAGGTGACCGGACCCGCCTGCGGGGGATTCCATGAGAAGTGCTCGCGATGCCGCTCCATGAAGGCCCCGAGCACGCTCAAGTTGCGGGTGAGGAGCGCACAGGTGTCGGCGAGAATCCGGTCGGCGTGCCGGAGCGCGAGCGCCGCCAGGAACTCCGACGGCGCGGAGCCACAGATGCTGGTGAAGTCCTTGTAGCCCGCGATGCGGTCCAGGGCGGCCCGATCGCGGGTCACGAGCCATCCGGTGCGCAGACCGGGAAGGCCCAACCCCTTCGAGACGAGTCCCAGGACAATGGCCGTCGGCGATAGAGAGGCGGCCGACGGTGCGGCCTCGCCCCGAAATTCGGTGCCTCGGTACGCCTCGTCACAGAACAGCCGCACCCCCGCTCGTTCCGCCGCCTCGACGATCGACCCCAGGGCGTCGTTGCCTGCGTACCACCCCGTGGGGTTGTGGGGGGAGTTCACCACGAGCATGCGCGTGCCGGGCACCGCGAGGAGGGCGGGAAGTCGAGCCAGGTCCGGGGCCCATCCATCGTCGACTCGTCCCCACCATGGCACTACCTGTGCCCCGGTCATCGCCGCGGCACCCCACAGCGCCTGATAGGCCGGCATCTGCACGACCACTCGATCGCCCGGGCCGACCAGCGCCCGCATCGTCGTGTAGATCGCCTCCACCGCCGTGGCATGCACGAGGACGTCACCGACCTCGATCCCCTCGTACCTCGCGGCGATCGCCCTACGCAGTTCGATCCCGCCGGAGCTGTCGGTGTACGACAGGGGCACCTCCGACAGTCGCCGAATAGCGTCCGGCTCGAGGGAGAGCAGGTCGCCGACAGACCGGGTCTGACAGTCCGACACGGCGAGCAGATGGGGGGTCGTGAACTCGGTGGCGGCGAAGAAGCGCTCGAGCCGAAAGGGGGTGTATCGCATGCGGGAAGATAGCATGCATCCTGCTAGATTACCCCCACGCTCCGTGCTCCCCCGACCCCAGGCCCATGTCCTTTTCCCCCACGCACCCGACGATCCGGCTATTCATCACCGGAGGGACCTTCGACAAGGAGTACGACGAGATCAACGGGCGTTTGTTCTTCAAGGACACCCATCTGCCCGACATGCTCAAGACCGCCCGTTGCCGGGTTTCGGTCGAGGTCCGCACCCTCATGATGGTCGACTCGCTCGAGATGACGGCCCAGGACCGCGACTCGATCGCGCGCAGCTGCCGAGCGGTCGCCGAGAACCACATCGTGATCACTCACGGCACCGACACCATGGCCGAGACAGCCCTTCTGCTCGCTCGTGAGGTCCCCGAGAAGACGATCGTCCTGACTGGGGCGATGATTCCGATCGCCTTCGGTAGCTCCGACGGTCTCTTCAATCTCGGCAGTGCCCTGACGGCCGCGCAGATCCTGCCTCCCGGCGTCTGGGTCGCGATGAACGGACGCATCTTCGAAGGTGCTTCGGTTCAGAAGAATCGCGATACGGGCGTCTTCGAGACCAGAAGAGTCTGACCCGCGGGTCGAGTCTCACCCGCGGCTGCGCGCCTCTCGAATGAACCGCCGGGCGAGTTGGGCGACCCGATCCTGTTGCTGCGCTTCGGCCTCGCTGAGAATCGACTCGATCCTGGGGAGCAGGTGGGGCTCGCCCCATCGGTACCCCGTCGCCAATTCGGCGCTGCGGGTGTCTCCCGCGTCGGCACCCTGAATGAGGGCCCACGCCGCCGCCTCGTCGTAGTACTCCGAGTCCGGATCCGGGAGCCGATAGTCGGGTTCCGGATCACCGGCGTCTTCGTTCACGAAGGCTCGGGACATGGGGGCCCCCTACACCGGCCCCGGCCGATCGGCGACCGCGGCCAGGGCGCGCATGAGCGCGTCGGGTGTGAAGGGCTTGGGCAGAAACACCACATCGGTCGGAAGATCGACCCGGCTCACGGGTGAACCCTCGGCGTACCCCGACATGGCGATACATCGCACATGTGGGTGGGAGCGGCGCACCCGTTCGAGCAACGCACGCCCGCTGATACCGGGCAGCACGAGGTCGGTCAACAGAAAGGAAATCGCGGAATCATGCTCGTCCAGGATCGCGAGACCGCTTTCCGCATCGGCCGCGACACGCACCTCCAGCCCCTCACGAGTCAGGGTTCTCCGAGACACCCGGCGCACGGCCGGATCGTCTTCGACCACGAGGATCGATCCCGCGACCTCGCGCCGCGGACCGGGCTCTTCGGTCGCGACCTGGGTCGGCGACTCCCCCCGCACCGGCGGAAAGCGGAGCGTAAAGGTCGTGCCGCGCCCTGGAGCCGAAGAGACGTGAATGGTCCCCCCGCTCTGTTTCACGATACCGTACGCCATCGCGAGCCCGAGGCCCGTGCCCCCGCTGGAGCGCTTCGTCGTGTAGAACGGCTCGAAGATCCGGGCTCGGACCGTTTCGTCCATGCCGTGGCCGGTATCCGTCACATCGAGGCGGACATAGGCGTCGCCCACCACCAATTCGGTACGCCCTGCCGCAACCTCGGCCGTAAGAACCTCCTGCCGGACCGTGAGCGTCATGTGCCCCCCCTCCGGCATCGCGTCGCGGGCGTTCACAGCGAGATTCATCAGCACCTGCTCCAACTGAGCCGGATCGACCCTCACCGGCGGAAGCTCCGGCTCGAAGTCGGTGCCGATTCGAACGTCTTCACCCAGCACCCGCACGAGGAGCTGCTCCATGTTCTTCACCACCTCGACCAGATCCACGACCCGGGGTCGAAGCACCTGCTCGCGACTGAAGGCGAGAAGCTGACGGGTAAGCTTTGCGGCGCGGTCGGCTGCGCTGCGTACCACCTCGACCTCTTCGATCAGCGGGCTCTCGTCGGGAAGGTCCATCAGGAGAAAGTCGGACTGCGCCCGAATAACGGTCAGGAGGTTGTTGAAGTCGTGCGCGATGCCGCCGGCGAGTCTCCCGACCGCCTCCATTCGGTGGGCGGCTCGAAGCTGTGCCTCGAGCTTGGTGCGCTCGCTGACATCTTCGGCGACCCCCACCACGCGCGTCACCGCCCCGGCTCGGTCCATGACCGGAAAGGCCCGATCCCAGATGAAGCGCACCTCGCCGTCGGGTCGGAGGATCCGGTACAGAATCTCGTACCCCAGGCCGGCGCGAAGGCGGACCACGTCTTCCACCCGCTCTCGATCTTCTGGATGGACCGTCTGCAGCCAGCTGTCGGGGTCGTTCGCCAGCCCCTCCGGATCCCGTCCCCAGATATCTCGGTAGGCGGGGCTCACATAGTCCCGGGCGGGCCCCTCGGGCGATCCGATCCAGAAGACGTCGTCGATGTGCTCCGCAAGTTCGCGGAACCGCTCCTCTCCGGCCTTCCGCTCGAGTGTGGCCTGCTCCCGCTCCCAGACCCGTCCGAACTGGGTCGCAATCTGCTCCAGCAACGAAAGCCGCGTGGGGTCGCGGTCGATGCGTCGATCGGCGAACAGAACGAGCACGGCGATCCGATCGTCGGCCGACGTGGTATCGCCGGACCGAATCCGTACACCCACCCCGGTCGTCTCGCCCGAGTCGCCCGATGGGTGGTCGGGATCGAGCGTAGGCGGAAGCGGGGCCAGCCACTGTGTGCCCTGCTCGGCCACGAGCGCGGCCAGCCCCACCAGGGGCCCCTCATCGGGCGTACTCACCCAACCCCGGGTGAAACCGAGGCGGTTGCAGATCACGGGCACGGCGCGAGCCCCAGCCGCCCGCAAGGTCGTCTCTTCACTGACGAGCGAACCGACCTCTTGAAGCAGCCGAAGGTGCCTCGTGTCGCGAAGGGCGCGATCGAGTTCTTCCTGGCGCTGCACGAGCGGATCGACCGACGACCCCGTCACGTCCTGGATGTAGCCCGTGACCTCACCCGTTTCGAGGGCACGGCCCTGCTCGAGGACCCACCGTTCCGCGCCCGACCGATTTCGAATCCGGTAGACGACGCGAAAGGGGCGTCCAGACGACACTCCCGCCTCGACGGCATTGCGCACACGATCGAGGTCTTCCGGATGAATGAGGTCGCCGAACCGGTGTCCGTTCGGAGCCAGCAGCTCCGTCGCATCGTAGCCTGTGAGCACCGACACGGCGGCAGTGAGAGCCACCATCGTCCGCGCCGCGTCGGCCCGGCCCCGGTAGACCACACCCGGCAGATCCGCGGGAACACCGTGGAGTATTCCCTCGGTCGGGGGCGCTGCGTCGACGGATCCGGTGAGGTCGTCACGATGCTCGGTCATGCGCCTCCTCCATCGGGAACGGCGCACTGATCGGCGGCGCCTGTTTCAAGATGCGACACCTCAGCGAGTTAGGCCAGCAAGCGACCGATCAGTCGACGTACGTCAGCCAGCCGTGGGGATCGTCCGACAGGCCTCGCAGCAGTGATCCGAATCGATCGCGAATCGCGCGGGTGACGGGCCCAGGGCCGCCATCTCCGACGGGTTGCCCGTCGACACTTCGCACCGGGACCACCTCCGTCGCGGTACCGGCGAAAAACACCTCGTCGGCCACGTACAGGGCTTCGCGCGGAACCCGTCCTTCCCGTACCGTGAAGCCCAGGTCGCGGGCGAGTGTGAGTACCGAGTCTCTCGTGATGCCCTGTAGGAACGACCCGTCGACCGCCGGGGTGTGCACAACCGATCCACGAACGACGAACAGGTTCTGTCCGCTCCCCTCGCTCACCGTGCCGTCGACCGACAGCGCGATGGCCTCGTCGAAGCCATTCCGCTTGGCCTCCATCTTCATGAGCGAGGCGTTGACGTAGTTCCCGCCCGCCTTCGCCATGGTCGGATGAGTGTTCGGTGCCGGACGTTGCCAGCTGGACACACCGGCATCGATCCCCCGCTCGGCGGCATCGGCGCCGAGGTAGGCGGCCCAGTCCCAGGCCATCATCCAGACGTGGGTCGGGCACGGGGTGGGGTCGAGGCCCATCGCACCCACGCCCCGGAACACGAGCGGACGCAGGTAGCACGCCTGCAGCTCGTTTCGGCGCACCAGATCGGCGCTCGCGTCGCAGAGCTGCTCGGCGCTCCACTCCACCGCCATGCGGTGAATTCGCGCCGAAGCGCGGAGCCGCAACATGTGGTCTTCGAGGCGAAAGAAGGCCGGCCCGCGGGGAGTGTCGTAGGCCCGGATGCCCTCGAACACCGACGAGCCGTAATGGGCCACGTGGCTCATGATGTGAATGGTCGCGTCTTCCCATCTCACGAACCCACCGTCGGCCCAGATCCAGTCGGCCTGAATCTGTGGCGGACCCGGCTTCTGGGTCGCCTCCGAATCGATGCGCTTCTCCCCCTGATCACTCTGCACTATCGGCCTCCGGAATCCGATCAACGAAGAACGCCCCTCTCGGCGCGAGAAGGGCGTTCTGTGCCTAATGCGCCCCACCGTAGTGGGGCCACGTGGCTTCGTCAACGGGCCCGCGGATTACCCGACCGCGTTGATCATGTCGAAGATCGGCAGGTACATCGCGACGATCATGCCACCCACGACCACACCGAGCACGACGATCATGATCGGCTCCATGGCCGAGAGGAGCGCCTCGACCGCGGCGTCGACCTCTTCGTCGTAGAAGTCGGCGATCTTCGTGAGCATCTCATCGAGGCCACCGGTCTGCTCCCCGACGTTGATCATCTGCACCACCATGGGTGGGAACACGCCCGACTCCTTCAGGGGCCCCGCGATCGTCTCACCCCCCGCGATGCTTGCACGAGAGTTCATCACTGCATCGTGAATGACGCGGTTCCCGGCCGTCTTGGCGGTGATCTCGAGCCCTTCCAGAATGCTCACACCCGAGCTCACCAGCGTCCCCAACGTGCGGGTGAACCGTGCCACGGCGGCCTTGCGCTGCATGTCGCCGAGGATCGGCACATTCAGAATGGTTCGGTCGATCGCCAGTCGGCCGGCGCTGGTCTGGTACGCCTGTCGAATGCCCAGCGCCGTCCCGATGATCCCGATGAGGATGGCCCACCAGTACCCCTGGAGGACGATCGACATGAAGATGACCACCCGCGTCGGCAGGGGGAGTGGCACGCCGGCGGCGTCGAACATCTGCTGGAACGTCGGAATGACGAAAATCAGCAGAATGGCGACAGCCGAAGTGGCCACGAAGGCGATCACGGCCGGGTAGATCATCGCCCCTTTGATCTTGCGAATGAGGGCGTCGTTCTTTTCCAGGAACGTGGCCAGTCGAAGCAGGATCGTGTCGAGAATACCACCGGCCTCACCCGCCGCGACCATGTTCACGA
>CBDUEZ010000060.1:0-16100 GCA_965366355.1 uncultured bacterium
AGAGTGGGCTGCTGCTCCCGCTCTCCGACTACGGGCGCGACGGGGCCCCGATTCGGTACAAGGCCTGGGTCTGCTCCAATCCCGAGTGCGGATTCAACATACGGATCGACAACGGGGAAATTACACTCGGCCGCAACATCGGCCAGAGCTACAAGTAGGTCCCTTCTTTCGGACGTCACCCGGCGCCCACTTTCCCCGATCGCCGATGCATCGGGACACCTCCCTATCGTTGTGCCACCCGTGAGCGGGCGCCCGTTATTGCGGCCGTTCTGTCGCGGTATCATACCCGTCCCCACCGGGCGTGAGGCCGCACACTTCGACCATGTCGCGATCGCCGAGCAGGGCGTAGCGGAGTCGGCCCTGATGGAGAGCGCCGGCCGCGCGGCGGCCGACCTCGCCCAACATCTCGCTCCGCACGGTCTGATCGTCGCCCTCGCGGGCGGAGGCCACAACGGCGGCGACGCGGTCGTTGCCGCCCGAACGCTCCAGGCGCGCGGTCGCGAGGTCGTGATCGTCGTCGTGGGACACCGGGCCGCGGCGGACCCACTGCTCCACGCGTGGTCGGTCCCGACGGTCGTGGCTCGGCCGGACAGTGACGACCTGCTTCGGGCCCTCGGTCGAGCGGTCCTGGTCGTCGACGGTCTACTGGGCACGGGACTGAGGTCGGCTCCCCGCGACCCTGCCGCGGCCGCGATCCGCACGTTGAATACGGCGGGCGTTCCGATCCTCTCCCTCGACGTGCCCTCGGGCGTCGTCGCCGACACCGGTGAGATGCCCGGCGAGGCGGTGCGGGCGACCTGTACCCTCGCCTTCGGCTGGCCCAAACTGGGCTCGTTTCTCGAGCCCGGGCGGTCGGCTTCGGGTCGATTGATCGCGGCCGAGATCGGCTTTCCACCGCCTCCGGCCGGGGCTTTCGGAGCCCGACTGTTGACACCGGCGTGGCTCGAGCAGGTCCGGCCGCGGCGGGCTGCCGCGACACACAAGAACGAGGTGGGGGCCGTTCTCGTGGCGGGGGGATCGTCCGGCATGGCCGGCGCGGTGGTCCTGGCCGCACGGGCGGCCCTCCGCAGTGGTGCGGGCTTCGTGCGGGTCGCCTCGGCGGCGGCGAACCGGGAGGTGCTGCAGAGCACTCTCCCCGACGCGCCCTTCGTGCCCTTCGACGATCTCGACGCGCTGGCGACGGCCGTTGAGCAGTCCCGCAGCGTCGTGGTCGGACCGGGGCTCGCACCAGACGCAACGGGCGGGGCCGTGGTGGCGACGCTTCTGGGCTCCACCCGACCGGCCGTGATCGATGCGGGGGCGCTGGCCCTGCTCGCCGCGGCCGATCCGACCGACCTCGCGCTGGATCTGGGCTCCCCGGCACGGGTGTTGACGCCTCACCCCGGCGAGATGGCGGGGCTCCTGGACCGAAGTGTGGCCGACGTTCAAGCCGATCGCGTGGGGTGCACCCGGGAACTGGCGCAGCGCCTCCGTTCGACGGTGGTGCTGAAGGGTGCACCGACCCTGGTTGCGAGCAGGCATGGACCGTTGTCGATCAGCGCCCTCGCCTCGTCCGATCTGGCGGTGGCGGGCATGGGAGACGTGCTGGCCGGCTCGATCGGAGGTTTTCTCGCGCAGGGGCTCGACCCGCATGATGCTTCGGGCGCCGGATTGCTCGCCGGGGCCCTTGCGGCCCGCATCACGGGTCTTGGCGTGGGTCTGACGGCCTCCGATGTGCCCGACCTTCTCCCGCGGGCCCTCGACGCGGCAGGCGTGGGGCACACCGACCTTCCGTTTCATTGGGTGACCTTCGACGCCGACGCCCCGTCATGACTTCGTCGAGGCTCGCCGGGGGAGCCGAGTTCGAATTGATCCGGAGGCTTACGGCCGACTGGACCGACGGGCGAGGTGAAGTCGAGGGGGTCGCCGAGGGACCGGGTGATGACGCCGCGGTCCTCGACGGCGGCTGGGTCATCAGCACCGATCTGGCGGTGGAGGGGGTGCACTTTCGCCGCGACTGGCTCGAGGCCGACGAGATCGGAGCGCGGGCCGCAGGGGCGGCGCTCAGTGACCTCGCCGCCATGGCCGCCGAGCCCGCCGGCATTCTGCTCTCGATGGCGGGCTCCGGAGAAGACGTCGCGTCCGGCTTCCTGGAGGCGGTGGGGAAGGGGGCGCGGGCCGTGGCGCGAACCGTCGGGGCGGCCCTGATCGGAGGCGATCTCAGTCGTTCCCCCGGCCCCCTGGTCGTCGACGTCGTGGCGCTCGGACGCGCGACCTCACCGATCTTGCGGAGTGGAGCAACGGTGGGCGACGCCCTCTACGTCACGGGGCGCCTGGGTGGCTCGGCCGCGGCACTCGGTTGCTTCGAGCGGGGCGAGCGTCCGCCCGACGAGTTGCGGCGCAGGTTTGCGCGGCCGACGCCCCGCGTGCGCGAGGCGCGGTTCCTCTCGCGAACCGACCTGGTTCATGCGCTCATCGATGTGAGTGACGGACTCGTGGGTGACGTGGCGCACCTTGCGGCCGCGTCTGGGGTTGCCATCGAGGTCGACATCGACGCTGTGCCGATCGAGGGGTGGGTGCGCGGTTCCGCCGATGGGCACCGAGCGCTCACCGGAGGCGAAGACTACGAGCTTCTCTTCGCGGCGGCGCCTGCGATCGAGCGTGCGTTGGGGTCGTTCGCAGCAGCCTTCCCCGGTCTGCCGGTGACCTGTGTTGGACGGGTGGTCGAGGGGGAGGGCGTACGTTTTCTGAATTCCGTCGGATCGCCGGTCGATCTGGGCGGGGGATGGGATCATTTCTCGTGATACGCCTTCTGAACACTCTGCGCCTGCTCTTCGTCGCCGCGATCTCGACGGTCTATCATGCCGTGGTCATCGTGGGGAGTACGTCGCTCAAGACCCGAAACTCTGCGCGTATCACCTCCACAGCCTCCCGGAACTGGTGCAAGTCCCTGCTCTGGGCCGGGGGAGTGCGCGTCGAGTTCGAGGGGCTCGAACATCTCAACCCGGCCCGGCCCGCGGTCATCGTGTCGAACCACGAGTCGTGGTACGATGTCTTCGCGCTCGCCGGACTCCTTCCGGTGGACTATCGGTTCGTCGGCAAGCAGGAGTTGACGAAGATCCCTTTTTTCGGTCCTGCGTGGGTCGCTGGAGGCCACATTCCCATCGACCGGTCGAACCGAAAGGCGGCGATCGAGTCGCTCCGGGAGGCGGGTGAGAAGATCCGCCGCGAAAGCGCCGTCGTGGTTATGTTTCCCGAAGGGACCCGGTCGGGCGACGGCGAACTGCTGCCGTTCAAGAAGGGGGCCTTCGTGCTTGCCCTGGAGTTGGGTGTTCCCGTCATACCGATCGGTATCTCGGGGAGCCGGGCTCTGATGCCCAAGGGGTCGTTTCTGGTGCGCCCCGGGACGATGCATGTGCACGTCGGGCGCCCGATCGAGGTCGACGGCTTGACGGTCGCCGATCGGGACCAGTTGATGGAGCGGGCCCGGGAGAGGGTCCTGCAGTTGAGAGCCGCCCCTCCGGATCGGTCCGGTGAGGGTGGCACCTGATATCGAGATTTCGAACCGGAGGATGGTGTGTCGGCGATCGTAGACGTGCGTGGACGGGAAATCCTCGATTCGCGGGGAAACCCGACGGTCGAGGCGGAAGTGATCCTGGAGACCGGTTCGAGGGGCCGCGCTTGCGTGCCGAGCGGGGCGTCGACGGGCGCGCATGAGGCCGTCGAACTGCGGGACGGCGACCGCAATCGGTATCTCGGCAAGGGCGTGCTGAAGGCGGTCGACAACGTCAACACCCGAATTCGTGCAGCACTGCTTGGGTTCGAGGCGCGTGAGCAGCTCGACATCGATCGCACGATGATCGAGCTCGACGGCACGCCCAACAAGCGCGACCTCGGTGCGAACGCGATCCTCGCCGTCTCGATGGCGGCCGCGCGGGCGGCAGCGTCGGAGATCCAGATGCCGCTCTGGCGGTACCTGGCCCCGGCGGGAGCCGATGCCACCCTCCCCGTGCCCATGATGAACATCCTCAACGGGGGCGCGCACGCCTCGAACAATGTCGACATCCAGGAGTTCATGGTCATGCCCCTGAACTTCGATTCGTTCCGTGAGGCCCTGCGCTGCGGCGTCGAGGTCTTCCACGCCCTGAAGGCCGTCCTCACGGAGCAGCACCGCAGCACCGCCGTGGGCGACGAGGGAGGGTTCGCGCCCGATCTCGCGAGCAACGACGAGGCGGTCGAGGTGGTGCTGCGGGCGATCGAGCGCGCGGGTTATCGACCGGGCGAAGACGTGGAACTGGCGATCGACGCGGCGGCCACGGAATTCTTTCGCGACGGGGAGTACCACTTCGGCTCCGGGGAGCGGCTCGACGCCGCGGGCATGATCGAGTTCTGGTCGGAGTGGGTCGATCGGTACCCGATCCGCTCGATCGAAGACGGGCTCGAAGAAAACGACTGGAGGGGTTGGAAGGCCCTGACCGAGGCCGTCGGATCACGGGTTCAGCTCGTAGGCGACGACCTTTTCGTGACCAACACGACTCGCCTGGAGCAGGGGATTCGTGACGGGGTCGCCAACGCGATCTTGATCAAGGTCAACCAGATCGGTACGCTGACCGAAACGCTCGAGGCGATTCGCATGGCCGACGAGGCGGACTACCGCTCCGTCATCAGCCATCGCTCCGGCGAGACCGAAGATACGCTCATCGCCGATCTCGCCGTCGCGACGGGCGCGGGGCAGATCAAACCGGGAAGCGCCTCGCGCACCGACCGGGTGGCGAAGTACAATCAGTTGCTTCGCATCGAGGAGACGTTGGGCGATCGGGCCCACTACCCAGGACGCGCGTTATGGAACGACTGAGTCGAACTCTCTTCTGGGCGGTCCTCGCCCTGGCCGGATACTACGCCCTGTTCGGGGGGCGGTACTCGGTCTTCGAGGTCAGGGACGGAGCGGCGGAACGAAGCGACCTCCAGGCTCATCTCGACTCGCTGACGAAAGTCAACGACGCACTCGCCGCCCGCGTCGACTCGCTCGAGAACGACCCCCTGGCGCTGGAGCGGGTCGCCCGCGAGGAGTACGGACTCGTCCGGCCCGGTGAGTTGCTGTACCGGCCCATGGAAGACGACACGATCGGGGGCGGGGTCGAGCGCTAGGTGTCGCCGACGCTGTTCTAGGTCTCGTCGGTCGCCTTCGGCCTCGCCGGCACGGCCTCCGGGGTCTCCCCCTTGATTCCCAGGTATTTGCGGGCCGCGTCGGCCAACTGCTCTCGCGATTCGCCGTCGGGCAGGGCCAGTGGACCATCGTCCGATCGCTCGGCGGAGACGCCGCCCCCTTTGATCCCCGTGGCCCTCTCCATGAAGGGCGTGAACATGTCGATCGGGATCGGGAACAGCGTCGTCGAGTTGTTCTCGGCCGCGATCTCGACCACGGTCTGCAGGAAGCGTAGTTGCAGGGCCGCCGGGTGCTCTTCCATCACCTTGGCGGCGAGGGCCAGCTTGGCCGAGGCCTGGTACTCCCCGTCGGCGCTGATCACCTTGGCGCGGCGTTCCCGCTCGGCTTCGGCCTGCCGGGCCATGGCCCGCTTCATCTCCTGGGGCAGCCCGATGTCTTTGATTTCGACGCTGGTCACCTCGACGCCCCAGGTGTCGGTGCCCTGGTCGATGATCACCCGCACGACGTCGTTGATGCGGTCCCGGTCGGCCAAGAGCTCGTCGAGCTCGCTCTGCCCGATCACGGAGCGGAGCGTCGTCTGGGCCAACTGGCTCGTCGCGAAGTAGTAGTCCTCGATCTCGACGACGGCCTTCGACGGATCGGCCACCCGGAAGTACACCACGGCGTTGACCGTCACCGAGACGTTGTCTTTCGTGATCGTGTCCTGGGGCGGGATGTCGAGGGCGACGATGCGCAGGTCCATCTTGCGCATGCGGTCGACGCCGAAGGGGAGGAGCCAGATCAAGCCCGGGCCCCGGGCCCGCACCAGTTTTCCGAGCCGAAAGACGACCCCGCGCTGGTATTCGTACAGCAGGCGGAAGCTGGTCAGGACGGCGGCCACTCCGACCACGGCCACGGGCACGAGAAAGGCGAGCGGGTCCACGCGATTCACTCCGATTTCGGCGTACGATGAACGGCTTCACATGCATCGAGCGTCGCGAAGTGAAGCGGCCTGCGCAAGCGAGATTGAACGGCTCCGGAACGGGCTTGACACCGGTAGGGGTGCCCATGAGCTTTTTCGTCTGTCGCCGGAGTAGCTCAGTCGGTTAGAGCAGCGGAATCATAATCCGCGTGTCGGGGGTTCGAGTCCCTCCTCCGGCATCCCGCAAGGGATGAGCGACAAAGCGGCCTCCCGAGATGGTTCGGGAGGCCGCTTTTTTTGTCCCTGGGATGAACCTTCACCGTTCGGCGAAGGCCTTGGGGCCGTCGTGGATCGGCTCACGCCGCCGGATCGCCTTGCGCCCCACTCCGCGCTGTGGATCATTGGGGGCGGGCTGGAATCTCCCGGCCGCGCATCAGACCCTGAAGACGGTACCCAGAACCATGCGAATCGCGATCGTAGGAACGGGCGGAGTTGGCGGGTACTTCGGCGGACGGCTGGCCGCCGCCGGCCACGACGTGGGGTTCATCGCACGCGGTGCCCATCTCGCGACCCTGCGCGCCGACGGCCTGAGGGTCGACAGCATCAACGGCGACTTCGCCGTTCAGCCGGTGCGGGCCTCGGCCGACCCGGAATCCATCGGCCCCGTCGACGCGGTGATCGTGGCGGTCAAGACCTGGCAGCTGCCCGACCTGGCGCCGCAGATCCGGCCGCTTCTGGGCGAGGACACGGTGGTCGTGCCCCTCCTGAACGGGATCGAGGCCGCCGACGTGCTGGCCGACGCCCTCGGGCGACATCACATCCTGGGCGGGCTCTGCCGGATCGCGGCCCATGTCGAAGGTCCGGGGCACATCGTGCACGAGGCCATCGAGCCCACGATCGTCTTCGGAGAGTTCGACAATCGTCAGAGTGAGCGGGCCCTTGGGTTGTTGCAGGCTTTCCAGGGCGCGGGCTTCGAGGCGAGCCTGGCACCCGACATCGATGTCGCGCTGTGGGAGAAGTTCATGCTGATCGCCACCTGGAGCGGGGTGGGCTCGGTGACGCGGGCACCGGTGGGCGTGTGGCGGTCTCTTGCCGGATCGAGAGCGATGGCCGAAGCCTGCCTCCGCGAAATTCTCGCGGTGGCGCATGCGCGTGGGGTCGGAGTGTCGGACGAGCGGGTGGTCAAGACGCTGGCCTTCATCGACCGCGTGGGTGGTGACGCCATCGCCTCGATGCAGCGCGACATCATGAGTGGTCGCCCCTCGGAACTGGAGTCCCAGAACGGGGCCGTGGTGCGCCTCGCAGCCGCTAGCGGGGTCGAAGCGCCGACCAACGCCTTCATCTATCACGCACTTCTTCCGCAGGAGCAGGCGGCCCGGGCCCCGCTCTAGAGGGCCGCCGGCCTACGAACCCTCGAGGGCCTGGAGCCGTCGTTCGTGGTCTCCGATGACGGTCTCGAAGCGGGCGTCGAACGACTCCATCATGCTCCGCCGCTCGTCGCGCGCCTGTTCGAAGAGGACGGTCGCACGACGCCGGGTCTCCGCGAGTTGGCGGTCGATGCTCTCGAACTTCTCGCCGAGGAATCCAACGAGGTCGGTGTATTGATCGGGGGACATGCGTCCATGATAGGGCGCTCCATTACACCGGTCCATGTCAGGATGGGTCGTATGGACGAGCGTCGTGCACCGTGCCTCGAACCCACACCGTCCAGGTGCCCGCGGCGATACCGGCCGCCAACAACGCCAGGCCGGCTCCGCGGAGCAACCCGGCGACCTGCTGGTCCCAGGCGAGCAGCCCGATCGGCTCGAGCATCGTGTACCAGTCGTGGCCGGCCGGGCCGTCACCCACCGTGACGAGGGGCAGCAGCTGCCTGCGGGCGTCGGCCGCGTAGTGCCCAGCGCCGACGAAGACGGTGCCCAGCCACCAGATGGTCACGGCCACCGCGAAGGGATCGCGTTGACGCCAGAAAGCCACGCCCACCGCGACGACGCAGATCAGGTGGAAGAGCGTGCCCCCGGCCGCCGCCAACCATCGGCTCCCGAACCAGCCGAATACGAGGTGCCCCGCCTCGTGGAGTACGAGGTTGATCCCGCCGTAGATGCCCTGATAGGCCGGATCGGAGAGGTGTCGAAGCGCGAACCACGCCAGGATGAGGAGGAGAGCGACGCGACCGGCCCTCGCCACGGGGGTGGTGGGCCCGAGTCGCTCGACGACGGCCCCGCGAATTTCGCCGAGCAGCCGTGACCCCCTCGAGCGTCGGGGCTCGGGCGCTCGAATCCGGAAGCGAGGGGCGTTGCTCACCGCGTCGGCGAGACCACTCTGCCGCCGAGCATGACCATCCGGACGTCGCGCAGTGCGGCGATGTTCGACGTGGGGTCACCGGTCACGGCGATCAGATCGGCCAGGAGTCCCCCCTCGACGCGGCCACGGTCGTTCAGCTCGAAGACCCGGGCGTTGGTCGAGGTGGCGGCGGTCAGGGCCTCGATCGGTGAAAACCCCATCTCGACCATGAGCTCGAGCTCGAGCACGTTGTCGCCGTGGTCGTAGACGCCCACATCGCCGCCGAAGCAGATCTCCACCCCGGCGGCGCGGGCCAGCTCGAGGCTCTGGCGCTTGCCCCGCACCCGCGCCGGTTCCTCGTCGCGTTCGGGGTCCCAGCCGCCGTAGGTGCTGATCGACCAGCCGGCGGCGATGGTCGGGCACAGCGCCACGCCGTTGCGGGCCATGAGCGCGAACACCTCCGGCGTGCCACCGTCACCGTGCTCGATCGTACTCACGCCGGCCGCCGCCGCGCGCCGCATGCCCTCGGCCGACGAGGCGTGGGCCACGACCTGGCGTCCCGATGACGTCACGACCTCGACCAGGCGCTGCAACTCGTCGAGGGTGAAGGAGGGGGCGGTCGTTCCGTCGCGCCCCCAGCGGTAGTCGGCGTAGACCTTCACGACATCGGCCCCGCGTCCCATCTGGTCGCGCGCGGCGCGAATCAGTCCGTCGACGCCGTCGGCCTCTTCGGCGCCTTTCGGGAGCGACCACTCCGGGGCCCCCTTCGGGTTGTAGCTGCCGGTGGCGACCAGCGCCGGCCCGGCCACGAGCAGGCGGGGCCCCTCGACGACCCCCTTCCGGATCGCGTCCTTCAGCCCCACGTCCATGTAGCCCGCGCCCTCACTTCCGAGATCCCTCACGGTCGTGACCCCGGCGGCCAGCGTGCGCTCGGCGTGCACGACGCCGCGGGCCACGCGCTCTCCCCATGATTCGAGAAGGACCTGGTCGGTCCAGGGCGTCTCGTCGTAGGGATGGAGCAGGAGGTGCGCGTGCCCCTCGATCAGGCCGGGCAGCAGCGTCGTGCCGGCGAGGTCGACGCGCGTGCCACCGGCGGCGAGGATCCCGTCGCGGGGACCGGCTTCGATGATGCGCTCCCCTCTCACGCGCACCGCCCAATCCGCGTGCAGCACCTCTCCGTCGAAGACCGCGTCGGGGAGCAGCACCTGATCGCCGGATTGGAGGGCGTGAAGCGGCATCGCACAGGCCCATGCGGTCAGTAGCAGGACGAGCGAAGAGGAGCGCATGACGGGTCCGGCGTTCGAGGAACGGATCTCGGCGAAAGATGCGTGTGCGGGCCGCGGCCTTCCAGGGGTTTCGTCGCGAGCCGTCGCGGGCCATCTTCTCCCGCTCCATCCTCCACGTTCTTCCGAGGTTCCACATGCGAGATCGCGTCGCTACCCTGATTCGGGGCCGCCGCGAGCGCCTGACCCGGGCGCTGAAGCACCCCCTGGCCGAGCCGGTGTCCGTCGGTACGCCGCTCACCGACGAGGCCCGTCGGCATCTCTTCGGAGAGGCCGAAGACCTCTATTGGAATGAACTCGAGTGGGAGCACCTCACGGAGGAGGAGGCGACCGAGGGTGTGCCGCTCTCCGAACTCACCTTCCCGGGGCTGCTCGCCTTCGTGCGGGGACTCCTCCTGACCGAGGTGAACCCCGACGCGTTGGCGCCGGCGGAGCCGAGGCCCCAGGTGGTCGAGGAAATCCTCGCCTTCCTCGCCGGGCGCGTCGTCGAGCTCGAAGAGCGCCTGTCGACTCCGGCCAACGAAGACGATCCGGCGCAGCTTCGAGCCGAATTCGACACGACGAACCGGCTGATCGATCTCGTCTTGTATCAGTACCACGGGCTGGACTCCGCCCAGATCGAACGGCTGGAGATGGCGAAGTCACCCGAATAGGCTGAATGGGCATGCGCCCGCGCAGCCGTCCCGGTCACGCCTATCTCGCCGGCGCCCCGATCTTCGCGGCGCACCGAGGGGGCGCCGGACTCGCTCCTGAGAACACCATCGAGGCGTTTCGCTCGGCGGTCGAGGAGTGGGGGGTCGATATGCTCGAACTCGACGTGCGGCTGTCGCGCGACGGTCAGGTCATGGTCATTCACGATGAGACCGTCGATCGAACGACCGACGGCACGGGGCGGGTGACCGACCTCTCTCTCGGCGAACTGCGGGCCCTCGACGCCGGCGCTCGGTTCATCGATCCGCAGGGCCGGGCTTCGTTTCGGGGCCGGGGCGTTCGAGTACCGACCTTCGACGCACTTCTCGAGGCCTGCCCGTACACCCGCATGAACGTGGAGGCGAAATGCCGGGAGGTGGCGGGCCCGCTGGTCGAGGTGATTCGACGCCACGGAGCCGAACATCGGGTGCTCGTGGCGGCGGAGTTCGAGGCCAACCGCCGCGAGGCCCGAGGATTCGGGGGGCCCTGGGGCGCGTCTCGATCACAGTTGGGCCCCTTCTGGCTGCTCCACCGCGTTCCCTTGCTCGGCACCCTCTACACGCCGCCCTGCGACGTTCTTCAGGTTCCCAATCACTGGCGGGGACGCCGGATCGCCGACGCCCGGTTCGTTCGCGAGGCGCATCGCCGCAACATCCCGGTGCATGTCTGGGTGGTCGATGATCCCGACGAGATGCGGGACTGGCTCCGGGCCGGGATCGATGCGATCCAGACCGACCGGCCCGATCTCCTGGCCCGGGTTCTTCACGAAGAGACGGGGCGACCGCTCCCTCCCGGGGCGATGAGCGGTGCGGTGGGCGGTGGGGCGTGAACCGGCCTCGCGCGAACGAGAGTCCCGGCATCGAGGTGCGACGACGCCTCCTCGACTGCGGCGTCGACCCGACCGCGACGATCCTGGTGGCGTGTTCCGGCGGCCTCGATTCGGTCACCCTGCTGCATCTCCTGCGGTTCGGCGGCGGCCACGACCCCGCGGCGCTCGTCGTGGGTCACTTCGATCACGGCATGCGGCCCGAGAGCGCCGCCGACGCGGCCTGGGTGCGGGGGCTCTGCCGCGGGTGGGGGGTGCCGATTCAGGAGGGCGTCGCCACCGAGCCGATCGAGAACGAGACCGACGCTCGGCGGGCGCGGTGGCGCTTTCTCGAGACCGCCGCAGCCGAGGTGGGGGCGGAAGGGATCGTCACGGCACACCATGCCGACGATCAGGTCGAAACGGTGGTCCACCACCTCATGCGGGGCACGGGCCCTCGCGGTTTGGCGGGCATGCCCCCTCGAGACGGACTTCGAATTCGGCCGCTCCTCGAGGTGCGTCGTGCCACCCTCGCCGACTGGGCGGCGGAGCGTGGGCTGCCGGTGCGGCTCGATCCGACCAATCAGGAGCCGACCAATCCCCGCAACCACCTTCGACTGGAGGGTCTTCCGCTCCTCGAGTCGATCCGGCCCGGTGCCGCCGGCGGAATTCTTCGAAGCGCTCGGCTGGCGGGACAGGCCGAGGCAGCCCTCGGTGAAGCCGAGGATCTGCTCCGCACCACCATCGTCCGCAGGTCGTCACCCCACCGCATCACGGCCGACGTCGATGCCCTTTTCCGGTTGGGACCCGCGCTGCGGAGCAGGCTGCTGCGCCGGTTCGTTCGCGACGTGGGCGGGCGGCTCGACGAGGCGGGAACCCGGGCCGCCATGCAGTTTACCATGGGCCGCTCGGGGGGAGGCGACTGCTCGTTGACCGGAGGTGTGGTGCTGCGCCGATCGATGGGCGAGCTGGAGATCGAGGGTCCCGGTCGAGACGCGCGGCCCTCGAACGAGAGGCTCGAGATTCCCGATCGCCGACCAGGGTCGGCCGTGATCGCGATCGGGGGCGAGCCGTGGCGGGTGGCCTGGGGCTCCGAGGGCCCCCCGGGTCCGTGGAGTGCGGTGCTGCCCCTGGCCCCGGGGGACTTTCCACTGCGCGTCCGGGAGTGGCGGGCGGGGGATCGCGTCAGGGAGGGGGAGCGGGAGCGCTCGGTGGCGCGGATCTGGAGTGCCGAGCGGGTGCCGCTGCACGAGCGAGCGCGCCGCCCGGTGGTGGAAGACGGCACGGGACGGCTAGTTTGGGTGCCGGGGTCGGTGCTCGTACGGCCCGAGAGCGAGGCCCCGAGAGCGCCCTTATTCATGGAAATCGCACGTGTCGACCAGAACTGAGACGGCCGAGGGTCAACTCGGGGGCCGGAAGATCAATCGAGTGGTGTATTCCGAGGCCGAGATCGCGGCTCGGGTTCGGGAACTCGCACAGGACATCACCGACCACTTCTCAGACGGCGAAGAATTGTTGGTAGTGGGGCTCCTGAAAGGGTCGTTCATCTTCCTCTCCGACCTCGTGCGCCGCATCCAGCGACCGCTCCACGTCGACTTTTTCGTCGCGTCGAGCTACGGCTCGGGAACGGTGTCGAATGGCGACGTACGGCTGCTGTACGATCCGGAGGCGTCCCTCCGCGATCGTTCCGTGGTTATCGTAGAAGACATAATTGACAGCGGACATACCTTGCGGCGGCTGATTCCGCTCCTTCGGGAGCGGGAGCCTCGCAGCCTCGACGTGTGTACGCTTCTCCACAAGCGACTGGCGTCGCTCGACCCGGACGCCCGGTGGGTCGGGTATGATGCACCCCCCGAGTTTCTCGTGGGGTACGGGCTCGACCACGCTGAAGACTTCCGCCATCTGCCCTACATCGCATCGCTGTGAGCGGGTTGGGTTGGGGGCTGCACACGAGGCATCATGGCTGATCAGGGACCACTCCGGGGCGACCCGGACAACCGCTTTGGGCGACTTTCGAAGACGCTGGCCCTCTGGGTCATCATCGTCGTCATGTCGATCTTCGCCGTACGATTCGTGCAAGGTCAGGACGAGTCGTTGGTGGAGTTCTCGTATACGGAGTTCAAGGATCAGCTGGAGAACGGCAACGTTCATCAGGTGACCTTCATCCAGCTCGATGTCGAGGGCGAACTCCAGGCGCCGGTTACGCGCGACGGGCAGCAATACACTGCGTTCACGACACATCTGCCCGGGGGCTCCAGCGAACAGCTCCTGAGTGACCTCGAGGCGCAGGACGTCATCATCCGAGCGGAAAAACCGGTGACCGGTTGGGGCACCGTTCTGCTGGGGGCGCTCCCGTGGCTGCTCTTCATCGCGTTCTGGATCTGGATCTTCCGCACGATGCAGGGGGGCGGCAACCGGGCGTTCCAGTTCTCCAAGTCGAAGGCGAAGATGCTCTCGCCCGAGGCTCCGAAGGTCACCTTCGCCGACGTCGCGGGTGCCGACGAGGCCAAGGAAGAGCTCCAGGAGATCATCGAGTTTCTGAAAGACCCGCAGAAGTTCGCCCGCCTCGGTGGCCGTCTGCCGAAGGGTGTGCTGCTCGTGGGGCCTCCCGGAACCGGAAAGACGCTCCTCGCCAAAGCCGTGGCGGGAGAGGCCGGACGCCCCTTCTTCCAGATGTCGGGGTCCGACTTCGTCGAGATGTTCGTCGGGGTCGGCGCGTCGCGTGTGCGTGACCTGTTCGAGCAGGGCAAGGTGCACGCTCCCTGTATCATCTTCATCGATGAGATCGATGCCGTCGGGCGCCATCGCGGCGCCGGTCTCGGCGGTGGGCACGATGAGCGGGAGCAGACCCTCAACGCGCTTCTCGTGGAGATGGACGGCTTCGAGTCGAACGAGGGGGTGATCCTCCTTGCGGCGACCAACCGACCCGACGTGCTCGATCCCGCGCTGCTCAGGCCCGGTCGTTTCGATCGCCAGGTGGTCGTCGACGCGCCCGACGTAAAGGGTCGGGAGGCGATCCTGCGCGTGCACGCCAAGAAGCTGCCCCTGGCTGAAGACGTCGATCTCGGCATCCTCGCCCGAGGCACGCCGGGGCTCTCCGGGGCCGACCTCGCCAACATCTGCAACGAGGCGGCCCTCCTGGCGGCCCGCGGCAACGCCGACAAGGTGTCGCAGAAGGACTTCGAGCAGGCCAAAGACAAGGTGATGCTCGGAGCCGAGCGCAAGAGCCTCGTCCTCACCGAAAACGAGCGGAAGCTCACCGCGTGGCACGAGGCGGGACACGCCGTCATCGGACTCCGTGTGCCCGGGCTCGATCCCGTGCACAAGGTGACCATCGTGCCCCGTGGGCGCGCCCTCGGGATCACCGCGTCGCTGCCGAAGGAAGACCGTCACTCCTACACGAAGGAGTGGCTCGAGGGACAGCTGACGATGCTGTTCGGCGGGCGTGTGGCCGAAGAGATGATCTTCGGGCCGGAAAAGGTCACGACGGGTGCCGGAAACGACATTCAGCGCGCCACCACCATGGCACGTCGCATGGTGACGAGCTTCGGCATGAGCGAAGTGATCGGACTGATGGCCGTCGGGGACGCCGAACAGGAGGTGTTCCTCGGACGCGAGCTCGGGCATCGCAGACAGGTCTCGGAGCATACGGCGCAGCAGGTCGACCAGGAGGTCAAGCGAATTCTGGATGTCTCGCACGACCGGGCTCGGATCGCCCTGGAGGAACACCGTGACCTTCTCGAGCGCATCGCGATGGCCCTTCTTGATCGGGAGACCCTGGGCGCGTCGGAGATTCAACTCCTGAACGAGGGCAAGGAGCTGCCCCCGGTCGAGGTTCCGGGCGAGGCGCTCGAAGGAGAGCCCGCGACGGGCTCCTGGGCGCGACTGCGTACTGGAGAGGCCGAGGCCGTGGTGCGTCCGGCCGGGCCGGGTGACGATCCCGGTGCGGCGGCGCCGGCGGAGGGATGACGGCCGCATTCATTTCATCTGAACTGGACGGCGAGACCCGAGCGTGAGCCGGATCTGGGACACCTTGCAGCTCTTCCGGCCGGGATGGGGAGACCTCTTCGAGATTCTTCTCGTCGCGGCGCTCCTCTATCGCCTGCTGCTGCTGATCCATCGCACACGAGCGATGCAGATGCTGTTCGGCGTCCTGTTGCTCGGGTCGGTCTATTTTCTCGCCCAGTTGCTCGATTTCCAGCTGATCGAGCGGATTTTGCAGAAGCTGTTCGAATATGGCGCCATCGCCGCCCTCGTCATCTTCCAGCCCGAACTCCGATCCGCGCTGGCCCGCCTCGGCCAGAGCCGCATGCTTCGGCCGTTCGCACGGCTCGAGGACAGTCAGGTCGCCGATGAGATCGTGCAGGCCGTCGATCGACTCGCTCGCGCCAAGATCGGTGCCATCATCGCGCTCGAGCAGGAAGTGAGTCTCGACGAATACGCGCATACCGGGAGCGCGCTCGAAGCCCGGGTTTCAGCCGATATTCTCGCCACGATCTTCACCCCGTACTCGCCCCTCCACGACGGAGCCGTGCTCGTGGTGGGTGATCAGATACGGGCGGCGGGCGCGATTCTGCCGCTCACCCAGTACTCTCTGCCCGACCGATCGCTCGGCACGCGCCACCGCGCAGCGCTCGGGCTGAGTGAAGAGACCGACGCGGTGGTCATCGTGGTCTCCGAAGAGACGTCACGGGTGTCGGTGGCCCGTCAGGGGCGGCTGGAGCGAGACGTCGGGGGGGAGCGACTTCGGGCGATTCTCTCGGGCGCCGAAGCGCCGGCTCGCGGCGTGACCCGGAAGGCGTCGGTCTGACCGAAGCGGTGGTGGGGAGGCTTGTTTCATGACGGCCCACCGACGTTGCACGATCGCTCGTTGACAGGCTCGCTGACCGCCCCCTACATTGGCGCGTCTCGAAACCCGGGTGTCACGCTGCGACCTTGGTCGCGGCCTCTCCTAAGGAGTACGGCTTGGAAAGCCAGTACAATATTCTCACCCTG
>CBDUEZ010000061.1:0-16071 GCA_965366355.1 uncultured bacterium
TCGACGGCGTGCGGGTCTGCGCCGAGACCGCGCGACGGATGACCTGCGACGCGAGCGTGGTCGAGGTTCTGGCGGATGCGCCGGAGGATGCGCGGGAGGATGCCCGGGAGGATGCCCGGGAAGCGGCGCTAGCAGACGTGCCGGAGGAGGCGCGCGTTACCGCGGTAACGTCGGAGCGCCGCATCGGGCCTCCCGGCCTCCGGGCGAAGGTCCTCGGCGTGGGGCGTCGCACCCGCACGATTCCACCCGCGCTGCGCCGCGCGCTCCAGGTCCGCGATCGCGGGTGCCGGTTTCCCGGATGCCACAGCCGGTTCACCGACGCGCATCACGTCAAACACTGGGCCGACGGCGGCCGCACCGACCTGAAGAACCTCGTGCTGCTCTGCCGACGCCACCACCGGGCGGTGCACGAGGGCGGGATGCGCGTTTGCCTCGACATCGAGGGCAAGGTCGCCTTCTTCACACCGGCGGGCCGCGCCGTCTTCGACGCACCACGAGGAGGGCTGCCGCGACGCCTTCCGGCACCCCTCCCCCCCGCCCCACACCTCGTGACCGTCGCCTATCCCGGCGCCGCCCGATGGCAGCGCGACCGCGATATTCCCTGGGACCTCGAAGCGCGGGCCATGGAAGCCCTCGATGTGTAGTCCAGGCAAATCACGATACGGCTCGACCTCGCCGGCCTATCGCCGCGCTCCGGTTCGACACCTGCGTGACCGGACTCACAAATCGAGGCGCAGCGGCGACTCGTCAGTCCTCGACTTCAGCGCGTCGAGTTGCTCGTCGGTAGACTCCGGCAGGAGCAGGTTGTCGGCGATTCCGGCGATTTCCTCGGCCTCTTCCCACGCGCGCTCGAGCCGCCACAGTTCGCCGTGAAGCGCACGCATCTCCTGCTCCTCGTGCAGCGCCATCTCGATGGCCAGCCTCGTCGGGGCGGGGAGCGAGATCACGGGGGGAGGGGTCGACTTCTTCCATCGCCTGGTTGGGGTGGCCATCGGTGCGTGCCGGAGAAAGTCCTCGGGGTGACCGGCGTCTTCCAGGGCGCGAACGGCGCGCTGCACGTCGTCTTTCTTTCCCCCCATCGAGTTCACGGCGGGAATCAGAACGGCGGCGGCGCGGCGGGCCTCTTCACCCTCGAGGATCAGGGGCGGCTGCCCCGACGTGCGCCGCTTGGCCTTCGTCTCCGGCTTCACGAGCAACGACCACCCCTGCTCGTCGTCGGCATCGAGGATCTGCACCTGCTGCAGTTGTGGCGTCTTGACCTTCATGATTTCGCCGTCGGGGAGCTTCAGGCGGGCGCGCACCCGGGCCTGGTTCCAGAGATTGACGAAGTTGCCCGCCTGACCAACGAGGGCTCCACTCAGGACCCCCGTGGCCACGCCGCCGAGCACGACCCCTCCGATGGCGACAGCCGCACCGGTCGCGATCAGGATGCCCTTGCGACGCCGTCGTCCGAACTGGTCGCCGTAGCGCCACGCCGCAAATTCCTCGCGAAGCGGATCCCCGATCCGCACGAGCTCGAGCCCCTCGCGGTGACGAGCGAGCCCCACGTTTTCGGTCTGTGCGCGGAGCCGGGTCGCGCGAAACAGTTTCTCGCAGGCCTCGACGGCCTCCCAGCGCTCCTCGATGGGCGTCAGGTTCCAGCGCTCACAGTGCCGGCAGACCACCCAGAGGCGACCGCGCGCCTCGTCGAAGGCCAGCCGTCGCCCCACCGGAAACGTCTCGACGAGTTCGTTCCGCCCCAGGTCCTTCTTGCAGAACATGCAGGTCGTATACACCCTTGCTCCTCTTTCACGCCCGTCCGTCCCCCGCCCCGCCCCTCACGGCTCCAACAGGAAGTACGGATGATCCTGACGAGCTCTTCCCCGACCCTCGCGACCCTGCGGTCGAGTCTGGCCGCACGCGTCGCACTGGTCGTGTTCCTTACCCAGGTCGGGACCGCATGTGGCTCCGAGCCGGCTCCCGCCGTCGTGGCTGGCCCCCTGTCGTTCACCGCCGAGGAAGTGCTCGGCCTGACCCCAGACCGCCAGCGGCTCCTGGGCGAACTGGCCCTCTTCGCCACGGCCGTCGCCGACTCCAGCCTCGCCGCCGTCGGGCGCCCGTGGATCGAAGCGCGGGCCAGCGAGATAGTGTGGGATCGATTGCGGGCGCAAGCGGCTCTCGACTCGGCGGGCGTGGGGGACGACGTGCTCGAGGCCCGGTATCGGCAGGAGCCCGAGCTGGAGTTGACCGTTCGCCATCTTCTGGTCTTCTCGGCGCGCTACGAGTCCGACGCCACCCGGGCCGAGGCCCGAGCCAAGGCCGAGGCAGCGCTGGGACGGATCCGGTCGGGCGAAGACTTCGGGGTCGTCGCGGCCGAGGTCAGCGAGGAGCCCGGGGCCGAGAGTCGGGAGGGACTGCTCACCCCCGGTCGGGTCGGGTCGTGGGTCTCGGAATTCTGGGCGGCGGCGGCCGTGCTCGCGCCGGGCGAGATCAGTCCGGTGGTCGAGACCCAGTACGGCTTTCATGTGCTTCGCCTGGAGGCCCGCGACACCGTGTCGTTCGCCGAGGCCCGGCCCCGCGTAGCGAGCGAAGTGGCCGCCCTCATGGGACTGCGTCCCGACGGCCTGGCCGGTGTGGCGATCCCGTCCAACCTGCCGGCTCCACCACCGGTCGAAGACAATTCCGACGAGGGGACGGTCATCGCCGAGGGTCGGTCGGAGGGGGCATCCTGGAGCGTCACGATCGGCGACCTTCGCGACGCCGAAGCGCTCCTGCCCTATGACTCCTGGCGGCAACGGGAGACCGATCCCGCTGTGCGCCAGCTCGCATGGGAGGGCGCGGTGCGTCGCGCCATCGCATCGGCCCAGGCTCGGACGGCGGGTATCGAACTCTCCGACGGGGAGCGGGCCGCGATCGAGCGGGAGTGGACCGCCCGAGGCGAGACGTGGGCGCAACAGCTGGGCTTCACGGCCGGTCCAGGCCTCGAGGCTCGACGGCGTGCCGCCCTCGAGGCTTTGGCCAACTCCGGGCAGAACGCATCGATCGCTCGCGCCGAGCTGCGGGAGGAGTGGGGCGGGTCGCTCCATCGCTGGGGCTCGATCGTGGTCGAGGAAACTCGCCCCGGCTCGGAACCGTAGTATTCATCATGACTTCTCAATCGCGTCGCCGTCTCAACTTCGTGCTCGGCTTCGGTGTGTATTTCGTCGCGGTGTGGTACCTCTGGTACACCCCGGTGATCTACCCGCTCAAGATCTTCGTCGTGCTCCTCCACGAGGCGAGCCACGCCCTGGCCCTACTCGCGACGGGGGGCAGCGTGAGCCACATCACCCTCGATCCGGCTCAGGGCGGAGCGACGCTCGGCTCGGGCGGGTGGGCGTTCGTGACCCTGTCGGCGGGGTATCTCGGCAGCCTCGCGCTCGGTTCCCTGCTCGTGAAGGGAGCCCAGTGGAAGCGGGTGGCACCCGGCACCCTGCTGGCGGTGGTGGGTGGAGTCGTCCTCGCGCTGACCGCCGTCTACGTGCGCAATCCGTTCGGCCTGGTCTTCGGGATCGTGTTCGGCGGGGCGCTCGTTCTTTCCGGCCGTCGCCTCCCTCCGGTGTGGAGCCGTCGCCTCACCATGGGCCTCGGGCTCACATCGGTGCTCTACGCGATCCTCGACATCAAGAGCGATATCATCGACCGTCCCGGGCTGGAGTCCGACGCCCACATGTTGGCCGAGCTGACGGGAATTCCGACCGTGGCCTGGGGTGTGGTCTGGATCGCGATAGCGTTGATCGCCACGGGATTGCTCCTACGCAGCGCGTACCGCGCGGCGTAGATCGGGCTTGAACACCGGGGCCCCAACCGTGTACGTTGCATTCAGGAACCACTTCGGTGGTTCTCGACGCCCGTTGTTCCCCCGCATGAAGGAGGTGATCCCTTGACTAGTCCGAGTATTCCGTCCGACCTGGCACGGGCAAGCGGTCGCCGCTACGGCAACTAAGTCGTTACAGCGATTCACGCTGTTCGCGCCGAGAATGGCCATCGCGCCAGGTTCGGACCGCGAATAATGAGCGCCGTCGGGGAAGTCCCCGGCGGCGTTCTTTTTGTCAGTAGGTCGGCGCCTGGGCGGGCTTCCACTTGATGTTGCAGCCCAGGGACGGGTGCTGAGGCTCCGGCACCGGTTTTCCGGCGACAACCTGCTCCACGGCCGTTCTCAGATCGTGACCGGTGACGGGCCGCCCGTTGCCCGGGCGACTGTCGTCGAACTGCCCCCGGTAGGCCAGCCGATGCGCGGCATCGAACAGGTAGAAGTCGGGGGTGCACGCCGCCCGAAACGCCTTTGCGACGACCTGGGTCTCATCGTAGAGATAGGGAAAGGGGTAGCCGGCCGACCGAGCCAGGGCGGCCATCTCGACGGGGCCATCCTGTGGATAGCCCTCGACGTCGTTCGACGACACCGCCACCACCCCCACGCCGGCCGCCGCCATCTCGTGGGCGAACGACACGAAGCCCGCCTCGATGTGCTTCACGAACGGGCAGTGATTGCACCAGAAGGCGACCACGGTGGCTCGACCTTCGAAGTCGGTGTCGGACACACGCGCCCCCGAACGCGGATCGGGTAGATCGAACGCCGGGAGCGGGGTCCCCAGAGGAACCATGTTGGACGGTGTGCGAGCCATTTCAATCCTGTCGTAGGACGACGATCGGGTTCACGCGGGTCGCACGATGCGCCGGAATCCAGGAGGCCGTGACCGCGACCGCGAGCAGGATCAAGGGCACGACCACGAAGGTTGCCGGGTCGCGAGCCGCTACCCCGAAGAGGAGCGATTCCATCAGCCCGGTCAACCACCACGCGCCCGCCAGCCCCACGACCAGGCCCACGATGGCCACAGCCATTCCACGCCTCAGCACCAACCGGCGAACCGTCGCCGCCTCGGCGCCGAGGGCCATGCGAATGCCCATTTCCCGGGACCGCTGAGCGACGGCATACGACATGACCCCATAAGTGCCCACCGCCGCGAGCAGCAGTGCGAGCCCGGCGAACGCCCCCAGGAGCGTGGTGAGGAACCGCGGTCGAGCCCTCGCCCCCGCCAGCACCTCATCGATCGTGCGGAGCCCCGCGATCGGGAGGGTGGGATCGAGTTCCGCGACGATCCGCCGCACCTGAGGCACGAGGCTCGTCGGGGGAACCGAGGCCCGCAGCACCACGTGCATCGATCGATTGGTATCTCCGTAGATCTCGGCCATCTGTTCGGCCAGCCCGTAGAGTTCGGTTCCGGTGGGAGCGTCGAGCCCGCCCTGTTTCACGTCGGCGACGACGCCCACGATCTCGAACCAGACGTCGCTTCCGCAGCACGGCCGGAGGCGGCGTCCCAGGACCTCCTGCCCGGGGTAGAACACTCTCGCGAGCGTCTCGTTGACGAGCGCGACCGGAAGAGACCCGGCCCGGTCGGCCGCGGTGAAGCCCCGTCCCTGCACCACCTGGATGCCCATGGTCTCGAGATAGGGACCATGCACGGTCTGGTAGTAGTCGACGTTGTGTGCGGGTCCATCGGGGAGCCGCTCCACACCCTCGAACTCCGTGTCGTTCGCGTTGAGGTCTCGCATGGGGGGCAGCCCGTCCATCGCGGCAACCGACACGACCCCCGGGAGCGCCCCGAGCCGATCCCGAAGTCGATCATGAAAGCCCGGGCTGTCGGTGGGTTCGGGATACGCCTCCGCAGGAAGGTAGAGCTCGAAGGTGAGCAGTCCCTCGGCCTCGAATCCGGGATCGACCGAGGTGAGTTCCGCGAAACTCCGAATCAACAGTCCCGAACCGAGCGTCAAGACGAGCGCGAGCGCCACCTCCGACACCACGAGGAGCGACCGCAGTCGCACGCTCCCTCCGGCCGAGGTCGTCCGCACGCCCCCGTCTCGCAGGGTACCGGCTGTACCCCGTCCCGACAGGTAGCGCGCCGGGGCCAGCCCGAACAAGACACCGGTGAAGAGGGCGATCCCTACCGTGAACAGCAATACGGTCCCATCGAGATCGACCTCGGCGAGGCGAGGAAGCTCGCCCGGGCCCATGACTCTCAAGAGGCGCAGCGAGCCCCAGGCGACCCCAAGTCCCAGAAGAGTCCCGAGCCCCGCGAGCACGACCCCCTCCGTGAGGAACTGCCTCAGCAGGCGCCCGCGTCCCGCGCCCAGCGCCACCCGCACCGAGACCTCCTTCTGGCGGGACTCCGCACGAGCCAGGAGCAAGTTCGCGACATTGGCGCACGCGATGAGCAGCACCAGGCCCACCGCGCCGAGCAGAACGAACAAGGCCGCGCGCACATCGCTGACCACGAGGTCCTGGAGCGGCGTCATCGACATCGGATGGTTGTCGGGCGACGGCACATGGCCATCTCCGGGGTTGGCCTCCTGCCACCCCGCGACCAGGTCGACCAATTCACGCTCCGCGGCTTCAAACGCGACACCGTCGTTCAGCCGGCCGACGAGGTTGAGGTAGTGCGAGCCCCGCCCTCCGGGGTTGCTCGGATCCAGCGCGAGCGGGCGCCACAACTCGATGCCCTCATCGTTGAGGTCGAAGCCGGGCGGCATCACACCGACGACCGTCGAGCGCATGCCGTCGACGTCGATGTCTCGCCCCACGATCGACGGGTCGGCTCCGAAGGTGCGCTGCCAGAGGGCATCGGAGAGCACCACGACCGGCGCGGCGCCCGCGATATCTTCTTCGCGGGTATACACCCGCCCGAGTTGGGGATCGACATCCAGCGCCTCGAAGAGCTGGGCCGTGCCGTAGGCGCCGGGCACACGTTCCGGCCGTTCGCCGCCACCCACACTCACCTCGCTGCCCCGGTAGGCTCCGACCGTCTCGAACGAGCGCGTGCGTTCCGCGAACTCCAGATACTCCGGCGGAGAGATCCAGAAGGTCTCGAATCCCATCGCCGGAAACGCCGACGAGATCGACACGAGTTCGTCGGCCTCCGGATACGGAAGCGGTTCCAGAATCACCCCATGAACCACACTGAAGATCGATGTGTTCGCACCGATCCCCAGGCCCAGGGTCGCCACCGCCACCAAGGTGAAACCGGGCTGCCGGAGCAGTCCCCGAATCGCGTGCCGCACTTCGCGCGCCCAACCATCCATCATCGCCCCCTCGAATCCAATGGAAACCGCCGTCGTCCACACCCCGAACACCCACCGCAATCCCCCCGTGAAGGTGAGGCCGCGCTCCCGCAGATCGTGCAGGTCGGCCTTCCACTCCTCGGTCCACCGGGCCCTCTCGTCGTGAGAAAGCAGGAACCGACTGGGAGCCAGGAGAAACCGCAGAAGCCCGTCACCCACCCTGACCCCCCCCGGCCGGTTCGGGACCGCCGTCGTCGGCAAGGAACCGGCGAGCCATCGACAGGCGCTCCGCCGCTTCGACCGCCAGCGCCTGACCGGACGGCGTGAGTTGGTAGGTGCGGCGACGGGGCCGCCCGGAGGCGTGCGCCGCCGCCTCGTCTTCCCAATCCGACTGCAGGTATCCGGATCGCTCCAGCCGCCGAAGCGCCGGGTAGACCGTGCCGGAGGGGAGTCCCGACACCTCCATCACCTCGAATCCATGCCGGCTCCCGCTGGCAAGGACGCGCAGGATCAATGAGGTTGCATGAGTGAGTCGTACCGTCATATCGATGTCTCCATGCCGGGTATGATACTCGTCCTCTACATAGGGTTGCAACCGTCCCGTGTCTGCGCCGCAACGTGTGGTGTCTCTCGCCTGCTCCAATACCGAGATCGTCGCAGCCCTCGGCTGCGGTGATCGACTGGTCGGCGTCGACGACCACTCCGACTTTCCGGTCGACCTCGTCGCCTCGCTCCCCAAGGTCGGGCCCGACCTTCAGATCGACGTCGATCGCGTCGCCGCCCTGGCGCCGGATCTGGTGCTGGCTACGCTCACGGTTCCCGGCCACGAACAGGTGGTCGCCCGGCTCGAAGCCGCCGGATTGCCGTTCATCGCCCCAGAACCGGTGTCGCTCGACGACGTCTATCGAGACATTCGCACCATCGGGGCTCGTCTGGGTGTGTCGGATCGGGCCGAAGTCCTGATCGCCGACATGCGCGCCACCATCGAATCGAGCCCGCCCGCCCCGGCCGGGTCGCCACCCTCCGATGAACTCGCCAAGGCGCACTCCCAGGGAATCGACGAGAGCCGCAGACCCACGATCGTCGTGCAGTGGTGGCCGAAGCCGACGATCACACCGGGCCGGCTCAGCTGGGTCACCGATATCGTGGCCTGGGCGGGCGGACGGGTGCTTCTATCGGATGAGCCGGTCAAGAGTCGCCCCATGGCGGACGAGGAGGTGGCCGAGAGGGCTCCCGATGCGATCGTCGTGTCGTGGTGCGGCGTCGATCCGGCCAAGTACCGCCCCGAGGTGGTGCTCGACAATCCGCGGCTGGCCAGTACTCCTGCCGTGCGAAACCGACACGTCTTTACGATTCCCGAGGCGTACATGGGCCGGCCGGGGCCGCGTCTCGTCGACGGCTACCGCGCTCTTCGACGGATCGTGGAGACCGTCCGCCCGCGCGAGACACCCTCGGGTTGACGGATGGCGGGCGCCCCGGCGGTTGCGCGCCGCGCCTTCGGCCCGCACCGTATCGCGCCCTGCCAGTTCCCGACACCCGTTTGGAGTACGCCATGCGTCGCCCAGTATGCCTTGCCTTTTGTTCGCTTTTGGCCGTGGCCTCCGCCTGCTCGCCCGACGACGCAGCCGAGACCACAACCGACGGCGCCATGGTGTCGGCCGACGCTCCTGTCGGTGACCGTCTCAACCCGATGATCGCCCTCCATGAGGCCGGAGCGCCGGTGTTCGGCCTGTATGCGCCGAGTCCCGGAGGCGGGCCGGGCCGCGGTGGTGCGCCGCCGCAGCCGGTGAAATCGCCGATGGACCGGGCCACGGAAACGCTGGCCTACGGGTCCAGCGACTACGTCTTCGACGGCAGCATGGAAGGCGGCGTCGACCGGGCGCTGCCCACCTTCAGCGAGTTCGCGACCGCTCTGCAGGCGCAGGGGGCCAGCGCGGCCACCCATCCCCTCGTGGTGAAGATGGCCAAGATCACCGACGCCGAGCAGGCCGCTCGCGACGTGTCGTTGCAGCTCGACGCCGGAGTGAGTGGGATCATGTTCGTCGAGGTGGAGACCGCCGAAGAGGCCCGTGCCGGACTCGCTGCGATGCGCTACGCGAGCCAGGGCGGAACCCGTGCGGATCGCGTCGGCTCGGCCCCGGCCTACTGGGGTCTCGACGAGGCGGAATATCGCCGCCGCGCCGACCTGTGGCCGCTCAATCCCGAGGGCGAGCTGATCAGCTGGGTGATCGTCGAGAGCCACGAAGGGCTTGCGAACGTGCGTGAAATCGCCGCGGTGCCCGGCATCGGCGTTCTCTGGCCCGGAGCCGGCACCCTGCGGGGCCTCTTCTCGACCACGAACGATGCCGGCGAGCGGGTGCTCGACGAAGAAGGTTGGGAGAACGCCATCCAGACCGTTCTGGCCGCCTGCAAGGAGTTCGACGTCCCCTGCGGCTACCCGGCCAACGCCTCCGACATCGACATGCGCATGGACCAGGGCTTCGAGGTCTTCGTGATGGGATGGGGTGAGGGTGGCTTCGCCACGATCGACATCGGACGCGCTCGCTCGGGCCGGTAGTGGCTCCGCCCGCACCCGGGACCCTCGCGGCCCGTTTCTCTGCGGCCGTCGAGGCCGGCGACGCGAGTGAGATCGGGAGACTCGCCTCCGACCCGGGGCTGGCCGACATCATCGATGCGCCCCGCTTCGGGTTCGCGGCGCCCGCTCTCGTGGTCGCGGCGGGGCGGCGCGATCGGGCGCTCGTCGATGCGCTCCTCGATGCCGGGGCTGATCCCGACGCTCGCTCGACATGGAAGGCCGGGCCCTACAGCGCGCTCCACAGCTGTGTCGACGGCCCGACCCCCGAGAGCCTCGCCCTGGCGGAGCACCTGGTCGCCCGAGGTGCCACCATCGACCTGCACGCCGCGGCGGGACTCGCTCGCCTCGGCGTGATCGAGGCCGCGCTGGACGCCGACCCGTCGAGGGTCAACGAACCCGGGCCCGACGGTGCCACGCCCCTCCATCTCGCAGCCGACCCGACGGTCGCACGACTGCTCCTCGACCGCGGCGCGGCGCTGGAGCAACGGTGTGTCGACCACAGAAGCACACCGTTGATGTGGTCGGTCCAGGGACGCGAAGCGGTGACCCGCTTTCTCGTCGAAGCCGGAGCTCGACCCGATCTGTTCATCGCCGCGGTTCTGAACGAGGTCTCGATGGTCGAGCAGATTCTCGACGCCGACCCGAGTGCGATCGGGGTGAGCGTGCGTTTCGGGGTCTCGCACGACCATCTCGGTCAGGGCGACAAGTATGTGTGGGCCCTGGGCTTCGCCGACACGCCGCTCGAGGTCGCGCGTCGGCGTGGGCACCAGGAGGTCTACGACGCCCTCCTGCGGCGCAGCCCTCCCTCGGCCCGACTGGTCCAGGCCTGCCGCCGCGGAGATGTCGCCGCGCTTCGGGAGCTCCTCGATGCCGATGCGGCGCTTCCCGCCACCCTCGACCCGTACGAAGCCCGCGAGGCTTTGACGGCCGGAGCCCGCACCGCGGCACCGCTCCTGGAGGCCGGCATGAACCCGAACCGTCGGGATCCCGATGGAGGCACGGCCCTTCACCACGCCGCCTGGCGGGGCGACCGGTCTCTCGTCCAACTCCTGCTGCTTCACGGCGCCGACCCGACGATCATCGACGGAAACCACTCCGCCACGCCCATGGGGTGGGCCGCGCACAACGGCCAGTCGGAGATCGTCGAGCTGCTCCAACGCCACGTCACCCCGCCCCCGGATCAACCATGAATCTTCGACCCGCCCGGCTGGTCGCCATCTCGATCCTCAGCGCCCTTCTCGTCGCGTCTCCCGGTCGATCCCAGGAGGGCCTCAAGGTCTATATCTCGGCCGATATGGAAGGGGTGGTGGGGGCCGTCACCGGAGACCAACTCGGTCCGACCGGCTTCGAATACGGGCGTTTTCGCGAGTTCATGACCAACGAGGTTCTCGCGGCGATCGAGGCGGCCCGTGAGATGGGCGCGACGGAGATTCTCGTCTCCGACTCGCATGGCAACGGCGAAAATCTCCTGATCGAGCGCCTGCCGGCCGACATCCAACTCGTGCGATCCTGGCCGCGTCCCCTGATGATGATGGAGGGCATCGACGAGAGTTTCGACGCGGCGATCTTCCTCGGGTATCACTCGAGCACGACGAACACCCGCGGGGTACGAGCGCATACGATGTCCAGCGCGAACCTCACAGCGGTTCGCCTCAACGGCATCGAGATGCTCGAGGCGGGGATCAACGCCGCGATCGCGGGTGACTTCGGCGTGCCCGTGGTGATGATCTCCGGCGACGACGCGGTGGTCGACGAGGCCCGGGCGGTGATCGGCGACATGGAAGGAGCGGTGGTGAAATGGGCTCTGGGCTTCCATTCGGCGCGCACGATCATGCCCGAGGCCGCCTACGACCTGATTCGCGAGAAGACGCGCGCGGCTCTGGCCCGACTCGACGACTTCCAGCCCTACGTGTTGGAGGGGCCCATCGAACTCGAGGTCTCGTTCAAGAACTACATGCCGGCCGAGCTGATGTCGTACCTCCCCATCGTCGAACGGGTCGACGCCCACACGATTCGATTCGTGGGACGTGACATGATCGAGATCTCGAAGTTCCTGGAGTTCACGACCAGCTACGCCGTCAACATCACGCCCTGACCCATCGGCGTCTCTCGGTCCTCCGCCTCCGCTCAGTGAAGCGTGGGCAACACCTCGGTCACGATCTCGACCAGGGTCGACACCTGGATCGGCTTCGAAAGAACGCGGGCGATTCCCGCGGCCCGAGCCTGGCGTTCCGCCTCGGCGTCGATCCAGCCCGATAGCAGAACCACGGGCATGGACGCGCCCGCGGCCGAGGCCCCCCGCGCCAACTCGATGCCCGACATGCCCGGCATCGTCATGTCGGTCACCATGACGTCGAAGCCCTGGGGATCACTCTCGATCGTGCGCAGCGCTTCCCTCGAATCGGTGAACACCGTGACGTCGAACCCCGCTCGCGACAACAGGCGGGCGAGGACCCGTACGACCATCGCCTCGTCGTCGACGAGGACGACACGGGCGTGCGGCGGGCTTTCGCCCTGGATGGGCGAGATCGACGACGGTGTGGAATCAGGGGTGGACGACATTACATCGGGCCGAAAAACGAGGTCGATGGGGAGGTTCCCCAACACCTACGAATATCGGCCCACCACCGTGATCCTGAAGGGTCGATCGCAGCCTCAGGCCTGAATCTCGTGCGCCTCGCCGGCACCGCGCGGAACGCGGATCTGGTCGAGCATGATCTGAACCGATGCCGGCGGCGGCGGCGTGACGCGCGATACACCCCACGCCACAACGAAATTCAGCAACATCCCGACCGTGCCGATCCCCTCGGGAGAAATGCCCCACCACCAGTGCTCGGCCGTATCGGCCGCCGGGTTGATGAAGCTGAAATACACGATGTAGCTCGCCGTGAACGTGATGCCCGTCACCATCCCCGCGACCGCCCCCTCGCGATTCATCCGGCGAGAGAAGATCCCGAGAAGAATGACGGGAAAGAACGACGACGCGGCCAGGCCGAAGGCGAAGGCCACGACCTCCGCCACAAAAGCGAACGAGTTGATCCCGAGCCAGCCCGCCACGACCACGGCCAGTCCCGCGCTCACCCGTGCCGCGATGAGCTCTCCCCTCTCGCTGATGGTCGGCATCAACCCGCGCTTGAGCAGGTCGTGGCTCACGGCCGACGACACCACGAGAAGCAGCCCGGCCGCCGTAGACAGCGCCGCAGCGAGTCCGCCGGCGGCCACGAGCCCGATCACCCAGGCGGGGAGCCCAGCGATCTCGGGATTGGCCAACACCATGATGTCGTTGTCGATCCTCAGCTCGTTCCGGATCGGCTCGCCCACGGCGTCGACCGCCGCGGGGCCCACGTATTGAATCGCGCCGTCACCGTTGAGATCGTCGAATTCGATCAGCCCGACGCCTTCCCAGGTCGTGAACCACTCCGGCACCTCTGCGTAGGGGCGCTCCGAGACCGTCGAGATGAGATTCGCACGGGCGAAGACCGCCACCGCGGGAGCGGTCGTGTAGAGCACCGCGATGAACAGCAGCGCCCACCCGGCCGAGATGCGGGCATCGCGCACCCTGGGCACCGTATAGAACCGAATGATCACATGCGGCAGACCCGCCGTGCCCACCATCAGTGCGGCCGTGATGAAGAAGACGTCGATCGTCGACTTCGTGCCGTCGGTGTAGGCGGCGAACCCGAGGTCGGTGTGGAGCCCGTCGAGGCGCTCGAGCAGGGGAATACCCGTGGAGAGGTCGGTCCCGCCCAGGCCGATTTGTGGGATCACGTGGCCCGTGATCAACATCGACAAGAAGATGGCCGGCACCAGATAGGCGAAGATCAGCACACAATACTGGGCGACCTGCGTGTAGGTGATGCCCTTCATGCCCCCGAGCACGGCATAGAAGAAGACGATCCCCATGCCGATCAACACACCGATGCCGACATCGACTTCGAGAAAGCGAGCGAAGACGATCCCCACTCCCCGCATCTGGCCCGCCACGTACGTGAACGAGACGAACAGGGCGCACACGACCGCGACGACCCGCGCGACCTGGGAGTAATATCGGTCTCCCACAAAATCGGGCACCGTGAAGGCCCCGTACTTCCGCAGGTAGGGCGCGAGGAGGAGGGCGAGCAGCACATAGCCCCCGGTCCACCCCATGAGATACACCGAGCCGTCGTATCCCTGAAACGAGATGAGGCCGGCCATCGACAAGAACGACGCGGCCGACATCCAATCGGCCGCCGTCGCCATTCCGTTGGCCAGGGGCGAGACCCCCGTCCCGGCCACGTAGAAGTCCTTCGTCGAACGAGCCCGCGACCAGATCGCCACCCCGATGTAGAGGGCGAAGGTCAGGGCCACCAGGCTGAAGGTCCACGCCTGAACGTTCACTCCGACGGGCCCTCATCGACTCCGAACCGCCGATCCATGCGATTCATCAGCACGACGTAGACGAAGATCAAAACCACGAAGACGTAGATGCTGCCCTGCTGCGCGAACCAGAATCCAAGGGGGACTCCGGTGCCCGGAAGCATGACCTGATCGAGGGTGTCGACGAAGAGGATCCCGGCGCCGAACGACACCGAGAACCACACCGCGAGAAGGATCAGTACGAGGCGAACGTTGGCCCTCCAATACGCCTCGTTTCGGTCACTCACCACCCTCGGACTCGTAGGTCTCCTCGCTCAGTTTGAAGCCCTCGGCCAGTTCCGGCTCGAGATCGTCACCCCAGATCCGGTGAGCGATGTAGTCGCCCAGCACGGGGCCCTGCTTGAAGGCCTCCGCCGATCCGGCGCCCGTGATCCAGGAGTTCTCCCACTCCGGATGCAGGTCGATCACGAAGTTGCGGGAGATACTGCTCTCGTAGTGGCACGCCCGCGTCTCGAGGATCGGGGCGTCGGCCAGGGCCGGGAAACGCTCCTTCACGAAATCGAGGCCGCGCTGGAAGCCCTCTTCCGGGATCATTGCGCGCGCCGACACATCGGGATCTTCGGGCGACCGGCCTCCCGTGCGAACCCTGAAGCCGCGGTGGTCGGGCGGCAGGGCGGGCCAGCCGGTGCATCCCGGCACTCCGTAGCTCGGGAAGTTGGGGTAGTTGTAGGAGTTGTCGCCCGGCGGCGTGCCGAAGTAGAAGACGTGGCCCATGGGAATCCGCATCCGGCTCGCCATCGGGTTTGGCAACACCTTGGGCAGCCACGGTCCGCAGGCCCACTGAAAGATATCGGCCGAAATCGGACTTCCTGCCTCGATGGTCACTTCCGTCAGGCGACCATTCTCGACTCTTCCCGGGGCCGCCCGACCGATCGTGATGGTGCCGCCCTCTCGCTCGAAGGCCTGCGAAACCGATTCCATCACCCGCCGGGCCCGCACGACACCCGCCTGCGGCTCGTAGAGGGCGACCGACATGTCGTCGGAACGAATCTGAGGGAACTCGCGCGCGACCACGTCCATCGACGGTTGTTCGTACTCGATCCCCAACTCGTCCCATAGAGCCATGGTGCGCTCGAGGTACGGCTCGGGCTCCGAACGGAGGATCAGATCGCCCGTCGTATAGAAGAAGGGGGCTACGTCGTGGGACGCGTGTTCTTCGTCCCACGCCTTCCAGCGCTTGATCGCCTCATTGGCCCAGCGCCCCCACTGCACGCCGTGCGGGCGGTCGCCATAGCTGGTTCGCACGCCCCGCGTCTCCCCCCCCGAGGTCGCCCGCGAATTGGCCGGGCCGTACAGGTCGACCACCTCGACCGAGGCGCCGAGACGCTGCAGGTAGAGGGCGGTCCACAGTCCGAACGCACCCGCCCCGATGATACACACGTCGGGGGCCTGGCCCGACCGAACGAAGGGGGCCCGGCGGGGGGTGGGCCGAGGCTCGCTCGCCTCGACCGCTCCCGGCGCGGCGGCGCCGGCCAGGACTGCACCCGCGCCCGCTCCGGAGAGTTCAAGAAATCGCCTGCGGTCGATCGTGCTCATGTCAGTAGCCCTCTGGGAGAGCAAGAGCGCCGAGCTGGGCGGGCAGATCGACGGGCCTCTCGAAGCGCAGCTCCGAAAGAACGTCGAGCTCCGTGGTCAACGGAGCCGTGCCCACCGGGTAGCCGTTGAGCTGGAGCACATAGGCGGCGACCGCAACGACCTGTTCGATCGGGACACTCCCGGGGTTGTCGTCGGGCATCGTCTCCGACACGAGCCGTACGAACCTCCCGACCGTCGAACCTTCCCAATCGAACATGAAGTCGGTGCCGCGAAACTCGGAGGTGTCGTGGCATTCCGAGCACGTGCCCGAGAACACCTCGGAGCCCCTCTCCGCCTGTTCCGCCGAATAGACACCATCGGCCAGGGTCATTGCGGTGGCGGCAGGTGCGGCTGGCGCCGGCGCATCGGCCACCGGCGCGGAGGCGGCTCCCGAGGTGGGGGCTGCGACATCGCTACCGCCCGCAGAGGCGCAG
>CBDUEZ010000062.1:0-16051 GCA_965366355.1 uncultured bacterium
GGAGCGACTGCACCACGTAGTAGCGGTCGTTCCACTTGAAGTGCTTCACGTCCATCCCGCCGGTGCGCTGGTGCAGGTCCTGGTCCTCAATCCGCCATTCGTAGAGGATTTCGGGGCTTTCCGGGTCGGCGAGCGAGATGATATCGAGGCCCTTGGGGCCCTCGAACCCGTAGACCATGCGCGAGACGTAGGCGAATGGGCGGTCCATTTCCTGCTCGAGGTCCATGTCGGCGACCGATAGACGGGGGCCCAACGGGAGATGCCCGAGCACCTCCATGTTGTCGCTCCCACGATCGAGTGGGCTCCACTGCTGTGCGGAGACAGGGAGGGTGGCCAGCAGGCCGGCAAGGATCAGAGCGGCAGAACGGACGGGCGTGCACTTCATGGACGTACTCCGGAGTCGGGACGCTTACGAACGTGCCAAACTGTGCCGGACGGGATCTCCAAGGCAAGCGGGCGACCGGGGCCGGGCGGTCTTCTCCCGTCCCGAGCGGCAGGTTATCGTCTGCGAAGGAGCTCCTTTTCGAATCCAGGCCGGTGTCGCAATGTTACGCACGTTCTCTCATCGTCGAGTCGGACTTTCGTTCTTCTCCCTTCTCGCCCTCGGGTTTGCCGGGTGTTCCGGCGACGAGGCTGTCGACGGAGCCCCCGAAGCGCGGTCCGAGGCCCCTCAGTCCGCCGCCGCCCTCACGATCGGCGCGGGTCAGCCTTTCGCAGACGACGCACGGGAGGGCCACATTCGCAACGTGCGCCAGCTCACGTTCGAGGGCGAAAACGCGGAGGCCTACTTCTCGTATGACGGGTCTCGACTGATCTATCAGCGTACGCCTCAGGAGGGAGGGTGTGACCAGATTCACACCCTCGATCTCGCCTCCGGAGATCAGCGTCTCGTCAGCACCGGTACCGGCCGTACCACCTGCTCGTACTTCTACCCGGAAGGGGAGCGGATCATTTTTGCGTCGACCCATGCCGAGTCGGAGATGTGCCCCGCTCCGCCCGACATGTCGATGGGCTATGTCTGGGCCGTCTACCCGAGCTACGACCTCTACGTCGCCGACGATGATGGATCGAATCTCGAGCGCCTCACCGACACGCCCGGGTACGATGCCGAGGCTACGCTCTCGCCGCTCGGCGATCGCATGATCTTCACGAGCATGCGCGACGGAGACCTGGACCTCTACACGATGAACCTCGACGGGACCGACGTGCGTCGCGTGACCGACAGGATCGGGTACGACGGGGGCGCCTTCTTCTCGCCGGATGGCTCGAAGATCGTATGGCGGGCCCACTACCCGGCCGAGGGCGCCGAGATGGAGGACTACCAGAGGCTTCTCGCGTCCGGACTCATTCGGCCCAGCACTCTCGAGATCTATGTGGCCGACGCCGACGGAAGCAACGTGCAGCAGGTCACGAGCAATGGAGCCGCCAACTTCGGTCCCTATTTCCACCCGTCGGGCGACCAGATCATCTTCAGCTCGAACCAGGACGACCCCACCGGCCGCAACTTCGACCTCTACATGATCAACGTCGATGGCACCGGTCAGGAGAGGATCACCTTCACCGACGACTTCGACGGCTTCCCGATGTTCAGCCCCGACGGTCGATTCCTGGTGTGGGGCTCCAACCGCAACCCCTCGCACGAGGCCAACACGAACGTCTTCATCGCGGAATGGGTCGCAGACCCGACGACCGACGGGGGCATGTAGGTCGAAATCGGGCCGACGCCTCGCTTCCCCCGATCGTGTCGGGTTGCGACCGCGTCAGAGACGCTCCAACCGCTCCAGGAAGTCCCGCAGGATGCGGTAGGTGAGGCCCCAGACGACTTCCTCGTGGACTCGCAGGGCCGGAAACACCTGAGGCCCGCGGGGGAGCGACATCTCCACCTCGTCGTGCACCGCTGGATCCTGTAGGACCGCCAGGGGCGTCCAGTGCACGCGTGCGACCTCGGGAGAGGCGGCCCGCGCGTCGGTATCGGCGGGGACGCCGAACACGTAGGGCGAGATGCGCAGCCGCGGGAGCCCACCACTCTGGGGAGCCACCCGGGGGAGTGGGCCCAGGTGCCCGAAGGCGACGCCCGTTTCCGGGGGCAGAATCACCCCCGTCTCCTCCCGGGTCTCGCGCACGGCCGTCTGAACGAGACTCGCGTCGGTGGGTTCGCGACGTCCGCCGGGAAGGGCCATGTGCCCCGACCAGGGGTCCCGTGGATTGCGAGCCCGTTTGATCAGCAATACCTCGAGATCGTCGGGCTGGCCTCGCAGGACCAATGCGACGGCGGCGTCGAGGGTGATGTCGGGACCCGGGGTCGGGTCGTCGGGGTCGGAGGCGTAGGCCGCGAGAGCCTCTCGCACCGCGTGGAGCCGGGGATCATCCATGGCGGAAGGTGCCGAGAGAAGGGCACCTGGTTCAACCCCAGCGGGGGCCCGGCCTCCCGCTCAGACGACGGCTTCGCGTTCGGTGTGCTCCGCGACGAAGGCGATTGCCTGCTGGGCCGACAGCGCTCGACCCCGGGCGGTGAGCCGGTCGACGAGGTCGGAGGGGAGGGCGGCGATCGCCTCGTCCAGGCGCTCCCGCGCCGCGAAGACCCACGGGTATGACACCACCACGCCCTCCTTCTCGGAGAACGCGTCGGCCGCGGCCGATACGACCAGCCCCCGCTCGACCCGGTCTTCGGCGACCTCGACGGCGGCCAGGCCCATGAGGGCTAGCCCCACGCCGCGCGGGCTACCCACGGAGTCGTGCTCTCGCAGCGACGACAGGAACAGCGAGCGAGCGCGTTCGGTCGAACCCGCGCCGAGCACGCACCAGGCCATTTCGTCGAGGACCCGGGCGACTTCGGGGCGATCGCCGATGGTCGCGAACGCCGTGCGTGCCTCCTCGTAGAGGCGGATGGCCTCGTCGGGGTCGCCCTCGATGTTGGCCAGGAGCGCCAGCCCGCTCAGCGCCACGCCCCTCCCTTCGAGATCGCCGATGCCGGCGAGCATCTCGACCGAGCGTGTCAGTCGGACGCGGGCCTCTTCAGTCTGCCCCTGGGCGGTGGCCAGCATGCCGTGGAACGCCTGGGCCAACCCCTCACCCCACGTCCACCCGAGCTCGCGACTTCGTTCTGCACCCATGGCGAGCCGCCGGTCGGCCTCCTCGAAATCGCCCCGGATCAGGTGGTTCGTGCCGAGGATCAACGCGTGGAACGCCCGTCCCCGCTCGAAGCCGAGTGCTTCGGCCGCGTCGAGAGCGGCGATACCCTGTTCAACGCCCCCGTCCAGGTCGCCCACCGACATCGACGCCAGGGCGCGTGCGTTCATGGCCATGGCCCACCCGACCGTCGGTCCGATCTCGGCACGGTGCTCCAGGAAGCTGTCGACCGCTTCCCGCATGCGCACGTGCTGGGCACGGATGTGCCAGTACAGCGTCAACGCCCCGCAGGTGCGCAGGCCGGCCTCCACCGCCTCGCCGTTTCCCTTCGCGGCCTCGGCGCGGAACCACGCCAGGGCAGCGTCGAGGTTGCCGTCCTCTCGGGTGCCCCGCTCCATCCACTGGAGCTGGGCGCGGTCCACCGCCTCGATCCCGTGCTCGAGTCGTTCGGCGAAGTCGCGGAAATGGTCGGCGTGCAGGGCCTGGAACCGGGCGGCTTCACCCGAGCCGTCGAGTCGCTCGCGGGCGAAATCGAGAATCGTTCGGAGCATCGTGAACCGCCCCGTGCGATCGCGCGACACCAGCCCCTTCTCGAGCAGCGATGTCATCTCTTCGAGCACGTCGCCCTCTCCGTCGGGGTCGCACACGGCCTCGGCCGCGTCGTGCGTCCATCCGTCGGCGAACACCGCAAGACGCCGGAAGAGTCGTTGCTCGGTCGCGTCCAACAGCGAATGGCTCCAGTCGATCGTGGCGCGGAGCGTGCGCTGTCTCTCCGGCAGGTCACGGGCCCCGGAGGTGAGCACGTCGAGCGCGTGCTCGAGGCGCTCGAGAAGCGCCGCCGGCTCCAGCACCCGGACCCGGGCCGCAGCGAGTTCCAGGGCGAGGGGCAACCCGTCGAGACGCCGGCACACCGCAGCGACCGCGCTCGCATTCGACGCGTCGAGTCGGAAGTCCGGACGGGCCTGCCTCGCTCGGGCCACGAACAACTCCACCGCCGGACTGCCGAGCACGTCGTCGAGGGTGTCGGCGCCCGACGGGGGTAGGGGCAGGGGCTCGAGGGTGTATTCCTGCTCGCCCCCGACCCGGAGTGGGGAGCGGCTCGTGGCGAGAATCTGGAGGCCGGGGCAAGCCGCGAGGAGGCGGGAGACGGCGGGAGCCGCGTCGAGCACGTGCTCGAAGTTGTCGAGAACGAGCAGGACGCGACGGTCGCCGATCACCTTGATGAGCCCGTCGACGGGCTCACGCCCCTCGACATCGGCCACATCGAGGGCCATGGCCAACGACGGTACGACGTCGGCGGCGTCGGGCACGCCGACGAGCGTGAAATAGGCGACCCCTCCGGAGAAGGTCTCCGCCGCCTGGCGACCGATCTCCGAAGCGAGAGTCGTCTTTCCCGTTCCTCCGGGGCCCGTCACGGTGACCAGACGCGCGCCGGCGTCGAGTCGAGCCAGGAGCTCCGCGACGTCGTCGCTCCGCCCGATCATCTCCGAGGTGGCGGCCGGCGGGGGCCGATCGAGGCGCGCGTCGCGCTCCTCCACGGCGGAGACGGCCGGCCCCGCTGGGCCATCGGCTGCCGGGGCGGGAGGCGACGGAGCGGACTCGGCCCGGATGCCCTCCGGGGTAATGTCGAACATCCAGGCGAGGACGACCGCGACGGGAAGGCCAGCGAGGATCGCCACGACCAGTGTGCGCACGGCGCCGTCGCCGAGGCCGAGCACCGGGCCCAACGTTGTCACGACCTCCACTCCACCCCACGCCAGGGCAGCGTAGATCACGGCTGTGCGGACCACCTTACGGCGGCGCAGCTCCGAGATGAAGCGGGCGGCTCTGGACACCAGCGACCTGGGAACGAGTGGGCGGGCAGCAGATGGGCCAACTTCCGTCGGCGATCGCGGCAAGTCAATCGCCCCCGCCGCCCTCCCGGAGCCGAGGCGTCCGCCTCGCTCAAGGACGCCTCGACGGCGGTCGATCCTTTGCATGCGAGACGCCCTCGGGTGGGCTATGCTGGCCCACCTCCCAGACCGAGCCCACTTGATGACTCCAGAATCCGACCTGGACCGCCGCCTTCGGCTGGCGGTTCTGCTCCTCGCCTGCGTGGCGCTGCTCGCCGCGGGGCTGAAGATCGTCGACTACGCCTTCATTCCTCCCGACGACGCGCTTCGGCACGCGGCGACGGCGGCGTCCGACAATCCCTACTACGAGGTTGTGCTCTTCGACGAGGCCGTACCCGCCGAAGACTCCACTCCGGGATGGCACGCGGTCCTGCGCGCACTGCATCGATACGTGGGAGTGGATCGCTTTGGGCTCGTGAGTTTCGGGGTGCTCTTCTTCTTCGCGGTCTTCACCGTCACCCCGCTTTTCCTGCTCCGTCGCCCCGAGGCCTGGGCCGCGGTGCTTTTGCTTGCGGTGGTGATCAACCCGGGGTATCCGCTGCGCCTCGCGCTGGGACGCCCGTTCATGCTGTCCAGCACAGCCGTTCTCATATTCGTCCTCGTCTGGCAGCGGCTGGTCGACGATCCACGATCCCGATCTGCACTGATCCTTTGTGTCGCGGCGGCGACCGTGGGCACCTGGCTGCACAGCACCTGGTTCTTGCTCTATGCGGCGCCTCTGGCGGCGCTCGTCACCGGTCGATGGAAGGCGGCGTCGGCAATGTTGGGCGCGGTCACCGTGGGTGTGTTGCTCGGCGCGGGCCTGACTCTCCAACCGCTGACGCACCTGAGCTACAACGTCGTGCATGTGTGGAAGACCATGGGCACCACCGATGCGGTCTTCCGGGTGTCGGAGCTGCGCCCCTTCACGGGTGACGGGCCGTTCGTCGCGTTCTCGTTGGTGCTTCTTCTCGCCTGGGCGACGCTGCCGGAACTGAAGTCGTTCACGCTGCGTCACGTGGGTGTCGTGACGATTCTGGGAGGCTGGGTCCTCGCGTTTTCCGCGAGCCGGTTCTGGACCGACCTGGGGCTTCCGGCGCTCCTCGCCACGGCGGCGCTCCTACTTCAGCGCGTGCTTGAAGCCCGCATGCCGACCCGCGCGCCGTCCCGGGCCGTCTTCGTCGGGGCGGTCGTCGTGGCCCTCTACCTCTCGATCTCGGCGAATCACGGCCGCCGCTGGGAAAGTTCTCCCCTTCCGCGCATCGCCTGGCTGATGGAGAACCCCGAAGAAGCGGAGCCGTGGTTGCCGGGCGACGGGGGGATCATCTACAGCGCCGAGATGCGCGTATTCTACTCGATGTATCTCATCTATCCCGACCGACCGTGGCGCTACATTCTCGGTCCGGAACAGGGCATCATGCCCCGGGAAGACCTGGCGATCCTGCACGACATCAAGGATCGGGGAAGTTGGGACACCTATCAGCCCTGGGTCGACAAGCTACGACCCGAAGATCGTCTCATCGTCGACGCGGCCGGTCAGGCCCCGCCCGAGTTCGAGGGCATGGACGTGCTGCCGCTCCCCCTGGGGTTCGCGATTGTGCGCCCGTCGACCGGCGGCGCTCAGGAAGGTGACGGCGGCGCCGGCCGGTAGCGTCGCTCTGGTGTGCGATCCCGCCCAGTTTCATGAGCGGCCGACCGGGGCCGATCGGTTGGTCCATCGGACCATCTGATCGCCCCGCGTTCCCGCGGGAACGCTTTTTCGGTTTGGCTGCGAGTCCGTCGCCTCGGTTTGGCTGCGAGGCCGTCGACTCGGGTTGGCTGCGAGGCCTCCCCCCCTCCGCCGCGTCACCGCCCCAGGGAGGCCGGGGGCGTCAACCGGTAGCGCACGACCCGCTGCACATCCAGCTCGTCGCGCGTGACCGCCCAGACCAGATCGCCCCGAATCACGGGGGTGGGATACCGACTGAACTCGTCGGGCACGTCGACCCGCCCGACGAAAGTGCCGTCGGTCTCGAACACGTCGAACGCCCGTCGGGAGCGCCATCGGTTCTCCACCCCGTCGGGATCGGTCGGGTCGAAGTCGGGGTCGTCGCGTTCGACTCCCTCGAGTTCGACCAAGACCCAGATCCGGCCGTCCTCGGCGGGGAGGATCTGCTCGAAGAACGGCTTCTGGTCAGGAATGGCGGGCCCGTTCCATCGCCAATTCGGATCGGTGTAGCGCATGTTGCGAGTGGCGGCCGCCTCCTCTTCGCGCTTCTCTCCGGGAGTGACTCTCGCGGGCGGCACATCGCGCTCGATGCGCAGGTAGCCACCGGGCCGGAGGAGGGTCACCGCATACCGGTCGCTGATGCCGACGACGAAGAACCCGTCGGGATGATAGACGGCCTCGTCATCGGGGGCGAAGGGAACGCCGTTCATCGACACGCTCGTGCCGCCGTCGCCCTCCGATCGTGCCTCGATCGTGGGGGTTTCGTAACCGGACTCCGGGTAGGCCAGGGTGTCGACGATCGCCCCGGCGGGAGACATGCGCTGCAACCCCGATCGCCACTCCGACACGTCGGCTTCCCGATCGATGAGCACGGGCGTCAGGAGGGTGTCCCCGCGGCTCTTGTACATGGGATTCGACGTTGAAAACCCGCCCGCGATCACCGGCCACGTGGCCGACGCTTCTCCAGACGCATCGAACAGCTGCAGGCGGGCGTTTCCGGGGTCGCGCACGGCGAGGCGCCCGTCGGAGAGAATCACCATGCCGCCGTCCGGGCTCCCGAACTCTCCCGGGCCTTCGCCGCTGCGACCCAGCGTGGTCAGGTACTGGCCCGTCGAATCGAAGACCCGCACGGCGGGAATCTGCCGATCGAGGGCGTAGATGCGCCCGTCGGGCGCGACGGCGAGCGCGCCGAGGTTGCCGAAGATCATCTCTTCGGGGCCATCGAGCACGCCGATCGCGAGCTCGGGCACCAGTTGGCCCGTGCCGTTCCCCCAGGTGCTTCCGGCCAGAGTGCGCACGACCAGGGTGTCGCCGATCGAGTCGATCTGAACGCTCGCCGATGGGTCGCCCGAGGATGCTCCACCGCAGGCGGTAGCGAGGACTGCGAGTGGGAGCAGAAGGACGGGAACGACAAAACGAGCGGTCATGGAATTTCCAGGGAAACGGCCGGACGAGATGAACACGCGGGTCTTTCCATAGACGAAAGGAGCCCGCGGAAGGTTGCGTCAGACGCCGATTCGATCGGCCCCGTAGATCAACTTGTGCAGCTGAAGCTGAAACCGCGCAGGCAGCCGATCTTCGAGGATCCAGCCGGCGAGTTCTTCGCGGTCGATGTCGTTCCACACGGGCGAGATGAGCAGGGCCCGAAGGCGGCCTTCGCGCACCGCGACGTCGAGCCCCCGCTCGCGAATCGTCTCTCTCGCCCACACGTAGTCGTCGCGGTCGGCGACGACGAACTTCACCTCGTCGGTGGGGCCGAGGTGCTCGAGATTGCTCCAGAGGTTGCGGTCGGACTCGCCCGAGCCCGGACACTTCAGATCCATGATGCGGTGTACGCGTGGATCGAGTCCGGAGATGTCGAAGGCTCCCGACGTCTCGATGAGTACGGTGTAGCCTTTGTCGGCGAGCGCGCGCGTGAGCGGGAGCACGTTCGGGTGAGCCAGCGGTTCACCCCCCGTCACCTCCACGAGCGGAGTCCCCACGCGGTCCACCTCTTCCTCGATCTCGGCGAGGGTCATGCGGGTGCCCCCCTGGAAGGCATACGCCGTGTCACACCAGACACATCGCAGGGGGCAGCCGGTCACGCGCACGAACGTGCAGGGCAGCCCGGCCCAGGTCGATTCGCCCTGAATCGAATGGAAGATCTCGGTGATCCTCAGAAACGGCTCAGTGTCCGCCACCGCTGCTCCTGTTCTTCTTGGGCCACAGAAACCCGAGCGGCGACTCCTGGATGACCGATCCGGCGAAGAAGAGCATGTTGGCGGGGCGCTCCGCGAGTCGGCGCATCAGGTAGGGATACCAGTGCTCGCCGAAGGGAACGTAGACCCGAACCCGGAAGCCGTCGGAAACCAACTGCTGTTGGAGGTCACGACGCACGCCGTGGAGCATCTGGAATTCGAAACGATCCGCGGAGTAGCCCTGGGCGCGGTAGTGCTCCACGGTGGCCTCGATCATGCGCTCGTCGTGAGTCGCGATACCGGGGTAGTTGCCGTCATCGAGCAGCACGCGCATGAGTTCGACGAAGCTGTTGTCGACCTCATGACGCGCCTGAAAGGCCACCTCGGGCGGCTCGGAGTAGGCCCCCTTGCACAGCCGCACGCGGGCGCCCAGCCGGTTCATGTGCGCCACGTCGCCCGCCGTCCGACGCAGGTACGACTGGAGCACGACGCCGATGTTTCGTCTGCCCCCGGCCCAGAGTTTCTCGAAGGCCTGCAGGGTGCGCTCGGTATACTCCGAGCTTTCCATGTCGAAGCGAACGAAACTGCCCACTTCGTCGGCCCGGTCGAGAACGGCCCCGAGATTGTCACCGAGAAAACGTTCGCTGATGTCCTGACCCAGCTGGGTGAACTTGAGCGAGACGTTCGCGTCGAGCGACTCCTTCCCGATCGCGTCGAGCACCCGCAGGTAGACGTCGGCGGCCTGGCGGGCATTCGGTTCGTCGTGCACCGACTCGCCGAGATAGTTGCCCGTGGCCGTCAGGCCGGCGGCGTTCGCCTCTCGAATGGCCCCGACCAACTCGTCGACCGTCTCTCCGGGCACGAAACGGCGGCTCATGGCCCGCAGCGGAGTGCGGGTGACCACCGTCTTCGCGGCGTCGGAGTGGCTCAGATAGATGAGTGAATCACGCAGCATTGACTTCTCAAACCTCGGATGCGGAAGACGCGATGGCTTGATTCAGCCACTGTTGAACCCGAAGAAGGGGTACGTCGGCGGCCTGGGAGAGAACCTGTTCGCGGCTCGAGCCCGTCCAGAGGGTCGGCGTCTCCACGTGGCCCACGATGCCCAGGCCGGTCGCGGCCCAGCGGGGAAAAACCAGAAAACCCTCCCACGGAGTGCGGAGATTCGCGGTCTGCTCCACCTCGATCGAGACGGTGTACGGATGCCCGTCGGACCCCTCGAACCCGGGCGGACGGTCGTGCACCCGGAAGTAGCCACCCAACGTCGCGTCGGACGACCCGTGGATGTCGGTGTCGTCGGTCGCGTCGGCGGGTGGGCCGGGTGGCGGGCCGGGAGGGGGATCGAGGGTATTCACGGGGTCAAAGGTAACGCTCCCGCGCGATCCGGCGCACGGGTCGACGAGGGGCCGCGCGTTGGTGCGGAGTGGTGGCGCCAGTCGCCGAGGGGGACGAAACTATTCGCATGACAACGATGCGAGCAGCTGTATTCCACGAGTACGGTGGCCCCGAAGTGGTGGTCATCGAAGATCGACCGATCCCCATCCCGGGTCCGGGCGAGGTGCGTCTCCGAGTGCGTGCGGCGGCGATGAACCATCTCGATCTCTGGGTGCGGAGGGGCATCGGCATCGAAACCACGATGCCCCACATCGGAGGGTCGGACTTTGCGGGAGAGGTCGAGGCGCTCGGGCCGGGCGTTGAGCCCTCCGCGCTGGGTGTGCGAGCCGTGGTCGACCCGTCGCTCGGCTATGGGTTCTATGACACGCCACCCCAGGGCCCCTCGTTCACGGCTCCTTCTCTACGGCTTCTCGGAGAACACACCGACGGAGGGTTCGCCGAATTTGTGGTCGTCCCGGCCGAGAACCTGTTCGAGCTTCCCGACTCCGTCTCGTTCGAGTCGGCGGCCGCCGCTTCGCTGGCTGCCGTGACGGCCTGGCGCGCGGTCATCGTCCGCGGGGGGTGCCGCGCGGGCGAGTCGGTGCTGATTACGGGAGGATCGGGCGGCGTGTCGACGATGGCGGTCCAGATCGCGGTGCGGGCGGGGGCGCGCGTACATGTGGTGACCTCGGGAGAGGAGAGCGTGACGCGCCTTCGGGCGCTCGGGGCCCACGAGGTCTACGATCGAAGCGCGGGCGACTGGGTGGCGGCCCTGAAGGCATCGACGTCGGGCCGGGGCGTCGACCTGGCGATCGATTCCGTGGGCGAGGCCCTATGGGTTTCGGTGCTGAGGTCGCTCGGCGTGTCGGGGCGTGTCGTGTGCTACGGGGCCACGACCGGTCCGCGGGTCACGACCGACCTGCGTCACGTCTTCTGGAAACAGTTGTCGATTCTCGGCAGCACCATGGGGTCTCCGAGCGAATACCGATCGGTGATGGCGCAGGTGTTTCGAGGTGAGTTGGAGGCCCCCATCGATCAGGTCCTCCCCCTGGACGAGGCGCGCCGTGCCCATGAAGTGCTCGAGGGCGGCGGCGTCTTCGGCAAGCTCGTGCTGACACCGTGAGGGATGCATGGATCTGAACGAGGCCCAGCGGCGCGTCGACGCCTGGATCGGCCAGTTCGAGGAGGGCTACTGGCCTCCGCTCGCGAACCTGGCGCGGTTGACCGAAGAGGTCGGCGAACTCGCCCGCCTCATGAACCACCGCTTCGGACCGAAGACCAAGAAGCCGGGGGAGGCCGAACAGGATCTCGCACTCGAGCTGGCCGACGTGCTCTTCGTGCTTCTGGTCATCGCGAACGAACAGGGCGTCGACCTGGGCCAGGCGCTCGAGCGCACCCTGGAGAAGTACCGGGCGCGGGATTCCGATCGTTGGGTCAGGAAGGACCGCTGAGCCGAATCGAGACCTGCAGATCGAGACCTACAGATCGAGACCTATAGGCTGATTCGAAAGCCCAGGTTGAGAATGGGCCAGTACCGGTAGTACTCGTCGATCTCACCGAGAATCGACAGCCGTTCCTTCTCGAGTTCGACGTCGAAATTGGGCTCCGCGGTGATCGCTCCCGACCCGGTGAGTTCCACGTCGGGGTCTCCCGTGAACGCGACGGCGAGGTCGAGGTAGAGGCCCATGCCGCCCCTCCCGAGGCTTCCCAGTCCCAGACCGAGGAAGGGGGCCGTCGCGGTGCTCAGGAGCGCGCCCTCCAGTCGACCCGGCGCATTGAAACTCTCGTCGCCGATCTCCACGGCCCCGGTCAGGTCACCGCCGAACCGCACATCGTCGGTGCGATGGAGCAGGCCCGCCATGATCCGGAGCGGACCGGTGACTCGGATGTCGATGGCCGCCGTGACAAACACGGGGGGCGGCTCGACCCGATAGCGCTGGTTGTCGAGGTCCAGGTCGAACTCGACGAGACTGAACCCCACGCCGCCTTTGAGGGCCAGCTTCGGGGCGAGCGAAAGAATCAGGTCGCCGCCAACACCCGTGCTCCCGACCTTGGGAGCGATCGCAACGCCCTGAGCCGCAAGGGCCGACGGGGCGAGCCCGAGTAGGGTGGCAAGGATCAGCAGACGGCGCATTCGGTGAACCGGGAACAGGCGAAACAAACGTTTCGTCAAGTATACAGCCCCGCGAGACTCTCGACCAACAGATCAATTTCGTCTTCGGTGTTGTAGACGTGGGGACTGATGCGCACATGGCCCGGGCGGTGGTCGACGACGATATCCATGGCGTCGAGGCGACGCACCGCACCGGCGGGATCGGGATGGCGAACCATGACGATCCCGGATCGACGCTCGGGGTCGGGGTGGATACGAAGGGCCAAGCCCTGGTCCGTACAGCCGCGGACCAGACGGTCGGTGAGGTCGCGGATGCGCGCAAAAACCCGGTCCCATCCCACCGAGGCGAGGGCCTCCTGGCCCCCCAGAGCGGTGTGTACCGTCGGCAGGGCCGGGGTCCCCATCTCGAACCGACGGGCGTCGTTCCTGAACTCGAACCGATCCACCTCGAAGGCGAACTGGTCCTTGGCGGCGAACCACGAGGTGAAGTGGGGCGTGAGTGAGGCGATGTGCTCCTCGCGCACGAAGAGATACGAAAGACCCGGACCGCCGCAGAGCCACTTGAGGGGACCCGACGTATACATGTCGACCCCGGACTCCCGGAAGCGCACGGGGATCTGGCCGGGTGCCTGGTACCCATCGATCAGGCTCCAGGCGCCTGCGGAGCGCGCGATGTCGCCGATCGCCCGAATGTCCTGAACGGCTCCCGTCGAGAAGAAGACATGGGAGGTCGCCACGAAGAGGGTGCGTTCATCGACGGCGTCGGCGAACTGCTGCAGATCGATACCGACACCGTCGTGGCTCTCGAGCATCACGACCTCGATGTCGGGCTTGACCAACCATTGATACGGCAGGGTCGGGAAATCGAGCTCGGTACAGACGACCCGATGACGGCCCCGCGGCGGGACGGTTTCGGCCATCATCGTCAGGGCGGCCGAGGTGGAGGGCAGCAGGGCCACCTCCGACGGGCCGGCGCCGTGGAGGTCGGCGACCCGCTCCCGCAGGAGATCGAGACGGCCCATCCAGTGTTCGTACCAGGCCGACGCCCCCATGGTGTGCCAGCGGGCCAGGAAATCGCCGAGGTACGCCTCCGCCTCGAGCGAGAGGGCGCCGAGGGAGCACGAGTTCAAATACGTGCGGTTGCCCAGAATGGGGAATCGGGCGCGAAGGGCCGCGACCTCGGAGGACGACAAAGAAGACATAGGGTCGGGCACCTGACCTCCAAAGCAACGGTACGCGGCGTGTAGCGCGTCACAACCCCAGGCCCTGGTCCAGGGTCCCCACCCTCCACCCAACTTCGAGAAGCCCATGTTCCGAATGCGCCTCTTCCCGATGCTCGTCCTACCCGTGTTTGCGACCCTGGCCTGCGGCGAGGGTGAAGTCGGGACGGCGACGGAAACCGGCCTGGACGCGCCCGATCGCACGCTCGTCGTGGCGCCGGAGCCCGTCTACTCGGTGGGCGGCTTCAACGCCCCGGACTGGGCGACCTTCGGCGACGCCTCGAATGTGGCCTTCGACAGCCGTGGACACCTCTACGTTCTCGATGGACAGGCCAACGTCGTGACCGAAATCGATCCCGAGGGCGAGTTCGTGCGCACCATCGGGCGCCCCGGTGAAGGGCCAGGAGAGCTGTCGAGTCCTTTCGGCTTTACACTCACCGCCGAGGGGGGTGTGGCGATCTTCGATCTCGGGCATCAGGGTTGGGTGGTCTATGACTCGCAGGGCGAGTTCGTGGGGAACGTTCGGGTCGACATGGGTGAGATCGGGCTGCCCGGAGACGATGTGGCGCCTCATCCAATGGGGGGTGCCGTCGGGTCGGTCGGCGGGCGCATCAGAATGAACGGCCCGGGTGGGGCGTCGGGAGACGACGAAGAGGAGGCCGCTCCATCTCGCCCGATCAGCTACTTCGCCCTGAGCGAGGGCGACTCCTCACGGGTCGTCTATTCGGCGTGGGACATGCCCGAAGCCCCGGAGGGTGAGGCACAGAGCTTGACGACGAGTGGGGGCGGCTCTCTCCAGTTGCGCATGCCGGTCCTCCGGGCCTTCGAGCCGGGACTGCATTCCGCGGTGTTGCCCGATGGACGCATCGCGGTCGTGGACTCGATCGGGTACAGGGTCAAGATCGTCGACCTCGACGGCAACGTGACCGAGGTGCTGGAGCGGCCGATCCGACCGACCGCCGTGACGGCCAGCGTGCAGGAGCGGGAGCGCGACCGCCGGCGAGAAGAGGCGGCCGAGGGGTCGGGGGGCGGCATGGTGGTCATGATCGGCGGGAGCGGCGGCGGCCGGACCGAGGCGAACGGCATGAGCGAGATGATGCGGGCCCGAATCGAGTCGATGATCTTCGCCGACGAGATCCCCGTGATCGAGCGCATGGCGGCCGACCCGGCGGGGCGGATCTGGGTGCAGCGCAGCTCGGGCAACCCCGGAGAGGCGGGACCGACCGACTTGCTCACCGCCGACGGCCGCTACCTGGGCACGCTCGCGCCCGACGCACTCCGAATTCCGTCGGCCTTCGGACCGGACGGGTTGATGGTGCGCATCGAGGAAGACGAGTTCGACGTTCCGACGCTCATCGTCGAGCGTATGCCGGCGGAGATCGGTTAGGGAGGTCGATCGCAGGCCTCCCGGTTGCGGAACCGGTGCGGGGAGAGAGATTGGGGCGTCCGCTCCTTCCTCCCCGCGCCGGAGTCCTCTGTGCCCCATGGTGTGAACAGCCGGCTGATTTCCGTCGGACGAAAGGGGCGACGACGGTCATCCTCCAGGCGCTTCCACGCCGCCTGGGTGCATGTCGCGGCGCTGGTTCGAGAGTTTCGAGTGCCGTTGATCGGCTTTGCGACGGCAACCGTTCTGGGGGGGATGCTCTACGGCGAACTCCACGAGTTCGCACGGGGCCCGGCCGCTTCGATCCCGCTGTTCGATCGCCCCTACATCATGCTGCAGTTGATGCTGCTCGAGGCGCCGGAGGGGGTGCCTCCGGAATGGTACCTGGCCGTCTTCTGGTACCTGTTGCCGGCGACCTTCATCGTGCTCGTCGGACTCGGGGCGGCCGACTTCCTGGATCTCTTCTTCAACCGTGAGGACGACCGTGATCGGTGGTCCGAGGCCCTTGCCATGACCTATCGACATCACGCGATCGTGTTGGGCGCCGGCGGAGTTGGGCTCCGCGTGGTCCGCGATCTCCACGACATGGGTATGGACGTCGTGGTGCTGGATCACAGTCCGGATGCCGAGGCCGCCGAGGCCCTGTCGAGGCTGGGGATTCCGGTGGTCCAGGGCGATGCCCGTCTCGCCGGCACGCTGGAGCGCGCGGGGCTGCCCGGGGCCGACGTCTTCGTGGCCTGCACCGGAGACGACCGCATCAACCTCGAGGCGGCCATGAAGGTGCGGGAGATCCATCCCGACGTACGGATCGTCGCCCGCGTGTGGGACCGCGGCATCGGGGCTCAGATGGAGCGCTTCGGCCTGGCCGATGTCGTGCTGAGCGCCGCCGATCTGTCTGCGCCGGCCTTCGCGGGAGCCGCCCTGGGCATGGAGATCACCCAGACGGTCGAGGTGTCGGGTCAGGAGTATTCGACGCTGCGGTTGACCGCAGCGGCCGACTCGTTTCTGGTGCGCGATCCGGTGGGACGAATCGAGAAGGACAATCACCTCGAGGTGGTGCTCGTGGGTCACGACG
>CBDUEZ010000063.1:0-16035 GCA_965366355.1 uncultured bacterium
CCATGGCCCGGCAGTGGTCGGCCATCGCCCGAAACGATCGTCGTTCGTAGTCCTCGGGATCGGTCTCGCGCAGAGCGAGGGCCGCGTCGAGCGACATGCCGTTCGGCACGTACCCATTGAGAGGATCGTGCGCCGACGTCTGATCCGTCACCACATCCGGCACGATCCCCCGTTCCAGGATCGCGGGAAGGACGTCGGCACAGTTGCCGAGCAGCCCGACCGACAGGGCCTGACCCGAGCGCGCGGCCTCGAGCACCCAGTCCAGGGCCTCGTCGAGATCCTCGCTCATGCGATCGCAGTACCCGGCATCCACCCTGCGCCGGATCCGCTCGGGGTCGACCTCGACGGTCAGACAGGCGGCGCCGTTCATCGTCGCCGCCAGCGGCTGGGCGCCTCCCATACCTCCGAGACCGCCCGTGAGAACCCAACGCCCCGCGAGCGATCCGCCGAAATGCTGACGGCCCACCGCTCCGAACGTCTCGAAGGTGCCCTGGAGGATGCCTTGTGTACCGATGTAGATCCACGACCCCGCGGTCATCTGACCGTACATCATGAGCCCCGCCCGTTCCAGCTCCCGGAAGTGCTCCCACGTCGCCCAACGCCCAACGAGATTGCTGTTGGCGATGAGGACTCGAGGAGCGTCACGATGGGTTCGGAAGACGCCCACCGGTTTGCCCGACTGGACGAGTAGGGTTTCGTCGTCAGCCAGGGTTTCGAGCGAGCGCACGATCGCGTGATAGGCCTCCCAGCTTCGCGCGGCTCGGCCGGTTCCCCCGTACACCACCAGATCCTCGGGGCGCTCCGCGACATCCGGATCGAGATTGTTCATGAGCATGCGGAGTGCCGCCTCCTGGAGCCAACCACGGCATCGCAGTTCGGTGCCCCGCGGCGCGCGGATGATGCCAGGGCTCGAGTCGTTCATCACGGTCCTCGTGTGCAAAGGTTCAGGGAGACGGCGTCCGGTCGATCAGTCCAGGAACTCCTCGGGACCGGGCTCCGGGAGTTGCTCCCACAACGATGCGAAGGCACCCTCGCGAATGGCCCTGCGCAGCCCCTCGAGGTCCTGGGTCAACACCCGGTCCCCTTCGAGAGGCGCGACCTGGGAGCGCACCCGCTCGACGGCGAGGCCCACGCCGGCGCCCGGCGTGAGCGGTCGATGAAACTCGAGTGCCTGGGCGGCCACCATCAGTTCGATCGCCAATACGTATTCCATGCACTCGACCACGCGACGCAATTTACGCGCCGCAGCCATCCCCATGCTCACGTGATCTTCTTTCGCGGCACTGGTGCTCACCGAGTCGACCGACGCCGGGTGCGCCAGGACGCGCATTTCGCCGATCAGGTCCACGGCTGCCACCTGGGCGATCATAAATCCCGACTCGACGCCCGGATCCCGGGCGAGAAAGGCGGGAAGGCCCGACAGGTCCGGGTTGAGCATACGCTCGATCCGCCTCTCGGAGATCGAGGCGAGATCGGCCAGCGCGATCGCGAGAAAGTCCAGCGCCTGGGCAACGATCTGAGCGTGGAAGTTTCCGGCGCTCACGATCCGGCCCGTCGCGTCGCCCTCCGCCGCGAAGACCAACGGGTTGTCGGTCGAGGCGTTGGATTCCGTAGTGAGAATACGCCAGGCGTATCCGAGGACTTCGCGCGCGGCGCCATGAACCTGGGGCATGCATCGAAGAGAGTAGGCGTCATGCACCCGGGGATCGTTGAATCGGTGCGACTCCCGAATCTGGGACCCCTGCAGGAGGGCGCGGAGACGCTGGGCGCTCTCCTGTTGGCCGGGGTGCGGGCGGGCCTCGTGCACGTCGGCGATGAAGGGCGCAGGCGTACCCTTGAGGGCCTCGAGAGACATGGCGCCCGCAACCTCGATCGTCTCGACGATCGTGCGGGTGGCGACCGCGCCGAGAACCCCGAGTCCCGTGGTGGCCTGCGTTCCGTTGATCAACGCGAGGCCCTCCTTCTCGAGCAGGGCCACCGGAGCGAGCCCGTGTTCGGCCAGCACCTCGGCCGTCGGGCGCGGTCCCTGCCCATCGTCGATCGAGCCCTCGCCGATGACGCAGAGCGCCACATGAGCCAGAGGCGCGAGGTCTCCGCTCGCGCCGACACTGCCGATCTCGGGCACGACGGGGGTGAGGTCGAGCCCGATGAAGTCGAGAAGGCGCTCGACCAGGATCGGGCGGCACCCGGAGTTGCCGCGAGCGAGTGCGTTGGCTCGAAGCAGCATCATCGCACGCACCTCTTCGCGGGCGAGGGGAGCCCCCAGGCCGGAGGAATGACTACGCACGAGATTGAGTTGCAGCTCCTGGCGGCGAGAGTCGCCGATATAGACCTCCGCCAGACGCCCGAACCCGGTGCTGATGCCATACACCCGTTCGTTGCGTGCGAGGGCACCATCGACCACGGTCCTCGACTCCTCCATGCGTGTTCGGGCAGTCGCGTCCAGGACGGCCGTTCCTGCGTGCGCAACGTCGGCGATGGTATCGAGATCCAAGGAGCGGCCATCGACCACCGCCGTGGTCGGTCCCGGGGGGTGCTGGGTGTCGGTCACGGCAGAGTCTCCATGGCGGCTCGAATGTCGGCCACGGCGGCGGACCGCTCGGCCGGCGTGTTCAGATCGAGGAGGACTTCCTCGACGTACTCCTCGAACAACACGTGCTGCAGGCGGTTCAACGACGAGCGCACAGCCGAGATCTGCGTGAGGATTTCGAGAATCGGACGATCCTCTTCGAGCAGTCGTTTCACAGCCCGCACGTGCCCCTCGATGATGGCGGCGCGATGTGTAAGCTGGTCCTTGCTCCCTCCCGACATGTCTCCCTCCGGCAACGAACCGAACACGAGTGGTGTGCCGAGCACACCCCGATGTGCATGCGATCATGTGGGGGCGCGGGGCGCGGGGTCAAGGGGTCCCCCCGGGGGGGACCCTGATCGCTACTGCCCGAAGGCGTCGATCTCCCAGACGTCGAGTCGTCCCCGCTCACCCACCGGGGGGGTCGGCACAGCATCGCCCCGTTCGTCCGCGACGGGGTCGACCGGACGGCGACGATGCCAGTCGGTGGCCGCCTGGTACCCGCCCACGAGCGACAGGAGTCGATCCTCGGCCCAGGGCTGGCCCCCGAAAACCGCACCCAACGGGAGCGCCGCGTCGCCGACCCCATGGAATCCGATCGGGAAGGCGATCAGAGGCAGGCCGACGATGTCGAACGGGATCGGAGACGTCTGCACCACGACGTCGCATTGGGCGAAGAGGTCGTCGAGAATGCGCCGAAGAAGGAGCAACTTGGCACGCTGTCCTCGCAGGTATTCCGTGCCGGGAAGGAGCAGGCCGTTGATCCACGGAGAGAGTGAGACCCCGAACTTCCGCACGTCGTCGCGAAGGACCTCCAGGAACGGCTCGGATCGCTCGGGAAGCCGCACATTGTTGAAGTTTCCCGAGGTGAGCACGTCCCAGTCCCGAGGAAGCTCGACGGGGACCACTTCGGCCCCGAGTTGACGGAACGTGTCGAGCATGTCGCGCCGAGCCGTCGCCTCGGCGCGGCCCCTGGACTCCATCGCCAGACTGCGTTCCCACCGGGCGCGCTCGTCCGGAGAGGCGTTGGGCGAGATCAGTTCCACCAACGCCGGCCCGTCCAGGTAGCCCTCGACCACCCCGATCCGGGTCGGCCAGCGGAGTTCAGCACGCCCTCCCCTTCGCACGGGAGTGGCCGCAGTTACGAGGTCTGGGAGTCTGGGCTGACCCAGCGTGCGCGGGTCGCCCCGATCGGGACCCGCCATGATCGACATCATGATCGCCGCATCCATGGCATCGCGGGCCAGGGGCCCGGGGTGATCCCGCGTGTAGGTCAACGGAATGATGCCGCGAAGCGACACCCGCCCCATCGTGGGCTTGAGTCCCGTGAGGCCCTGGGCTTCGGACGGATTCGTGATACTTCCTCCCGTCTGCGTACCCGTGCTCGACAGGGCCATACGCGACGCCACCGAGGTGGCCGACCCACTCGACGAACCGCCGGGGCTGATCGACGAGTCACCCGGCGCCCAGGCATTCAGGGTCGTAGCCTGGCCGTCGGGCGTGGTGGCCCGGCTCGTCGCCAGCGGTCCCATCTGGGTCTTGCCGAGAAGGATCGCCCCCCGGGCCGCCAACCGCGCCCAGGCCTCGGCGTCGTACTCGGGCACGAAGTCGGCGAAGATGTGGCTGTTGGCGGTCGTGCGAACTCCGGCCGTGTAGTAGTTGTCTTTGATCGCGAGCGGTATGCCGTGAAGCGCGCCGCTCGATTCGCCCCGAGATGTGGCGCGATCGGCGACCCTGGCGGCGGCCATGGCCTGGTCGTCCAGCACCGTATTGAAGGCCATGTAGACCCCGTCGAACCGTCGCACGCGATCCAGGCAGGCCTCGACGAGCTCGACCGCCGACAGATCACCGTTTCGAATCGCCGCCGCCGCTTCCGCCACCGACAAGAAGGCGGGGTTCGCCACCTGCGGGTCGGCGACCTCGGGCATGCGGAGCGGGCGACCCGAGGCCGACGACATCGCGCTGGCCGGCGCCGGAATCAGAGTCGAGCCCAGCGCCCCGGTCGACGCAGCAGCCGTGAGCGCGCCCGCCCTGCGCAGAAAAGCCCGCCGGTCGACGGTGCGATCGGTCGGGAGCAACGGTTCCCGACTCATCGAGGGCCTCCCGCACCCGGCAGGCGACCACCCAACTCGGCTGGATACATCACGGGCGGAACCTCTTGCGGGTCCATGCGGAAGTCGGCGATAGCCCCCGGCGTCGAGCGCAGGAAACGCCGGGCCGATGCCAGAATCCGTTGCCGGTCGGCGGGCGCTTCGGCGTCGTCATCGGGGAGCACCGAGAGGTCGACGCCGAGGAGCTCGAGGCGTGCGAGAATCAGCGTGTCGAGATCGGCATCCGATACGTCCAGGTACCGGCGCGATACGCTGGAGCGTGGGGGCGGGTTCATCGGCGAGTCGCGTGGAGGGCGGAAGGCGGAAGGCATGCGGGGCGAAATAGCGCGCGACCCGATGGAGAGGCAACATGCACCCTTGCCTGGGCCGGGACGGGGGGCCATGCATCGAAGACGTCTTCACGCGTTCTCTCCCTCATCCAGGTTCTCCATGCCCGAGTCGCTGGTCCAGGATCCGATGTCGGTCGCCGGCCTTCTCGCCGCCACCGTCGCACTGATCTTCTGGCTGTCGGAGCTGGAGGCCTTCAAGCGCCTGTTCGAGTACACCCCTCCGGTCATCTACATCTATTTCGTGCCCATGCTGTTGACCACGGCGGGGATCACACCGTCGGCCTCACCGGCCTACGACTGGTTGGTACGGTACCTCCTGCCCTTCGCGCTCTTTCTCCTGATGGTCTCGGTCGATCTCCGAAGCGTGGCCCGACTTGGAAAAACAGCGCTGATCATGGTCGTCACGGGCACCGTCGGCATCATCATCGGGGGCCCCATCGCGCTCCTGGTGTTCAAGGGGGCCCTGGGTCCCGACGCCTGGACGGGATTTGCCGCGCTGTCGGGCAGCTGGATCGGAGGAACAGCCAACATGGTCGCGATCGCTGAAAGCGTCGGGACGCCGGAGTCGGAAATGGGACCGGTGATCGTCGTCGATACGGTGGTCGGGTACGGGTGGATGGGGGTGCTGCTGATCTTCAGCGGTCTCCAGACCCGGTGGGATCGGGCGATCAACGCCAACACGCACGCCCTCGACGAGACGAACCGACGACTCGCGGAGATGGACACACAACGGCACCCCGTGACGCTGCGCGATATGGCCATGATGGTCGGACTCGGGCTGGCCGCCGCCGTGGTCTCGGTGAATCTGGGTGCGCGCCTGCCTCGGTTGGGGGATCCCACCATCATCTCGGGCACCACCTGGGCCGTGTTGGTGGTCGTGACCGTGGGGCTGGGGCTGTCGTTCACACGGCTGAGAAACATGGAGAAGGTCGGCGCTTCCGCCGCGGGGTACACCGCCCTGTATCTGCTCCTCGCCGCGATCGGTGCCCAGGCCGACCTTCGGGCCGTTCTCGCCGCCCCCGTCTACCTGGCGGCGGGCGTACTCTGGATCTCGATCCATGTGGCCCTCCTGTTCACCGTGGCGTACCTGATCAAAGCTCCACTCTTCTTCGTCGCTACGGGAAGCATGGCCAATGTAGGCGGGGCTGCTTCGGCCCCCGTCGTCGCGGGCGTGTACCACCCGGCGCTCGCCCCCGTCGGCCTGCTGATGGCCGTCGTCGGGTACGTGCTCGGGATCTACGGCGCCCTCGCCGCCGCTTGGTTGCTCGGTCAAGTGGGTGGCGTCTGACATGTCGAAAACCAGCAAGTCCAGACGGTCCCTTCGGATCGCGGCACACATCGGGGCCCCCGGATGGGGCGGTGCCGAAATCGCCGTGTGTCGCCTACTCGCCGCGCTCCAGGACAGAGGCCATACGGTGAGTCTGTACTGCAATCGCCCGAATGTCGCCGAGCAGGCCGCCGGCTTCGGTCTGGAAGCGCCGATCCTCCACGTGGGCGGCGACCTGTCGCTGTGGAGTGCCGTACGGGTGGCCCGCGCCCTTCATCGGTTCGACGCCGACGTGCTTCTCATCGGTACGTTTCGAAAGACGCTCCACCTCGCGCTCGGGGCCAAGGCCGCCTTCGTCCCGACGGTGTCGCGAATAGGAATGTCGACCGACACCCCGCGCAACGCGAAATACCGTTGGCTCTTCGGACGCATCGTCGACCACGTCGTCGTGAGCGCGCATGATGTGGCGCGATCCTACCGGACTGCGCTGCCACACCTCGACGAGGCGCGAATCGAGGTGATTCCCAAAGGGGTCGAACCCCCCGCTGTCGCGCCAGACCGTGACGAAGCCCGTGCGCGCTTCGGACTCCCCGGAGACGGTGTGGTGGTCGGAGTCGTGGCACGGCTGGTCCGCGAGAAACGGGTCGACCGCTTCATCGAAGCCGTGGCGCGCGTGCCGGGATGCACAGCCGTAATCGTCGGCGATGGGCCCCTGCGCGGCGAACTCGAAGAGCATGCCCGGCATCTCGGGGAGATCGATCGCATTCGGTTCCTCGGTCACCTCGACGATCCCTGGCCGGCTTTCGCCGCCCTCGATCTATTGGTCGTGAGTTCCGATAAGGAGTCGATGGCCAACACGATGCTCGAGGCTCTCGCGCTCGGCGTCCCGATCCTGTCTACCCCGGTCAGCGGGGCACACGACGTACTCGTCGAAGGCGTCGATCCGGAGTCCCCCCCCGGACGAGTGGTCTCGGATTTTCATCCGGGGAGTCTCGCGGCGGCCCTTCAACGAATCGTGCACGAACCCGCTCTCCGAGCCCGAATGGGGAGGGCGGCCGCGGATCGAGCGGCCTCCCGTTTTGCGATGACCCCGTACGTCGACCGTTGGGAGTCGACGCTCCTTCGGGTCGCGAAGACCCGCGATGGCGTGAAGGCGAGCCGGTCCTGAGCGGCCTGCGGGTTCTGATGACGCCCGTCGGTTCGGCGGGCGACGTACATCCTTTCGTGGCGTTGGGTGTGGAGCTTCGCAGGCGGGGGCACGAAGTGGCGGTCATCACCTCCGAGCCCTTCCGTGAAACGGTTGAATCGGCCGGACTCGACTTCGAGCCGCTGATCTCGACGGCAGAGTTCGAAGAGGCGCTGGCCGACCCCGACCTGTGGCACCCCGTGCACGGCGTCCGCGCCCTGTTCCGCCTCATCGACCGGGTCGGAATGGAGCGCCTCTGGACGGCCCTCGACCGCCGTTGGGCCGAGGGTCGCTCGATCCTGGTCGGCCATATGCTCTCGTTCCCGACCCGCGCGTTCGAGGAGCGCAGGGGGGTGCCCGCCGTCACCGTGCAGCTCGCCCCCATCGCGTTTCGCACCCTTCATCGCCAACCCAGGCTCCCCCTGGGGATCAACCTCGATCGATGGCCGAAACCCGCTCTCCGCGCCTTCTGGTGGCTGGTCGATCGGGTCGGCGTGGAGCCCCTCGCGCGGAAGTCGCTGTACGGCTTCTGCCGCAGCAAGGGGCTGGCTCCCGACCGTCGCCCCTTTCGATCGTGGGTTCATTCACCCCAGCGCGTGATCGCCTTCTTTCCGGACTGGTTCGGGGCGCCCCAACCCGACTGGCCACCGCAGACACGACTCGTCGGGTTTCCACTCTTCGACGGCTTCGCTGAACCCGCGCTGGAGGGCAGACTCGGCGCGTGGCTCGACGACGGCCCGCCGCCGATCGTCTTCGCGCCGGGATCGGCCAACCGGCAGGCGGCGCGCCTGTTCACCCTCGGCGCGGAAGCAACGGCGCTCACCGGGCACAGAGCCCTGTGTGTGACCCCCTGGGCGGAGCAGCTCCCAGCGCCGCTTCCGAGCCACGTGCACCATGTGTCCCGCGCGCCGTTCAGCGCCCTCTTTCCACGGTGCGCGGCGGCCGTTCACCATGGGGGAATCGGCACGACCGCTCAGGCCCTGCGGGCCGGCGTGCCTCAGGTGGTCCTGGGCGGGGCTTTCGACCAACCCGACAACGGAGCCCGCTTGGAGCGACTGGGCGTCGGGCGTCGACTGGGGCCCCTGGGCCTCGGATCGAAGCGGCTCGCCCGGGTGGTCGACGAACTTTTGTCGGATCCCGGGACCGCCCGTGCGACGGCCCGATACGCGGCCCGAATGATCGACGAGGCGGGGCGCCCGGCTCTGGAGCGGGCCGCCGACGAAGTGGAGGCCGTGGCGGCAAGGGGATCCGGCAACTAGTTGCCGAGAGCCCTCTCCAGATCGGCCAGGGCCACGACCCGGGCCCACGTCTCGGCCTGATGCGTCTGGAATCGTACGGTGACACGCACGGAGTCACCGACGGCGAGTGGCGTGTTGATGCGTTCCAGCATCGCGTGATCGCCTCCGGGCCGAAGACGCAGGGTTTCGCCCGGCGGGAGCGCGATCCCCCCCTCGGCCGCTTCCATGCGCATCATCCCGTCGACCTGTCGGGTGTGGTGAAGGGAGACCGTCTCCACGCCCTCGACCTCGACCGCGACCAACCGGTCGTCCGACTCTCCCCCCCGGGCCGTGAGATACAGCGCGGCGCGGTCGCCCATCACCGATTCGCCGATGACGACCGGCCCGACCAACTCCGGCTCGGCGACCGTGCACCCCCCAAGGGCGAGGAGCGCCACGAGGGCCAGACCCGCGGCCTGGGCTCGGTCTTCCCGGTCGCTTCGGCCGACCCATCGAAAGAAGAGGATCGTAATCGAGGTCCACAATAGAACGGCCCCTCCGAGCTTCATGAGAAGTCCGGCGACGAGTTGATCATCGCGAGTCGAGAGGAATCCCACCGGCGGGGCCAACTCGAACGTGGCATAGACCGGTACCTGCGAGAAGGTGAGGTAGGCGAACACCCCGGTGTTCACCAAGGTGGCGGCGATGAGGTATCCCATCTTGAAGGGTTCCTGCTGCCAGGGGCGATGCGGCAGGGCCACGGCGACCGGCCACCAGAAGATCAGCCCCGACAACAACCAGAGCATGTCGAGTAGAAACGACCCCGCCTGCCCCGCCATGAGACGGTCCACCACCAGGGGCCAATGCGTGAATCCCATGACCACGGTGAACGTGGCGAGCGCCACGATCGGATACCCCATCACCCGAACGACCGAGCGCACACCCGGCACGCCCACGAATCGCTCGAGGGCACCGCGGGGCAGCCCTAGAAGAAGAAGCGGCGGCGCGGCCACCGCGATGAGCAGGAACTGCACCATGTGTACGCTCGCGAGATATCCCGAACCGAGCGCTCCGATGGGCCAGTCCAGGGCCGCCCAGAGCAGAAGGAGTCCCGCCGCGGCGAATGTCTGCCGCGCCCCCCGGCTGAACGATCCGTCGCCCGCCCCCAACGCCGGATCATCCGGAGCGAACTGGCGATGTAGAGCCACGTACCCCGCCCCCAGGGCTGCGATGAACAGCCACACCCCCGGATAGGGAGTCCAACTCCAGCTCCATGCCACGTCCTGGGCCGCACACCACCACTGCATCAGCGCGCCCCTGACACGGAACCAGGGAGTTCACCTCGCACGAGCACGGGCAGGTCGCGAAGCCAGTCTCGCTGCCGGGTGCCCCAGGGGTAGGCCACGCGGGCGGTATCACCCCGAGAAAAGGCGAGGACCTGTGCTGCGTGCCCGACGAAATAGCCGCCGTCGGCCGTTTCTTCGTCGGGCGACACCACCGACACCGGGATCCCCAGCGACTCCTCGAGCGCCGTGATCTCAGCCCTCGTTCCCCGGAGACCGACGAACCCCGGATGGAGCGCGCCCAGCCATTCGCGAAGGCGTTCGCGGGTGTCGCGTTCGGGGTCGGTGGTGATGAAGAGCACGTCGATCCTTCTCGTCACCTCGAGGGGGAGATCGCGGAGCACGGCTGCCAGGTTGGCCATGTGCACCGGACAGATGTCGGGGCAATGCGTGTACCCGAAGAACACGAGCGTGACATCTCCGGGGGTGTCTTCTCGGAGATCGAACCGCGTTCCCGACGACGCCTCCAACGACGCGTCGGGAAGAACGAGCGGTGGATCGAGGAACACACGTGCCGGCTCATTTCCTTCGCCGGGGGCCGGGGGACCGCAGGTCGACGAAGCGGCGGCGAGTGCCACGACGATGAGGGTTCGAATGAGAAAGCGATGCATGGGCGGAGCAGGGGAAGACGCGGGGCCGTCTTGTACCGCCCCGACCGGGGCCCGTTCCCACCGAAGCACCACGCCTTGCCGATCCGTGCCGGGTCGGGTTTCGTGGAGGGTCGCCTCCGTCATGGATTCCCCCTCGCCGGCCCCCGAATGATCCTTCCCGCCCCCTCCCTCTCCACGGTCGGAGTCACGCTCGTGGCCACCGCTGTCTTCGGCGTTTCCTCTCCTCTCGAGGCCCAGACGACCTTCGAGGTGACGGCCCAGGCGTCGGGGACCACCGTACTTCTCCAGGCCATCAACGCGGTCGACGAGCGCGTGGTCTGGATCAGCGGACACGGGGGAACGTGGGGGCTCACGACCGACGGTGGAGCGCGCTGGGCGACGGCCACCGTGAGCGGCGCGACCGACATGGAGTTTCGGGACGTCGAAGGATTCGACGCCTCGTCGGCGGTGCTTCTGGCGGCGGGCCCCGGCGACAAGTCACGACTCTATCGTACCGACGATGGGGGGGAGACCTGGATCGAGACCTGGGTCATGACCGAACCCGAGGGCTTTCTCGACTGCATGGCGTTCATCGACCCGATGCGCGGGGTCGCCTATGGCGACGCGGTCGCAGGAGCGCTGTTCCTTCTCGAGACCGACGACGGCGGACGAAGCTGGAGCCGGATTCCCCCCTCCAGGCTCCCGGCGGCGCTGGACAGCGAGGGCGGTTTTGCCGCCTCGGGGGACTGCGTGGCGACGTCGCGCGAGGCCACGATCCTCGTGGCGACCGGGAACGGGCCGGCACCCCGGTTGCTCAGGAGTGACGACGCGGGCCGTTCATGGAGCGTGAGCCCGCTCCCCCTCACGGCCGGACCGTCGGCCGGAGCGACCGCGATCGGGATCGAGGCCGACGCATTCGGCTGGGCGGTCGGTGGGGCCATCGGTGCTCCGTTGCCCGGGGCGCGGGTCGCGACGTCGCGCGACGGTGGGTCGACCTGGACCCCCGCCCCGGAGCCGCCCCTCGACGGCGCGCTCTACGGGGCCGACGTTTCTCGAACCGCCTCCGATCGCGCGCTCGTCGTGGTCGGGCCGGGAGGGGTCGCAGCGACCTCCGACGGGGGCACCACCTGGCAGGAGCTGCATGCCGAGTCGCACTGGGCCGTGGCCTTCGCGCCCGACGGCTCCGGCTGGGCCGTCGGCCCAGGAGGGCGAGTCACACGGATTCGTCCCACCGGAAGCATACAACCCGAGGAACGTCCCTGATGTGCTCGATTCTCGCGATCCTGGACCTGAAGGGTGGTTCGGACGAGGCCCTGCGCGAACGCGCACTTCGCTTGTCTCGCCTGCAACGGCATCGAGGACCGGACTGGTCGGGCCTCTACGCCGACGACCAGGCGATTCTCGTGCACGAGCGTTTGTCGATCGTCGACGTGGCGCATGGCGCGCAGCCCCTCACCGAGGCCGCGGGATCAGCGGTCCTCGCGGTGAACGGCGAGATCTACAACCATCGCGAGCTGCGCAAATCGCTGACGCGACCGTACAGCTTCACCACGGCGTCGGACTGCGAAGTGATTCTCGCGCTCTACCGTGAAAAGGATTCGAATTTTCTCGCCGACCTCAACGGCATCTACGCCTTCGTGCTCCATGATCCGACTGCGCGGGGTGGGAAAGGTCGCTATCTCATCGCCCGAGACCCGGTGGGGGTGATCCCGCTCTACCTCGGGTGGGATCCTGAGGGTCGCCTCTACGTTGCATCAGAGATGAAGGCCCTGCTCCCCGAATGCCCGACCGTGCAGGAGTTCCCTCCGGGACACCTCCTCGACACCGCCGTCGGGCCCGAGCCTCAGTCGTTCGTCGAGCGGTCGTGGACCGATTACGCACAGGTCGCGGGCGCGCCCGGCGGTGCTGAAGAGGTTCGAGCAGGTCTGGAGGCCGCGGTGCATCGCCAACTCATGAGCGACGTGCCCTACGGAGTGCTCCTTTCCGGCGGCCTCGACTCCTCCATCATCGCCGCAGTGACCGCGCGTTTTGCGGCCAAGCGGATCGAAGACAACGATCAGTCCACGGCCTGGTGGCCGCGACTCCATTCGTTCTCGATCGGCCTCGAGGGCTCACCCGACCTCGCGGTGGCCGCCGAGGTCGCTCGGCACCTCGACACGGTGCATCATGGCTTCACCTTCACGATCCAGGAGGGCCTCGACGCCCTCCGTGACGTCATCCACCACCTCGAGACCTACGACGTCACGACCATTCGCGCGGGCACACCCATGTACCTCCTCGCTCGTCGAATCCGCGCGATGGGAATCAAGATGGTCCTCTCTGGAGAGGGCGCCGACGAAATCTTCGGGGGGTACCTCTACTTCCACCGCGCTCCGAACGCCGAGGCCTTTCACGTCGAGACCGTGCGGAAGCTCGAACGGCTCCATCTCTATGACTGCCTGCGGGCGAACAAGGCCATGGCGGCGTGGGGCATCGAGGCGCGCGTACCGTTTCTCGACCTGGAGTTCCTGGACCTGGCCATGGGCCTCGATCCAGCGGTGAAGATGGTCGGGCCCGACGGCCTGGAGAAGCGGATTCTACGCGACGCCTTCCGAGACATGTTGCCCGACGTCGTGCTCGAACGGCAAAAGGAGCAGTTCTCCGACGGGGTCGGATACGGATGGATCGACGGCTTGAAGGACCACGCGGCAACTCGCATCAACGCGGCCCAACTCGCCCAGGCGACCACCCGGTTCCCGCACAACCCGCCCGATACGGCCGAGGCCTACCTGTATCGCTCGATCTTCGACGAACTGTTCCCGACGCCTTCGGCCGCCGCCTGTGTGCCCGGCGGACCGTCCGTCGCCTGCAGCACACCCGAAGCCCTGGCCTGGGACGAAGCGCTCCAGGGGCTGAGCGATCCGTCCGGGCGGGCCGTCAAAGGGGTGCACCGCAGCGCCTATTGAACGAAACCAGACTCGGCATGGCACCCGGCACACTGCTGCAGAATACGGCCATAGAGCGCCGCCTGAGCCCTGAGGTCGGTCACTCCGGAGGCCTCGCGACCCAGAGCGTGCAGCCGCTGGGCATACCCCAGAGCCGTCTCGCTCAGGGCGGCGCCTCCAAGGGGCTCCTCGACGAAAACAGCAGCGCCTTTCTCCCACGATTCAGGCGAGGCGGTGAGGAGTCCCTCCCACATACGATCGGCGCCCCACACGTGAAGGATCATGTGGCCCGTGAAACCCCGGTCTTCGGGCGGGTCGACAGGACGGAAGGCGGGGCCGCCCCCGGACGACGCGTGGCACTCGCCACAGGTCGCAGCCAGGAATCCGGTCGCCTCGGCCGCCTCACCGAAGCTCGGTGTATCTCGGATCGTGCGCGCCCACCTCGTGAGCTCCTCCACATGCGCGGCGTCTGCCGCGTCGATCCCGGAAGGGGGTGCGTCCGCGAGGATGCGCGCCGCCCGACGGGCAGCAACGAGGTCGCCCTGAATCATGGCCGCCTGAATGCGCCCGGCCTGCTCGAAGTGAAGCCACATCTGGTAGTCTGTCGATGAACCGACTCTCGGCCCGCCCGAGCAGCCGAGCACCGAAGAGACCACCAGAGCAACTACGGCGGCCAATCCCGGCCGGTATGATGTGTCTTTCATAGGGCCCTCCTGTGCGAAGGCTGCCAGGGACGAACCCGTCATGGGCGCGCCGCGCAGCCTTCAACCGCGGGAGGGTCGAGTCCGCATGAGGACTCACATCAAAGTTCACCCTCGCCGGAACGTCCGGGCAAGAGCTGGGAAACAAGTGCACACCCCTTCGCGTAGGATCCCCCGACTTCCACAAGGAGACAACGTCATGATGACAATCGTGCGACGCATCGTACGCGTGGTTCTCAGCTGGCTCGGCAAGAAGGTCTGACCCTCGACGAAACGGAGAGCTGACCCCCGACAAAGACGGAGGGCAGACACCCGAGGTGTCCACCCTCCGCCGTGCGAATCGATCCGGTCGGGAAGCGCCTGAATCAGGGAACGATGGTGAGGGGCAGTCCCCGGGGCACCATGAGCTTGGTGATCGGCACCTCGGCCGCCTCACCGCCCTCGTCGAGATCGCCGAGCGGCAACCAGGCGTCCATCGTATTCCAGTAGATCACATTGTCGTTGGTTTCCGGCTCGAGCATGTGGGCCGCCAGGCGGCCTCGCATTTGACCGGTGCGTACGACGTAGGTTCCGGCCGGGTACTCGACCGTTCTCGGGGTCGAGGCGTCGGCCAGCGTCAGGCGCACGGCGCCGGCGTGGTTGTAGGCGCGCTCGAAATCGACGGCTTCGATCGTGTAGGTGTGGACGTCCATTTCCACCGCCTCGGTCAGCATCTCCACCGCGATGCTGTTTCTCCGGAGCATCGCCACCGCGTCGACCGCATCGCGCGGCAAGACATAGGCGTACGGGCGGGGCCGGGTCTTGGTGGCCACCGGCCGGGTCATCAGGGAGTCGTTCGTGACCTCCATCGTTCTGAGTTCGCCCGTGTCGTCGTCGCGAACTCCGATCTCGTAGGTGATCGTGCGCGGCTGCGGAGCGTATTCCATGGCCACGACGACGTCGCCCTGGGCGTTTCGTCCCATCTCGACGGTCTCGGTGCGCGCACGGGCCACGGTCTGCATGACGTGCTCGGCGTTGTCTCGCGAATACTCCAACACCGCCTTGAAGGCGAGTACGCCCGCCGCTACGCCCGACTCCATCTCCTGCCACGGGGGGGATTCGAAGAGGATCCCGATCGTGTTCACGAAGCCGCCATAGTTCCGACCGATGCGGGCATCGTAGCCGCCCCCGTCCCATCGTGTGGCCGAACCCCGCGTGTAGTACCACGATTTCATGCCCGCCGCCTCGACGCGGGCGTCGATCGCGGGAAAGATGCCCTCATCGCAGACCTGCGTGAGCCGCTGGTCCGGCTCGGCATGCGAGGGGCACTGATAGGTGATGTGGTACGGGAAGGAGCCCCCGTTGTGGCCGTCGACCAGCACGTGGGGTGCCCACGCGTCGGCCACGAACTGGCCGTAGTTCGCGAGAGACGGCTGCTCCCGTTTCACCCAGTCCCGATTCATGTCGATGCCCCAGGAGTTGCCCCGCGATCCACGTTCCGTGGCTTCGAAACCATCGGGGTTGATCTGGGGCGCAACCACCACCACCACATCGTCGAGAAGGGCGTAGGCCTCCGATCCGGGAATCGTCATCTCGCGCATCAGCAACAGCAGCGACTCCCGAAGTGTGCGCTCGCCCCCGTGCACGTTGGCATTGAGCACCACGATCGGACGATTCAACGTCCATGCTTCGCTGGGCTGGGTCACCGCCGGACGACTGAAGACCGCGTAGGGAAGCGTGCGGCCCTGACGTGTCTCCCCATAACTCCCGAGCCACATGTCCGGGCTCGACGCCCGCAGGTCGACGAGGTAGTCCATCA
>CBDUEZ010000064.1:0-15818 GCA_965366355.1 uncultured bacterium
GGCGGTCGCAACGCCGTGGGCGTGCACCTGCGCTACCTCCCCCGGGCGGGCGCCTCGGCGGCGAGAGCCACCGACGCTCCCCCCGAGCCCGGTCCCTGGTTCGAGATCGTGGGCGTCGTCCAGGATCTCGGCGGACGGTCGGGCTTCAGCAGTGCCGTGATCTACCATCCCGTGGCCCCCGGCACCCTCCACCCCGCCGCGGCCATCCTGCGAGTGCAGGGCGATGCCGGCTCCTTCGTGCCCCGACTGCGCAACATCGCCTTCGACGTCGATCCCACCCTTCGCATCGACGAACCCACTCGCCTCGACCGCGTGGTCGACGACACGGTCGCCTTCGACCAGTTCTGGGTGCGGTCCCTGTTGATGGTGAGCGGCGTGGCCGTGTTGCTCTCGCTCGGCGGCATCTTCTCGGTGATGTCGTTCACCGTGGCCCGCCGCACGCGCGAGATCGGGGTTCGCGTGGCCCTCGGCGCCCCGAGGCACCGCATCGTGCTCGCGATCTTCCGTCGTCCCCTGACGCAGGTCCTCATGGGACTCCTGGCGGGCGCGGCCCTCACCGCCTTCCTCATGAGATCCGATTCGACATCCACCGTCACGGAGTTGGCGATGTTCGTCGGCTACATCACGTTCATGGCGGGCGTCTGCATGCTCGCCTGCGTGGCCCCGACACGGCGGGCGCTGTCGATCACGCCGTCGGAAGCGCTGCGGACGGAGTAGGTGGCGGGCGCTGCGTCATCGCACCCCCACCTCGTATCGCACCACCGTCGGCACGTCGAAGTCGTCGAGCTCCACCGCGTAGAAGTGGTCCCGCGCCACGACCTTCAGTTCCCGGTCGAGGGGAAGGTCGAGTCGACCGATGGGAGTGAGGTCTTCGGCGAGGACCTCCCATCGGGCCATCGGCGCGCCCATCGTCTCCCGGCGAACCCAGACCGAGCCGTCGCTTCCGGCCAGGATCTCCGTCACGGGGGGCAGGTAGCTGGGCCAATCGACCTGATCGACGATCTCGGCCGCCAGCGCAGGCGCGGTCGCACCCATGAGCTCCGCCCAACCCTCGGCGGTCGCCCGCGCGATCGAATCGATCTGGGCCGCGCCGATGGCGATCGGCGTGTAGGGCCGACTCGCGGCCATCAGCGTGTCGCCGTCGAGGCCGAGCCGGAGCACACGGTACGTCGCGTAACCGGGTTCCGTCGCCACGGGGCGATCGAGCACGACCAGGGAGGCGCCGTTCGGAGGCACAGCGAGAAGCGGGGACCAGGCGAGCGGGTGTCCCCCGGTGCTGCGGGGGTCTTCGCTTGGGAACGTGATCTCGCGGACAGATAATGCGCAAGCGGAGGTGGGGGAGCCCGGCTGGATGCACTCTTCCAGGGACTTGGATCGCCCGGGCCAGATTCCCATATTTATGGTGTCCCCTATCAAAGCGAGATCGCCATGAAGAAGATGACGTTCACCCTCGACGACGACGCCGTTGTTGAACTCGAGCGGGCCAGCCTGCGGCTTGGGATGCCCAAGAGCCAGGTCGTGCGCGAGGCGGTGCGAGCGTACGGCGAACAGCTGAGGCGACTCACCGATGAGGAGCGGGAGGCGAAACTCGCCGCATTTGACGCCGCCGTGGCCACCCTCCCCGACCGCCCACGGGCGGAAGTGGAGCGCGAGATCGCGGCGGTTCGAAGGGCCCGCCGTGGGGGCGGGCGGCGGACCACCGAATAATGATCGCGCTCGATACATCCGTCCTGATCGAGGCGCTCGGCGCCGGTGGTTGCCTGCGGAACGATCTGAAAGCCGCTTTCGCGGCCGGGGAGCGCATCGTGCTTCCGACCATCGTGCTGTACGAGTGGCTGCGGGGGCCGAGGCTTCCCGAAGAACTGACAGCGCAAGAAGCCCTCCTCCCCGCCGATGAGGCCATGCCCTTCGGTGCGAGGGAGGCGAGCATCGCCGCGCGACTCTACCGCGAACTCCCCCACCCCAGGGGACGCGAGGTCGACCTCGCCATCGCCGCCTGCGCCCTGTCCTGGAACACGCGACTCTGGACCCTGAACCGGAAAGACTTCGACGATGTGCCGGGACTCCGACTGGTCGGTGAGTAGCCCCCTGGTGGTGCACATCAACGGCACATCCAAAACTCAGTTCGGCACCCGTCGCTTCAGCACCTCGAAGAAGTTCTGGACGAGAATGAACCGCCTGCCCTCCTCGGCTTCGACCGCTCCGGCGTTTCGAACCAACAGAAAGCGTTGATCCTCCGGTCCGATGTCGTAGAACGGGTCGAGTACGTTGAAATCGTACTCGTCGCCGAGGGTGAACAGGGGGGTGACCCGCCCGGGCCGGAACGCCGACCCGCTCGTCGCGAAATCCGCCGACATCAGCTGCCTCCCGGGCCTCTGGAGGTAGAAGAGCTCCCCGCCATTGTGAGCCCAGACAGGGGCCATGCCGCCCTCGGTCGACACCTGCCATCGTCCGGCATTCACGTTCGGGAACGGCCGCACGAAGACCTCGTACTGGCCCGTCTCGTCGGAGACGTACGCCAACCAGCGCCCGTCGGGCGAAAGCGCCGGCGAGAGCTCCTGGAACTCATCCGACGCCAGGAACGGAACGGGCACGCTGTCCCGGCCGGGACGGAACGTGACGATGTTGCGTTGGCCCTGGCTCTCGTCTGCTTGCGCCCCGCGATAGAGGATCAGCGTCTCGCCGTCCGGCGCTACACCTCGAACGAAGAGTCGTCCGCCCACCACCTCCTCGAGATCGCCCGCGCCGTCCGCTCGCCGCGTCCACACCTGGAAGTGCGGTCCGCCGCTGTCGGCGAGCTCGGACCACTCCCGTGAAGTGCTCGACACGAACGCAATCCGTTCACCACCCGGGAACCAGATCGGATGTTCGTCGAAGCCCTCCTGGAATGTGAGACGGGTCGGCACCCCGTCGTCGAGGTCCAGAACCCAGATGTCGGTGTTGTCGGCCACGACCGCTGCGAAGGCAACCCGATTCCCCTCGGGAGACAGCTGGAAGTTGGGCCGGCTGGGCAGCTCCCGGGGCGCATCGAAGTAGTGCCCCGGCACGGCCGCCGTCGCCACGCCGGACCGCGTGACCCAAACGAACTCGACCTCCTCCCGCCGCACTTGGGCCCCGGTCGTGTAGAGGAGCGTTCCCGTCTCCGACAGCGTCCATTGGAATGCGCCGGGGAGCACGGGTCCGACCCCCTCGACGACCCGGACGGACGGACCGGTGAGCTCCAGCCGCGTCAGGTCGAACGGCGCCGCCATCAGGGCACCGGCTGGCGAGAAATACACGATGTGGCCCGTCGGCGAATAGCGAGCCGTCATTCCTGGAAACAGCTCTCGCGCCTCCCCTCCCTCGGGCCCCATCACTCCGATGCGAAGCCCTTCGAAACCGGGTCCTGTCGTCCCGATCGTGACCAGAAGTCCGCGCCCGTCAGGGAGCGCCGAGGGGAAGAAGTACGGCCCGCCGGTCGTCACGATCTCCGGATCGCCACCCGTCGCGGACAGGCGATTGATTCCGGTCACGCCCGCAGCGTAGTAGAGAACTCCGTCGGGGCCCCAGGTGATTCCCGAGATGAACAGCCCCTGGCTGGCCGTTGTCGTGTCGCCGGCGGGCGCGACCACTGTACGAGGCAAACCTCCCTCGAGTCCCACGATCCGCACAGTGCCGGCAGAAGCTGCGAAAGCCACCTCCCGGTCGTCGGGCGAAAGTGCGAACGCCCCAGCACCCTCGGTGCCGGGGATTGGCGTCGCATCGAGGTCGGCCCACCGCCGGATCCACAATTGCGACTCCTCTCCCGCCGGGCCCGGCCCGGCGTACACCAGCGCTGAACCGTCTGTGGTGAACGCCGTATTCAACAACGGCGCCTGCCCTTCCTCGAATGGGTTCGAGAATCGGGCGACCGGAGCGGGAGGCTCGGGGCGAAGCAACGACCAGCCGAGGGCGAGGGCCACGAGCGCGGCTGTGACTGTCATGGCCATCGTCAGGCCCTTCCACCGCGCTACACCCGCCGCTCTGCGCGCCGCCTCACCTACCGCGGCCCGTGCCCCGTGGCGGAATCCCGGATCGCCCAGCGCCTTCGCGAACTCCGTCGCCCCCGCGAACCGATCGGCAGGCACCTTCTCCAGCGCGACATCGACCGCCGCCTCGATGTGGGCCGGGACCAGCGGGCGGTGTCGGGTGGTTGGAGTCGGGGACTCCGTGATGATCCTGCCGAGGATCGCCTGCGGGGTGCTACCCGTGTATGGCGGCTCGCCCACGAGCATCTCGTACAACACGCAGCCCAGCGCGTAGATGTCGGTCGCGGGCCCGATGTGGGTGTCGCCCGTCGCCTGCTCCGGGCTCATGTAGTGGGGCGTGCCCAGTGAGAGCCCCGTCTCCGTCAACCTGCCCTCGCCCGCCACACCGACCGCCAGCGCGATCCCGAAGTCGGAGATCACCGGACGGCCCGAGTGGATCAGAATATTCGCCGGCTTGATGTCTCGGTGGATCACGCCATGGCCGTGCGCGTAGGCGAGCGCCTCGGCCACGTCCTTCGCGATCTGGACCGCGTCGGCCACCGGGAGCTGGTGCTCGCGTTCGAGGCGATCACGCAGTGTCTCTCCTTCCACATACGGCATCACGTAGAAGAGAAACGAGTCGGCCTCTCCCGAATCGAAGAGGGGCAGAATGTGCGGGTGCTGCAGGTTGGCCGTCGTCTTGATCTCGGCCAGGAAACGCTCGGCCCCAACCACCGCGGCCAACTCCGGCTTGAGCACCTTGAGCGCGACCCTCCGCTCGTGCTTGAGGTCGTCGGCGAGGTAGACCGTCGCCATTCCCCCCTGCCCGAGCTCGCGCTCGATGCGGTACCGGCCCTCGAGGGCCGCGGCCAGGCGGGGGTCGGTCACCCCCCGGGCGCCGGCATCGGAACGGACTCGTGAAGGTGGACCATCTTCCATGTCTCGCCTTCGCGCTGCCAGACCGTGGTCATCGCGAGGAAGACCTCGACGGAGGGCTGTTCCTTGAAGTGGATCGTGTACATGCCCTCGCGCACCACGACCGCCGCGTCGGCCGACAGCATATTGGCCGTGCGGGAGTCGATCGAAAAGACGGCGCCCGTGCGCGGTGCGACCATTCGCAGGCACATCTCGTGGAGTTCGGCTTTGGTCCGGATGACCTGCCCCCCCGAGATGAAGATGGGCTCCGCATCGCCCATGTTGGCCATGCCCGAGTCGCAGTCCAGGCCGTCGACCGCCTGGTTCATCGCCTCTTCGATCTCAAGGACCTGCGCCCGCAACCCTTCGAGATCGGGCAGGGACTCCTCGGCGGGAGTTCCGCTGCCACCGCAGGCGCACAGGGACAGGCCGAGCAGCGTGCCGCTCAGCATCCGGCGCGGCGAAATCATCGTCCACCTCCGTTCCTCGAGCGATCCTCGGGCGCCGGCACCTCCGGAGCCACAATGCGGTCATCACCGAGCGCCTTCAGCAATTCCTCGACCCCCCGCTCGATCTGGGGGTCACGCCCCTGGGCCAGAGCCGTCACGTCTTCCAGAACCTCGATGTCCGGGTCCACTCCATGGCCTTCGGCGAACCAGTGGCCGTCGTTGCGATACAGCCGGAACCCCGGTGCCGACACGAGCCCGCCATCGACGATCTGCGGGATCGGGCCGAATCCGATCAGGCCGCCCCACGTGCGCGTGCCGATAAGCGGTCCCAGCCCGGCCTCCCGAAAGAACCAGGGAAACGCGTCACCACCGGAGCCGCTCCATCCGTTCATCAGCATCGCCTTCGGACCGGTGTGGGTGACAAAAGGCATGGTGACCCCGGTGCTGTTCCGCGTTCTGGCCCACGCGAGCGTGGGACGGTTCAGAAGCTCGACGAACCGGTCGGGAATCTGGCCGCCTGTATTGAACCGCTCGTCGATGAGGAGTGCCTCCTTGTTGCGTTGCGCCGTGAACTGACGCACGAGTTCGGTCTGGCCGTCGACACCCGTATTGGGCACGTAGACGTATCCGACGCGGCCGCCGGAGAGATCGTCGACCATCTGCCGGTTGCGCTCGATCCACTCGAGGTTCCGCAGGCGTACCTCGCTGGCGAGGGGCTCGACCAGCACGCGGCGGCGACCGGTGCCGTCGGCCGCGTCGGCCACCGTCAGCGTCACCGTCGGGCCCGCCAGCCCCTGGCGGGCGGCCGTCGGCGGGAGGGTCGGATCGAGAGGTGCTCCGTTCACCTCGAGCACGAAGTCACCCTCGGCGACGTCGATCCCGGGCTGATCCAACGGCGACCGGACCTCGTTGTCCCACGGCGCGCCGCGCACGATGTGGGCGATCCGATAGGCCCCGTTTTCCAGGGTCCAGTCGACTCCGAGGAGTCCCACGGAACGCACCGGCTCGTCGTCGAGGTCACCGCCACCCCGGTAGGTGTGCGAGGCGTTCAACTCGGCGATCATCTCACCGACCACGACGTTCACATCGCCCCGGGTCACGGCATGGTCGATCAGCGGAAGGTATTGATCCCGGATCGCCGGCCAGTCGACTCCGTGCATGTTCTCGTCGTAGAAGTAGTCGCGTTCGAGGCGCCATGCGTCGACGAAGATCTGCCGCCACTCCGCGCGTGGATCGACGACGGCCGTCATCTCAGCCGTGCGCAGCGGCGTCGCGATCGATTGTCCCGCGGCCAACGCGACGATGCCGAAGCGGGCACCGTTGCGGATCAGCAGGTGTTCGCCATCGGCCGAGAGCACGACGTCGTCGGCGTCGTCGATGACCGTCTTCTCTTCGCGCTCGCCGAGATCCCAATACACCACCGGCGTATCACCCCCGGCCGCACCCGTCCTCACGCCACGTCGATACACGACCTTGCCCCTCGCCCCCATCAGATCGGAGTAGTTGCCTCGCGGCACCGGGAGCACGACCAGGCGGCGCTCGAAGTCGTCGAGATCGATGTCGACCGCGGTTACGGCGCCCTGGCTCGCGCCGTCGGCGTCGCCCGCTGCGGTCTCATCCGATCCCGAGGGCTCCTCATCACTGCGGGGCGCCAGGGGAGACGGTACGTCGTGGCGAAGCGACACGGCCGCGATCTGCGTCGTGTTCGGATAGACCCAGGTCGCGTCGATGTCGCCGTACACCGGGGCGAGGCTGCGGTCGGTGAAGAAATAGAGGTAATCACCCCCGGGATCGAAGGTGGGTTCGTAGTCGCGGTAGAAGCCCGAGGTGACCTGATGCACCTCGTCCCGTTGGGTATCGTAGAGGCGGATCGCTCCGTCGAGTCCGTCGGTGTCGGAGTACGCGATCCAGCGGCCGTCGGGAGACCAACTCAGCGCGAAATCGACCATCTCGGGATGACCGACCCAGCCCTCCACCTGGTCGGCCGTGGTGACCCGGCCCGACTCCACCTCGACGATGCGCAGCACGGCGGCCTGATCCACGAAGGCGACGCGCTCGGAATCCGGCGACCACTGAGCCACGTAGCGAAAGCCTTTGCCCAAACGGGTCAGCTGCCGAGGCTCCCCGGTGCCGTCGGCGGCCTGCACCATCAACTCGTACTCGCCGCTCCCGTCGCTCCACCAGGCGATCCAACGCCCATCGGGCGACCAGCTCGGGTGCCGGTCGGCGACGCCCGAACTCGCCGTCAGGTTCCGCACCGGACCGTGTTCTGCGGGAACGGTGAAGATGTCGCCCCGAGCCTCGAAGACCGCCCGTTGTCCGGTCGCCGACAGGCCGTAGGCCGGCGGCTCCGGCCACCCGGCGTCACCGAATCCGTCGCCCATGATCCAATCCGACACGTTGACAATCCGCGGCTTGATCGACGCCAGGTCGGTCAACACCCGCACCTCGACCTCCCGGGTGGATTCCGTCGCGAGGTCGAGCAGGTGGAGGCGCCCCCCGGCCTGGAAGACGATCTCGCTAGGCCCGCCCGACGGCCAGGTGATGTCGAAATCGTCGAAATCGGTCACCTGCCGGACGTCGCCCGACGGCTCCCGCGCCCAGATATTGAAGCGCTGGTGAGGTCCGCGGTCCGAGAGGAAGTACATCCTCTCGCCGTACCACATGGGCCACCCGTCGTTGGCCGGATCGTTGGTGAGATTCTCCGACACCTGGCTCGCTAGATCGAAGCTGTAGATGTCGGGCGCCCTCCCCCCCCGATACCGCTTCCACGTGCGCGTATCGCGTTGCTGCGTCATGAACGCGAGCGTCGAACCGTCGGGTGAGAGGGCGCCGAATTCCGCGAATTCGAGCGGAAGGCGCGTTGCAAGTCCCCCGCTCGACGGCACCCGGTAGAACTGGTGAAAAACGTTGCGGCCGCTCTTCTCGTTCGAGGCGAAAAGCAGGCTGCCCCCGTCGGGGTCCCAGTCGACCACCAACTCGGCAACGGGGTGATACGTGATCCGAGTCGGGAGGCCTCCGGTTGTCGGGATCACGTACACGTCGGTGTTGCCGTCGTAGTTGCCGCTGAAGGCGATCCGTGAGCCGTCGGGCGAGAACCGTGGGAACAGCTCCTGGCCGGGCGCCGAGGTCAACCTCTGTGCGAGTCCGCCCTCCTTCGGCACGATCCAGACGTCGTCGGCGTAGACGAACGCGATCCGGTCAGCCGACACGTCGGGAAACTGAAACAGGCGTGCGTCGACCTGGGCCGCGGCGGGGAGCGCGGTGAACAGTGAACACACGAACAGCGACACCATGGGGGGGCGAATCGCGGGCACGGCGATCTCCTTGGAGGGTGGTCTTTCACGTTCGGCCCCATCAGTCGCTCTTTTAGCGCCCCTCGACCTTATCGCTCCGTCTCGACCCATTGCCCACGCGTCTCGACTTGCTGCGATCGCCCCTCCACCGGATTCTTCTGGCCGTGACGGAGTGGCATAGCATCAGGGGCACCGGGATGGGTGCGATGGAACCACGACGAGGCGGACCGCGGGCCGGTCGCGCGCTTACACGCGTGCTCGGTGTGCCGTGGCGACGGCTCGTGCCGTGGTTACCACTCGTCGCCCTGGTGGTCCACACGACTCCGACCCTCGCGCAGTCCCCGACTGACTTCCACGTCGGCACCACGCCCCTCGACGGCTCCACGGGCAGGCTCGGCATCGACCGCCTGGCTCTCGAAGACGGCTTGCCGGGCATGTACGTGCCCGATCTGGCCGTCGACGACCAGGGCCTTCTCTGGATGTTGGCGAGCGGCCGCCTCACCTCGTTCGATGGGCTCGAGTTCGAGACCCACCCGATCGACTCCCGCGTGACCGAAGAGAGCGGGGGCCTCGCAGGAATCGGGGTGGGTCGCGGCGACACGATATGGGTCACCGCGGGCCAGCAGCTTCTCGCGTACACGCGCGGGCGAACGCACGTGGTGGCGGCGGGCGAATGGATTCTTCGTGAGGTGTGGCAGGCCGACGACGGTCGCGTCTGGGTGCTCGACGATCTCGGCGTCCTCGCGCTCGAGGGCGATCAATTCCGGCGCGCCGCGACTTTCGTTCCCGGATGGAACCAGAGCGTCGCCGGCCGTAGACCGGTTCCCCCCCGCGACAACGTGCGGCTGCACCCGTTCGTGTTCGGCAACGTGATCGACATCCCAGCCGCAATCGTGGTCGAGCCGCAGCCGTTCCCCGACGCCTGGCCGATTCCCCTCTCGCCCGATCAGGGCGTCTTCAGTGTGCTCGCCGAGGGTCGGCTGGACGTGACGTTTCTCGGGGGCGCACCCCTCGCCGCCCTGTCGCCCGACGAGGGCCGTGTCCCGGTGCTGATCGACCTTCAGCAGCGCCTGTGGACCTACCGACCCGGGGTGGTCGAGGCTTTCGACGCCAGCGGCGAGCGGGTGGCGACCCTGCCCCTCGCCCCGGGCGCACGGGTCACGGCGGCGGCACGAGACCCCGAAGGGAACGTCTGGATCGGCACGGTGACGGATGGTCTGTACCGCATTCGACCGAGGGCCGTGACGCTGTACGGGGCCGAGGAGGGACTGACCGACGGGCAGGTCTTCCGCCTGTCGGCCGGACCCGACGGCAGTGTGCTCGCGGTCGATGCCGAGTGGCGTGTCACCCGCTTCGGGCCCGACGGCATCGACACGCTGTTCGAGGGCACCCCGGAGCAATCCCTCGTTGCCGCTGCGGCGGCCGATCGGCGCGGTACCGTCTGGATGGGGGCGGAGTCGGTCGATGCCGGAGCCCGGGTCATAGGAGTCACCCGCGCGGGGGACTCGATCGTGATCCCGGTCCGCGCTCCGGTTCGCGTGGCCGAGCACCCGACCGAAGACGGTCTCCTGTGGTTCGGCGGAGATGGCGGCTATCGGGTTCGTCCGTACGCGGTGGGAGGGCCCGAGGTCGCGGGGCCCTTCATGCCCGACAACTGGGGACTGCGGGATCTCGCGGTTGCGCGTGACGGTACCGTCTGGGTGACCGGCCGGTCCGGGCTGGGCAGCATCGCAGACGATCGGTTCGAGGTCTTCGAGGGCGACGACCTGCCCAACCTCGCGGGGCGAGCGCTCCACATCGGTCGCGACGGCTCGCTCTGGATCGGGCGCTACCTCGAGGGCCTGCTGCGATATCGCGACGGAGAGTTCCGAGAGGTGCGCGCGGCCGACGGCCTGTGGGACGACGTGGTCACCGCGATTCTCGAAGACGATTTCGGAAACCTCTGGATGGCCGGCAATCGCGGGATTCACCGGGTGTCGGTGCAAGACCTCGACGATTTTCTCGCGGGCCGCATCGACCGGGTGCGGGGTCGGGGGTACGGATCGGACTCGGGCCTGGGAGACGCGGAGCCCAGCGGCTGGTACGGCTACAAGAGTCCCGACGGCCGACTCTGGTTTCCGACCTTCAAGGGGGCGGCGGTGGTCGATCCGGCAGCGGTGCTCGCTCGGGAACAGACGGCGCCGGGAGTTCGCATTCGCGGCATCCAGACGTCGCGCGAATTCCTCCTGCCCCCACTCGAATCCGACACGGGCCAGACCGCCCGACTCACACTCGCCCTCGGCGATCGGCGGGTCGATCTACGGTACGCCGCGACGCTTCTCTCCGGCCACGAGGGTGTTCGCTACGAGGTGCGCATCGACGGGGTCGACGAGGACTGGGTCGACGTGGGACCACAGCGTCAGGTGGCCTACGGCAACCTGCCCCACGGGACACACCGGTTTCGGGTTCGCTCGATCAGTGGCGCGGGTGTAACCAGCGCCCGCGAGGCGGTCGTCGATCTCGTGGTCCCTCCCTTCTTCCACGAAACCGGGGCGTTCGCCGCACTCCTGGCCCTGGCGGCCTCCGGCGCCCTCTGGCTGGTCTACCACCTTCGGGTGCGGCACCTGCGGGCCCGGGAGCTTCATCTGGAGCAGGTCGTCGACGAGCGGACCCATGAACTGGCTCTGGCGAAAGAAGAGGTCGAGGGCGCACTCGGTGTCGTCGAGTCCCAGGCCCGTGAACTCCGCTCGCTCGACGAGGCGAAGTCGCGGTTTTTCGCCAACGTCAGCCACGAACTGAGAACTCCCCTGACGCTCGTGCAGGGCCCCCTCCAGGATGTGCTCGACGGTCGCCTCGGACCCACCTCCGACTCGGTGCGCCGACAGGTCGCGACCGTGCTGGCCAGCGGACGCCGCCTGGGCCAGTTGGTCGAGCAACTGCTCGACGTCGCCCGGCTCGAATCGGGCACGCTCCGCCTCCACCGCCGGGCCGAAGACCTGCACCCCCTGCTCGAGCGCCTGGCGTCGTCGTTCGGGGCCCTGGCCGAAAACCGCGGGATCGCATTCGAGGCGACGCTCCCGCCCGCTCCGACGACCGCCGTGGTCGACACCGACCAGATCGAGAAGGTCTACTCGAACCTGCTCGCCAACGCCCTCAAGTTCACGCCGCGAGGAGGGCGGGTCGGTTTCCGGGCGGAGGTCGATGACGAGGCCCGCGAGTTGATCGTCACGGTCGACGACGACGGCCCCGGGATTCCCCCGAGCGAACTGCCCCACATCTTCGAGCGATTCCACCAGGTCGACGATTCGTCGCGGCGGGTGCACGGGGGCGCGGGACTGGGACTGGCCCTGGTCCAGGAGGTCACCGAGTTGCACGGGGGACGCGTCGAGGTCACGTCGGAGCAGGGGCGTGGAAGCCGCTTCACGGTTCGGGTGCCGATCGACGGACCCGCCGACGGAGACGACGAGTCGGCGGCCGAGGTGGGCTCGCTCGCGGCGGTCGCCCGGGGGCGGGTCGGCCGGGAGACCGGCGTGCCCGAGGGGGCTGCCCCGACGGGTGGTGTTCCGGAGCGGTTGGCGATCGAGCCCATCGCCCCAGAACCGTTCGCGGATGACGCCGCCGCCGATCGGCCCACCATTCTCGTCGTCGAAGACAACGACGAGCTGCGGGGCTACCTGCGGCGGCACCTCTCGGATCGCTATCGAGTGGTGGAGGCCGCAAACGGGGCCCTGGGCCTGCAGGCGGCGCGTGCGGAGGTGCCCGACCTCATTCTCTGCGACGTGATGATGCCTGAAATGGACGGCGACGAGCTCTGTCGAGCGGTGCGGGGCGACCCCGAGCTGGCCTACCTGCCGCTGATCATGGTGACCGCCCGCGCCTCCCGCGACAGTCGGCTGTCGGCGCTGAAGGGGGGCGCCGACGACTACCTCGTGAAGCCGTTCGACCCCGAGGAATTGAGGCACCGGGTACACAACGCGCTCGCCTCGCGAAAGCGCCTGGCCGAGCGCCTCCGAGCCGAGGGGCAACCCCTCGGCTTCGTGCCCATGGAGTTCCCCGGCGAGCGGATCGATCGCAACTTCGGCGCGCGTCTGGAAGCCACCCTTCGCCAGCACATGGCCGACGAGGACTTCGGGGTGGAGGCCATGGCCAGGGCGATGGCGATGAGCCGAGCCACGCTGTACCGAAAGGCCGATGAGGCCCTGGGACTTCCGCCCATGGAGGTTCTCTGGCGATTCCGGCTCACTCACGCCGCCCATTGGCTTCGCGAGACCGATGCGACCGTCAGCGAGGTGACCTACGCCTGCGGCTTCAAGACGGTTCCGCACTTCACCCGCCGTTTCGGTCAGATGTTCGAGATGACCCCGGCGGCGTATCGCGACGGCGCGTAGGGCGTCCGCGTCGCGCGGGCGACGGAGGTGCTCGCGGTCCCGGCAAACGCCCCCCGCCCGCGCCAAGCACGGGTCAGCGCGGTGCGTTCCCCCCGTTGGTTCCGGAGAACATATCGGGCATGCCCGTTCCCGGCCCGATGCCGTAGATGTTGTCTTTGTGAGCCGTACAGCCTCCGAATCCGCTCAAATCGTCTTCCTGATCGGGGTGCCGTGCGATCAAGCGTTGGGTGGCCGTCGCCGCGGCGGCGATCAGGTCGCCCGGGTCGTACCCGACCCGAAAGTGGTGCACGTTCCACTCATCGGAGAAGGCGTGGAAGTAGAGGCCCGCGGCGGCGATGACCCCCTCGGCCACCAGTTCCTCCTCGATGGGTTTCATGGTGGCTTCGTAGGTCTGAGCGATACTGCCCACAGCCGACAGAGGGCAGATGAACGAGCCCACGAGAAGGAATCGGGGATTGGCGGGCGCCGCCGCCTCCTGCGCCGCGAGGGGCGCGACCGTGCCCGCGCTGACGGCGACGACGAGTGCAAGAGTGGTGAGTCTCATTCCTGGGTCTCCGAACGGGGTTCCGATGGAGGGGGCCCTCATGCGGCCGCCCTATGGCACTCGCATCGTGCCCCCCGTTCGAATCGACGACCCTATCTCACCGTCTCGACTCCTTACCCGAAGGTCTCGAATGTCGCGGCTACCCGGCGAGCTCCATCACTTCGGCGAGGAGCTCGTACGAGCGACGGCGGGCGTCGAGGTCGTGCGTGACGGTCACCGTCATCAACTCGTCGACACCGTAGCGCGCCGCGAGAGCCAGGAGGGCGTCTCGCACCTGGCCGGGATCGCCCACGATCACGCGGCTCCGGTCGGCGAGCAGCTCCGCGATCGGCACCCCTGCCCGATCGAACTCCTCCTTCGCCTGCTCCGGCGAGGGAATGCCCCGATCCATGCCCCGCATGATCCGCATGCGCCACAGAGGGAGGCTGAGTGAGAGCCACTCGGCCTCTTCTTGTGTCTCGGCGCAAAGCACTCCGATCCCGACATTCGCGGCCGGCTCCGCCCGATGGGCGCTGGGCTGGAACCGCTCCTGGTAGGCCCGCACCGCCCCACTCCCGTCGACGCCACTGATGAACTGCGCGAAGGAATAACCGAGCCCTCGCCCGGCGGCCACCTCGGCCGTGGTGCCACTCGAGGCGAGCATCCAGAGCTCGGGAACGTCGGTCCCCCGCGGCGTGGCCCGCACCTTCGCGAACGGATGGGCCGCCTCGAGGCTTTCGCCGAGCCAGCCGGCCAGATCGTCGAGCTGCTGCGGGAACTGCTCCACCGGAATCCCCGCTCGACCGTACCGTAGAGCCTGCGCCGCCCTGCCCGTTCCGGCCGGCGCGCGCCCCAGTCCCAGATCGATGCGCCCGGGAAACAGCGTTTCGAGCATGCGGAACTGCTCGGCCACCTTGTAGGGTGAATAGTGCGGGAGCATCACGCCTCCCGACCCCACCCGGATCCGCTCGGTGACCGACGCCACACGCGGAATCAGCACCTCGGGCGCCGAGCCCGCGAACGAGTTGGTGCTGTGGTGCTCGGCGAGCCAGTAGCGAGAAAAGCCGAGTCGGTCGGCCAGGCGAGCGAGCTCGAGGGTCGAGGTCACGGCCGCGCGGGCGTCGCTCCCGTTGGGTACGGGGGACTGGTCGACGATACCGAGCTTCAGTCGAGGCATGAGGTGTGGGCCAGGTTGCGATGAGTTCCGGGGATGCCGGTCGGGCCTACCCCAGGCGGAGAGGGTCGGGTCCTGCGAGCGGCGCATCAAAACCCCGTGTGACCCCGGGGGCCCGGCCCCGGCGGTAGAAGGCAACCGGCCGCCATCGGTGAAGTGCTGCAGTTCGCGCTCGGGGGGGTCTCGCCCGTACGCTTCCCGGAACCAAGGCCCGCTCGCTGCCCCGGGGACATCATGATCGCCATCCTGCAGTTGCTCGCGATCCTCGGGATCGGATACCTCGGCACCCACTACGTGGCCGAACGATTCCGAGCCCGCTTCCATGTCGCCACCGGGGTCGAATTTGTGGTGTTGGGCGTATTGGTGGGACCGCACGTGACCGACGTCATGACGCCCGACGTTCTCAATCAACTCGGCCCCGTGATCAGCCTGGCGGTCGGGGCCGTCGGGCTCGTCCTCGGGCTGGAGTTTCCCACGGCGATCCGCCGTACGATGCGAGCCGAAGCGCTGGAGTTGTCGTTCTTCGGCGTCCTGGGCACGGTGCTCATCGTCGGAGGCGGGGCTGCCGGCCTGGCATGGCTGATCCTGCCGCAGGAGGCCTTCATGGCGGCTCTTCCCGTGGCGGTCGCCCTCGGAGCCGTCGCCGCCGTGTCGGCCCCCGAACCCATCGTGACGGTTCACCGGCAGATGGAGGGTCAGGTCCGGCTGGCCGGCCTCCTCGAGTCGTCCGCCAAGTTCGACCAGGTGCTCGCCACGGTGCTCTTCGGGCTCGTCTTCTGCCTGTTCCACAACGGGGAGACCTCGGGAGTGCGGCCCCTGACCCCCACCGAATGGGTCGCCGTGAGCACGGGACTGGGTGTAGTCCTTGGCGGGCTTTTTTTTCTCTTTCTCGGCCGGGAGCAGGACTCCGATCGGCTGCTCCTCGCGCTGATCGGGATCATTCTTTTTTCGAGCGGAGCGGCGTACTACCTCAACCTCTCGCCGCTCTACGTCAACCTCGTCCTGGGGGTGATGCTGGCGAGCACGTCGAGGCTGGCCGCGAAACTTCGAGAGGTGATGAAAGAGATCGAGCGGCCGATGACCGTGGTGATCCTGGTCGTGGCCGGGG
>CBDUEZ010000065.1:0-15753 GCA_965366355.1 uncultured bacterium
GGTGTGTCGAGACGATTCGACCCACGACCCATGGTGATCCGATCTATACCGTCGATGGGGTCATTCACTACGCGGTGGCGAACATGCCGGGCGGGGTTCCGCGGACCAGCACCCTGGCCCTCACCAACGCGACGCTGCCGTACGCGCTCACGCTGGCGCAGCACGGATGGAAGGCGGCATGCGGCGCCGATCCGGCACTCGCGAAGGGCCTCAATGTGGTGGGCGGCCGTCTGGTCTACCCGGGCGTCGCCGAGGCCTTCGGCATGGCCAGCGAAGACGTCTCGACCGTCCTGGCATAGCGGTGGGCGAGCAGGGGGTGATTCGGTTTCAGAGGCTGGCCACGAATCCCGACCTGCCGCTTCCGGCGCGGGCGACCGCGCACGCCGTGGGGTATGACGTGCGGTCGGCCGATGCCGACTTCGTCTTGCAGCCCGGTGAAATCCGGCTGGTGGCGACGGGCCTGGTGCTCGAGATGCCCGAGGATCTCGAGTGCCAGGTGCGTCCCCGCAGCGGACTGGCGGCACGCCATGGGGTGACCCTTCCCAACACCCCCGGGACCATCGATCCCGACTATCGGGGTGAAGTGAAGGTGCCCCTCATCAACCTGGGGCCGGCACCCGTCGCGATCGCGCGAGGAGACCGGGTGGCGCAAATGGTCTTCGCCCGATTCGAGAGTCCCACCGTCGCAGAAGTGGGTGAAGTTTCGGGTACCGCGCGAGGCGAAAAAGGATTTGGGTCGACGGGCCGGGAATAACGCTCGGCGGGGCCTGGCCTGCCGAAAAGGCAGTGTTTCGCGATGCGGCGTGGAATGTGGAAATCCGGGGCATCATCCTTGCTACTATGGGGATGCACGACTAGTTTCCGCCATCCTGCTTGGGCCCTCGCGTCGGGTCCGGCCGGCCCTCGATATCTTCGCCTCTTCGTGAGAAATACGCCCTTGGCCCGCTGGTTCGATTCGGGGCGCCTGGTCCCCGTCAATGACATCGCCGTCGACCTGGGCACCGCCAACACTCTGGTGTACGTAAAGGGCGAAGGCGTCGTCCTCAATGAGCCGTCGGTCGTCGCCGTCGAAAAGGCGACGAGCCGCATCACGGGGATCGGCCTGGAGGCCAAGCGCATGCTCGGGCGCACGCCCGAAGGCATCGAGGCCGTTCGTCCGCTCAAGGACGGGGTGATCGCCGACGTCGACGTCACCGAGATGATGCTCCGCCATTTCCTCAAGCAGGTCACTGCGAAGCGGATTTTCCGGATCAAGCCGCGGGTGGTCGTCGGGGTCCCCTCGGGAATCACCGAACTCGAGCGGCGTGCCGTGCGCTCCAGTGCGATGTCGGCGGGCGCCAAGGCCGTCTACATGGTCGACGAACCGATGGCGGCCGCGATCGGTGTGGGGCTCCCCGTGGAGACGCCCACGGGCAACATGGTGATCGACATCGGAGGGGGCACGACCGAGATCGCGGTGATCGCGCTGTCGGGCATCATTTCCAACACCTCGATCCGCGTGGGGGGCGACGAGCTCGACGCGGCCATCGTGACGTTCCTGAGAAAGAACTACAATCTCTTGATCGGGGAGCCCACGGCCGAGGCCATCAAGATCCAGATCGGATCGGCGTTCGACCAGGGTGACGAGCGGGAGATGGACGTCAAAGGGCGCGATCTCGTCAGTGGGATTCCCAAGACGGTCACCGTGCACTCCCACGAAATCCGGGAGTGCGTGCAGGAGCCCATTCAGGCGATCGTCGAGGCCGTCCGTCGCGCCCTCGAGATCACCCCGCCTGAACTGGCGTCCGACATCGTGGATCGCGGTATCGTGATGACGGGAGGAGGGGCGCTGATCCGAGGCCTGGATGCGCTCCTGAGTCAGGAGACCAACTTGCCCATCCACGTCGACGAGGAGCCCCTCACGTGCGTGGTGCGAGGGGCGGGGCGGATCTTGGACGACCTGACCAAGTACCGGGCCGTCCTCACCACCTGACGGGGCCGTGCCCCCCTACGTCCCGCCCGACTCGGCCGAGGCCGACGCTCGTCGCCAGCGCCTCATCTCGCTGGCCTTCATCGTGGCGGCGCTGGTTCTTTCCAACCTGCCCAGTCGCGGGCAGGAAGCCATCGCATCGGGCCTGCGGTCGTCGGTCCTCCGGCCCTTCCTGGGCTTCCAGGCGGTGGTCATCGCGACCCGTGAGCGGACCCTCGACGTGCGCGTCCTGCAGGCTCGCCTCGACTCGGCGACCGCCCAACTCCTGGACCGCACCACCCTGGACGAGGAGAACGAGCGGCTCCGCGCGCTTCTCGAACTGGAGGCGCGGGCTCCAGGCCAGTTTCTGGCGGGGCAGGTTCTTCGGCCGGGCACGCAGGGATCGGAGAGCACATTCCTGCTCAATCTCGGTTCCGACGACGGCGTCCCCCCACGGGCACCGGTCGTGACGCCCGAGGGACTCGCCGGCGTCGTTCGGGAGGTGCGGGCGGGAAGCTCGATCGGGATGGACTGGACCCATCCCGATTTCCGGCCCAGCGGCATGAGCATCGACGGCGCCGTCTACGGCATCATCGAGACGCGCCGGGGCCTCTTTCGAGAAGAAGACCGGCTCGTGCTTTCCGGCACCCCCTATCACACCCTGCTCGAGTCCGGCACCGAGATCGTGACCTCGGGAATCGGGGGCGTGTATCCGCGCGGGATCCCGATCGGCCGAGTGGTCGAGGTGGCGGAGTCGGAGGGAGGCTGGACGACGTCATACTGGGTCGAGCCCTATGTGGCCCCCGGCGACATGGTTCAGGTGCTCGTGATGTTGGGACTCGACAGCACGATGGTGGCCCGCGTTCCTCCCCGGACCGAGCCGGGGGACACCTCCGTAGCCAGACCCCGAGACGTCTCCGGGCTGTGGCCGCTCGAGCAGAGGGGCACGCGCAGCGACCGGCGGGACCTCGAGCGGGCCCGCCAGGACTCGATGGCCCGCCTGACGAGAACGATCGATGTACTGCGGGACTCGGTGCAGCGCCTCCGCGCTCGGCCCGACTCGGGGGGGACCCGTCGATGAGGCCCGTCGTGGTGTTCGGGGCCGCACTTCTCATGGCTCTCCATTTCATCTTCCGAGTGGGCTTCGGTTGGCACGGATGGGTTCCCGATCTCTCCACGCTCGGCCTGCTGGTGCTGGCCCGGGAGGTGCGGGTGGGCACGGGTACGGCGGTCGGATTTGCCCTAGGGCTCCTCGAAGACTCGCTGAGTTCGCTCGCCTTTGGCGCGAGCACCATGGCCATGACCCTGGTTGCCGCCGTCGGGGGGCGCACCCGTGACCTCTTCGAGGGCGAGTCGCTCACCTTCGTAGTGGCCTACCTTTTCATCGGCAAATGGGGGCGGGACCTTGTGCAGTGGGTCATGACGGCGCAGGAGCTGCGTGAGCCGCTCCAGCGCGCGCTCCTGGTCGATTCCGTGGTGGCGTCGGCCTATGTTGCCCTCGTCGGTCTGGCTCTGGTCCGTCTGGTGGGGAATTGGCTCAAGACGGGGACTCGTTCGATGGGTGGGGTGTCATGAATTCGAATCATCCGCTGGCGCGGCGCGGCCGGGCCCAGATCGCCAATGTGGTGCTGGCCGGCTTCATGGGCGTTCTGGCTCTGGCCTTCTTCCGGATCCAGGTGCTCGGATCGAACAGCTATCGATTGACGGCGGAATCGAACCGGCTGCGCCCGCTGGATCTGCCGGCTCCGCGCGGTACGGTCCTCGATCGGTATGGTGAGATCATCGCCGACAATGTGCCCGGCTTCGCGATCACCCTTCTTCCGGCGCCGGCCGACTCGATGGCGGCCACCCTCTATCGCCTGCAGGACGTACTCCCGTCGCTGACCGGCCGCATCGACGACCTGGTCGCCGAAGCGGAGGCACAGCGGGGCATTCGCCCTCTCGTGATCCAGGGAGACGCGAGCTATCGGCAGGTGGCCGCTCTCGAGGAGAGGCGCGCCGACTTCCCGGGGGTCTACATCGAAAGTCGTCCGGTTCGGCGCTACGATGGAGGTGCGGCGGTAGGGCATCTCATGGGCTACATCGGAGAGATCGACGGAGAGGAACTCGCATCGGACTTCTACTCGGCCGACCACTACGAGCAGGGACTCGTGGTCGGCAAGGGCGTCGGGATCGAACGGCAGTACGAGCACCTGCTCCAGGGTCGTAAAGGGGTGCGGTATGTCGAGGTCGACGCCCGTCGCCGGATCGTCGGTGATTTCGCCGGGATCGAGACCCGGCCCGCGATCCCCGGCGAGGTCATTCGTCTCTCGATCGACCTCGAACTGCAGAAGTGGATTCACCACATCTTTCCCGACTCGATGCGGGGGGCCGTGGTGGCGATGGATCCGGCCGACGGCACCGTGCTGGCGCTCTACTCGGCACCGTCGTTCGATCCGAACCTGTTCGTCGGCGGCATCGACTCCGACACCTACCAGTCACTCAACACCGACTCGCGACAGCCGCTGTACAACAAGGCGATTCTGGGACGGTATGCCCCGGCGTCGACGTGGAAGCTCGCGACCGCGGCGATCGGCTTGGATCTGGGCCTGGTGCGGCCGGACGAACGAATGCCTCAACCCTGTACGGGAGGGTTTCAGTACGGGCGCTACTGGCGGTGCTGGAAAGCGGGCGGGCACGGTGACGTGACACTGCTCGAGGCGGTCCAGCATTCGTGCGACGTCTATTTCTACCAGTTGGGACTGCGAATCGGATTGGTTCGACTTCTCGACGAGTCGGTGCGACTCGGATTCGCCTCGACCTGCGGAATCGACCTCCCGGCCGAGAATCCCGGTCGATTCCCCCGGGGGCCGGAGTTCTGGGAAGAGGTCTACGGGTACAGTCCCAACGAGAGCGAGGTGCTCAGCCTCGCCATCGGCCAGGGTCCGAACTCCCAGACGCCCCTCAAGATGGCCCAGTTCTACACCGCGCTCGCCCGCGACGGATCGGCGCCCGCGCCCCGCCTGTATCCCGACGGGCCGACGCCGGCCTCCGACGCGTGGGAATTGAATCTCAGCCCCGAGGCGCTCGCGACCCTTCGGGAGGGCCTGCGCCGAGTGACCGCTCCGGGGGGCACCGCGCACATGGCGTCGCTCGAGCACTGGGACATCTACGGCAAGACGGGCACGGGCGAGAGCAATGCGTCTCAGGCCGGGACGGCCGACACCGACGCCTGGTTCGCGGGAATGGCCGGCCCGCGCGGAGGCGACCCGGAGATCGTCGTGGTGGTGCTCGTTCAGGGCGGGGGAGGCGGGTCATCGACGGCCGCCCCGATCATGGCCAAGACCGCCGATCACTACCTGCGGCGCAAGCACGGGATTCCCCTCGACACCATCCAGACCCTCGGGGAGCATGTGCGTACGCGGGGGTGGCCGGCGTGGTACCAGACGATCCTGGCCGACGACGCCGCACGGGCCCGTGACGCGGGCACGGCGGTGGGAGTGAACCGAGGTGGCGTGGAGCCCGCCCCGGGAGGGCGGTAGGCCGTGCGGCGGTTCCTGAGCCGGTGGTCGGTCGATCCTCCGCTCGTCACCGGGGTGTTGCTCCTGTCGGTGTTCGGGCTCGCGATGATCTATTCGGCGGGCGTGACCATCTCGCCCCAGCGCGTCGTACAGGTCGCGTGGATCCGCCAACTCGCCTGGTTCGGCATCGCCCTCGGCACCTTCACCGTCATCAGCCGTGTGCCTACGCGCTGGCTGGAATGGGTGGCGGTGCCGGCCTACGTCCTGAGCCTCGTGCTGCTGGCGGCCACACTGGTGATCGGATCGGGTGCGGGCACGGCGGCGGGCACCAAAAGTTTCATCGCGTTCGGGCCCGTGCGGTTCCAGCCGGCGGAAGTCGCGAAGCTCGCCACGATCCTGGTGCTCGCCCGGTACCTGGCGAGTCGTCCGTCGGCGCCCGTCACCCTTCGCGATCTGGTGGCGCCCGGCTTTCTCGCTGCGCTCCCGCTCGGCCTCGTGCTGCTTCAGCCCAATCTCGGCACGGCGCAGGCGTTTGTCGGGATCCTGTTCGCGACGCTCTTCTGGGCCGGCACGCCGGTCTCGCTGCTCCTCCTGCTGGCGAGTCCGGTGGCCGCCCTGGTGCTGGCATTCAATACCGTCGTCTGGTCGGTCTACATCGTGATCGTGATGATCGCACTGTTCGTGCTCCGGTACCGGCTGTTCCTGTACGAGTCGGCCGCCGTCCTGTTCGCGAATTTCGCCGCGGGCACCATCGCGCGCCCGCTGTGGGCCAGCATGCCCGCCTATCAGCAGAACCGGCTCCTGGTCTTTCTCGACCCGGAGGTCGACCCCCGAGGGGCCGGGTATCACATCATCCAGTCGAAGGTGGCGATCGGAAACGGGGGACTGTGGGGAAAGGGGTTCACCGACGGAACCCAGAAGCGGTACGACTTTCTTCCAGAGCAGCACACGGACTTCATTTTTGCGGTGGTGGGCGAGGAATTGGGCTTCGTGGGTGTGGTCCTCGCACTCCTCGGCTTCGGTTGGGTCATGGCCCGTTTGATACGCCTGGCGGCCGACTCCGAGGATCCCTTTGCCGGGCTGGTGCTGATGGGTATCTTCGGGGCCTGGATCGTACACATTTTCGTAAATATCGGGATGACTCTGGGCGTGGTCCCGATCACCGGGATCCCTCTTCCGTTCGTGAGTTACGGGGGGTCCTTTCTCTTGATGTCATGGGTCGCCGTGGCCATTGCGGTTCGCGTCGGCCACGATGACGAACGGGCGTCGACCTGATGGCACGGTCGCACCCGCACTCATGAGGGGAGGCCCGATGGCCTGGTTCCGAAAAGACAAAAAGCCGCTGAAGTCCGAGGATCGACGCGACGTGCCGGCCGATGTCTTCGACAAGTGTGACGGGTGTGGTGAGATTCTCTACCGTGAGAAGCTCGCTCAGAACCTGAACGTATGCCCGGCCTGCGGCTTCCATTTTCGCATCTCGGCCGATCAATACGTGGGGGTTCTCATCGACGAGGGCTCGTTCGATGAACTCGATGCCGATCTGCGCAGCGCCGACCCGCTCGGGTTCGTCGATCTCAAGGCGTATACCGATCGGGTGAAGGCCGCCGAGAAGAAGGTCGGGCGCGGTGATGCCGTGCTGACCGGAACCGGTACCCTGCACGGCGTTCCGGTCGCCGTGGCGATCATGGACTTCCGCTTCATCGGGGGCTCGATGGGCTCGGTGGTGGGTGAGAAGATCGCCCGAGCCGCCCGGCGCGCCCTCGCCGACGAGCGCGCTCTGCTGATCGTGACCGCCTCCGGGGGAGCGCGCATGATGGAGGGCATCTACTCCCTCATGCAGATGGCGAAGACCTCGGCCGTTCTCGCCCGGCTGCACGAAGCGGGGCTCCCCTTTGTGTCGATTCTCACCGACCCGACGACGGGGGGAGTGACGGCGAGTTATGCGATGCTGGGTGACGTGAACCTGGCGGAGCCGGGCGCCCTCATCGGTTTCGCCGGACCCCGCGTGATCGAAGAGACGATCAAGCAGGAACTTCCGAGCGACTTCCAGAAGGCCGAATTCCTGCTCGAACACGGTATGGTCGACCGCATCGTCGATCGTCGTCGGCTCAAAGGCACCATCGCTCTGATTCTGAGACACATGCGCAACGAGTGGCCGGACGAGGCAATCTCCGTCGGCTCGAGCGGCCAGCGGTGACCCCGCCGGCCTCGCGGCCCTCGTTGGCTGCGGCCCCGGATCGCCTCGATCGTCCCTTCGACGATCCCCTGTTCGAACGCTTGTTCCCGCCTCTCCCTGCCGGAGTGGATTGGGGCCTCGGTCGCGTCGAGGCGGCCCTGAAGGCGCTCGGCCACCCCGAGCGGCGGTCCCCGGCGCTCCACGTGGGGGGAACGAACGGGAAGGGATCGGTGGCGTCGACCTGCGCCTCCGTGCTCGAACGCGCCGGGAAAAGAACCGGGTTGTACACGTCGCCCCACCTCTGTTCGGTGCGAGAGCGGTTTCAGGTCGGTGGACGCCCCGTGGCCGACGAACGGTTGATTGCCTACGCCGACGAGATCCGGGCCACGGTCGCCGACTCCCACCTCACCTTCTTCGAAGCGGCCACGGTCCTCGCCTTCCATGTGTTCGCACGCGAAGAGGTCGATGTGCAGGTGATCGAGGTGGGGCTGGGTGGACGACTCGATGCCACCAACGTGCTCCGACCCGTCGGCTGCGCGATCACCAACGTCGCCCTCGACCATGCGGAGTTCCTCGGGCACACGCTCGAGGCGATCGCACGGGAGAAGGCCGGTATCATCAAGGGGGGCGTCCCGGTGGTCTCGGCCGAAACCTCGCCGGCGCTCCAGGCCGTTTTTCTCGAGGTCGCGCGGAGGGAGGGGGCCCCGATCGACTTCCTGGATCCTTCGAGCGACCTGTCGGAGATCGAGGTCGTGCGAGAACACACCGCGTTCGTGCTCGATACCGAGGCCTGGGGACCGCTTCGGCTCGAAACCCCGTTGGTCGGTCGCCATCAGGCCGTCAATGCGGCGCTCGCGGTGCGCCTCCTCGCCCACCTCCCCCCGGCGCTGAGGCCGTCGGCCGAAGCGGTCGTGGCTGGGGTCTCCGCCGTGAGCTGGCCGGGCCGTGACCAGATCGAGGTGGTCGACGGCGTGACCTGGCTCCTCGATGTCGCACACAATGTGGCCGGAATCGAGTCGCTGGCCTCGGTACTCGACCGTCTCGAGCTGCCGGGGCCCCGCGTGGCTCTGGTCGGGGTGTTGGGCGACAAGGAGTGGCGGCGCATGTTGCCGCCGCTGCTTCGCCGGGTCGACCGAACCATCCTCACCCAGCCCGATTCGGCCCCCGTGAGCCGGAGGTGGGATCCCGCCGCCGCGCTGGCCGCGGTCGTCGACACGCCGGCGCGTTCGGGCTCCGCCATCGAGGTGGAGGTGCACTTCCAGTCGGCCGTCCGTCTCGCTGCCGCGGCCGCCGCTGGGGGCACGGTCGTCGTCACTGGATCGTGTCACACCGTGGGCGACGCTCTCCGCGCTCTGGGTCGGGTTCCGTTCGAGATGGAGTCGATCTAGCTTCTGGGCTATGGCTTCTCCAGAGTTCGCCCGTCTGCCCGGCTTCCGGGATTTCGCTCCCGAAGAAATGGCGGTGCGCACCCACATCTTCGATGCATGGAAGAGGGTGGCGCGTCGATACGCCTTTCGGGAATACGACGGCCCTCCGCTGGAGTCGCTCGATCTCTACGTCGAGAAAAGCGGCGAAGAAATTGTCGGGCAGCTCTACGCCTTCAAGGACCGGGGCGATCGGCAGGTCGCCATGCGACCCGAGATGACCCCCTCTCTGGCTCGCATTCTCGCCGAGAGGAGCCGGGCCATGCCCAAGCCGATCCGGTGGTTCAGCACCCCCCAGTTGTTTCGATATGAACGACAGCAGAGGGGTCGGCTCCGGGAGCACTTCCAGTGGAACGTCGACATCGTGGGCGAGGCCGGCGTTGCAGCCGATGCCGAGGTTCTGGCCGTGGCACTCGACGGGATGCGCGAGCTGGGACTGGGGCCCGACGATGTGCGGGCCCGGGTCTCGGATCGACGGCTCCTCGCCGCGGTGCTCCGGGGCTCCGGGGTGGGCGATGACCGACTTGCGGCGGCCTATGCGGTCATCGACAAGGTCGAACGTCAGAGCAGGGAACGCTCTCTGCAACGCCTCATCGATGAGGCCGGATTGGATGCCGACCGCGCAGAATCGCTGCTCTCGCTGATCGACACTCCCGGCCTGGACGGAGTCCGCGCAGCGTTTGCAGAAGACCCCGATGTGCAGGAGGCGCTGACCCGTTTCGACGAGTATCTCGGCCTCCTGGATGGCCTGGGCATGGCGCCCTACGTCGACATCGACCTCCGCATCGTGAGAGGGTTGGCCTACTACACCGGGATCGTGTTCGAAGTCTTCGATGCCCGCGGTGAGTTGCGGGCCGTCTGCGGGGGCGGTCGCTACGACCGGCTGTTGGAGCTGGTCGGAGGGCAGCCCCTTCCGGCCGTGGGTTTTGGAATGGGCGACGTGGTCCTGACCGAACTTCTTCGTGATCTGGACCGGCTGCCCGACGTGACGCCGAGCGTCGACTACTTCATCGCGATCATCGGGGAGCAGCTTCGACCGCGGGCGCTCGCCCTGGCGACACGCCTCCGCGACGCCGGGCACTCGGTGGCGTATCCGCTCAAGGCCCAGGCCGTGCGCAAGCAGTTCAAAGCCGCCGAGACCGAGGGGGCCCGTGAAGTCGTGGTGCTCGCGCCCGACGAGGCCGGCCGCGGGGAGGCGGTCGTGCGCGACATGGGGTCGGGTACCGAGCGCACCATCGTGCTCGACGACTTCGGCGGCTCCGCGGGGAAGGGATGACGCCCGACGACGACTCGGAGGCCGCCACCGGCGAGGTGCGGGCTACCCGCGATGTGACGGGTAGGGCGATCCGTCGACTCGGGTGGATCGAGACGGTTCTGATGCTGGCGGCCGGTATGATGGCGCTTCTGGCCGGTGCGGCGACGGCGTGGCTGGTCTCCGATTTGACGGGGATGGCGTTTCGCATCGTCTGGATCGGGGCCAGCCTGGTGTTTTTCGTGGTGCCGAGCGGATTGGTGCTGGTTCGCACACGACGCGAGGAGGCCGCGCGCAAGGCGCGCCTCCGCAACGAGACTTCGACCGAAGAGTGACATGGCCGACGATCGCAAGCTGACGCCGCGAAGCGAAGACTTCGCCGCATGGTACAACGAGGTGGTCCTTCGCGCGGAACTGGCGGACTATTCGCCCGTGCGGGGCAGCATGGTGATCCGGCCCTGGGGCTACGGCATCTGGGAGCGGATGCAGCGCGCCCTCGACGATATGTTCAAGGCGACGGGGCATGAAAACGCCTACTTCCCGCTCCTCATCCCGATGAGCTTCATCGAGAAGGAGAAGGAGCATGTCGCGGGTTTCAAGCCCGAACTGGCGGTCGTCACCCACGCCGGGGGAAAGGAACTCGAAGAGCCTCTGGTGATCCGGCCCACCTCGGAGACCGTGATCCTCGAGATGTTCGGCAAGTGGGTACAGTCGTACCGCGACCTTCCGTTGCTCATCAACCAATGGGCGAACGTGGTGCGGTGGGAGCTTCGCACGCGCCTCTTTCTGCGCACCTCCGAGTTCCTGTGGCAAGAAGGGCATACCGCCCACGCCACCGCCGAGGAGGCCGAGGAGGAGACGATCCGAATGCTGGGCGTCTATCGCGACTTCATGGAGAACTGGATCGGGATGCCGCCGATCACGGGCCTCAAGTCGGACTCCGAGAAGTTCGCGGGGGCCGTGCGCAGCTACGCCTGTGAGGCCCTTATGCAAGACAACAAGGCGCTGCAGGCCGGCACGTCCCACTTCCTGGGGCAGAACTTCTCCCGTGCGGCCGGATTCACCTTCCAGACCGAGGCGGGAACCGAGGACTACCCCTGGAGCACGTCATGGGGCGTGTCGACCCGGATGGTCGGCGGAATGGTCATGACGCACGGCGACGATGCCGGGCTCGTGGTGCCGCCGTGGCTGGCGCCCACTCAGGTGGTCGTGATTCCGATCTATCGCACCGACGACGAGCGGACCGCGACCCTGGCGAAGGCGTCGGAGGTCGAGGCACGCCTTCGCGACCAGGGTGTGAGAGTCAAGGTCGACGCCCGCACTCATCTCAATCCCGGGGCGAAGTTCTACGAGTGGGAGCGCAAAGGCGTCCCGCTCCGGGTCGAGGTCGGGCCCAAGGACCTCGAGAAGGGGCAGCTCTGTATTGCGCGGCGCGTGATTCCGGAGGGAGAGAAGCGAAAGATCTTCCTTCCGGAAGACGAGGTATTGGGTTCGATCTCCGCGCGGCTCGACGAGATCCAGCGGTCTCTTCGCGATCGGGCGATCGCCCGGCGAGAAGCGCACTCTCATCGCGGCATCACGGATTGGGGGGAGATGAAGGAGATCCTGGAGGGAGAGGGGGGCTTCGTCTACACCGGGTGGTCGGGCGACCCCGCCGTCGAGGCACGAGCGAAAGAGGAGTTGAAAGCCACGATCCGGGTCATTCCGGGTGAAGAATTTCGCTCGGCGACGATGCCCGGCCGGTGTATCTCCGGTGAGGGCGAGGCGAAACACGAGGTGGTGTGGGCCCGGGCGTATTGAGCCCTCCGTCGCCGAACCGATCTTCCACCCTCAACGGACCTGTCATGCACGACCACGATCGCATTCTCATCTTCGATTTCGGTTCGCAATACACACAGCTCATCGCGCGCCGAATTCGCGAGGAGCGGGTCTACTGTGAAATCCACCCCCCCCATCACGACCTGGAGTGGATCCGGGACTGGAAGCCCGACGGGATCATCCTATCCGGGGGGCCCTCGTCGGTGTACGACGAGGGTGTGCCCACGATCGATCCGGGGGTCCTCGATCTGGGACTTCCCGTGCTGGGGATCTGCTATGGCATGCAATTGATCGCTCACCTGCGTGGCGCCGGAGTCGAGCGTGGCAAGAGAGAGTATGGCCGCGCGGGGCTGACCGTTGCGGCCGATGAGGGGTTGTTCGACGGATTCGAGGTCGGGACGGAGACCCAGATCTGGTGTTCCCATGGTGACCACGTCGACACGCCCCCTCCCGGCTACACCGTGTTGGCGTCGACCTCGTCGCTGCCGGTTGCGGCCTTCGGGAACGCCGAGGCGCGCATCTACGGCGTCCAGTTTCATCCCGAGGTGGCCCACACCGTCCGCGGGGAAGAGGTGATTTCGAACTTCTTGTTCTCCGTGTGTGGCTGCCGTCCCTCGTGGACGGCCGGTGCCTTCATCGAAGAGACCGTCGACGGCATTCGGGCCCAGGTCGACGATGCTGCGGTGATCTGCGGGCTGTCGGGCGGCGTGGATTCTTCGGTCGCCGCCACACTGGTGCACCGAGCCGTGGGCGACCAGCTGCTCTGCATCTTCGTCGACAATGGCCTGCTTCGAAAAGGTGAGCGGGAGGGGGTCGAACGAACCTTCCGCAAACACATGGGCATTCGGCTCGTGGTCGTCGACGCGGTCGACGAGTTCCTGCAGGCGCTCGAGGGGATCGAAGACCCGGAAGAGAAGCGCAAGGCGATCGGCTCGACCTTCTGGCGGGTCTTCGGGCGTGTCGCGAAGTCCGAGGGGGCAGGGGCGCGGTTCTTCGTTCAGGGCACGCTCTATCCCGATGTGATCGAGTCGGTCTCGGCCACGGGTGGCCCGTCGGCGACGATCAAGACCCACCACAACCTCGTGGCCTTTCCCGAAGGCGTGTCGTTCGAAGTGATCGAACCGCTCCGCGAGCTGTTCAAGGACGAAGTGAGAAACGTGGGACGGGAGTTGGGACTCCCGGAGGAGTTCATCGGCCGCCATCCGTTCCCGGGGCCTGGGTTGGGCATTCGAGTTCTGGGCGAGGTGACCCGCTCCCGGCTCGACACGCTGCGCGAGGCCGACGCGATCTATCTCGACGAAATTCGGGAGGCGGGGCTCTACGACGAAATCTGGCAGGCGTTCGCGGTCCTGCTCCCGGTTCGGTCGGTCGGGGTCATGGGCGACGCCCGCACCTACGACAACGTCGTGGCCCTGCGCGCGGTCACCTCCCGCGACGGGATGACCGCCGACTGGTTCCCGTTCCCCCACGACGTTCTGGGGCGGATTTCGACCCGCATCATCAACGAGGTCGATGGGGTGAACCGCGTGGCCTACGACGTCAGCTCCAAACCCCCCGCTACGATCGAGTGGGAGTAGCGCCGCACCGCCTGGTCACGCCACAGCGCGGGTTCACGCCACGGCATCGGCCTCGACTTCGATCAACATATCCGGATGGATCAGGCGCCTGACCTCGACCATGGTCGTCGTGGGCGGATGCGCACCAAAGGCCTCCCGGTGCGCCGTGCCGAATTCCGCCCAACGCTCGATGTCGGTGACGAACATTCGGGTCCGCGTGACTCGGTCGAGGCCGACGTCGACCTGGGCGAGGGCGCGATCGATCGCCTCGAAACAGGCTTTCGCCTGCTCGTAGGCGTTCCCGGGGGCGACGACCCCGCCGGAGCCGTCGACGGGCGCCGTACCCGTGACGAAGACGCGATCGCCAGCGCGGAGAACCCGGCAATAGCCGACCTCCCGTTCCCAGATCACGTCGGTGAATCCTCGGCGAAACGCCCCATCACCTTCCGGCCGTGGGGTGGGGGATGAATCTGGCATGTGTTCTGCAGGGTATGGGGTACGTGTAGTGGGTCCTGGTTTCCCTCAACTGGTCGTGCATGCTATGTCGAAAGCCGCGCGCGTCGCTACCCTCGTTTTGATCACTACTGCCTTCGGTCCGGGTGTGGCCCGCGCCCAGTCGGCGTGGGATGCCCCGATGTTGATGGCTCCCGGAGCCCCGGCGGGGTGGGGGATCCACCTGGTCGACCCCTATCCAGGCAACGGTCTCGGGGTGCTGGGCACCTGGCGATCGGCCCCCGCCCCCGTCGGCCTGGGATTCCGGTTGGGGCTGTACGAGGGTGCGGGAGATGACGTGGCCCTGGTCGGGGGTATCGACGTTTCCGGCACACTTCATCGCGGCACCGACGAGGCGCCGTTCGATGTGATCTGGTTTGGCGGTGGCGGTCTCGGCATCGACGACGACCTGCTTCTCAGCTTCCCGCTCGGGATTTCGGCCGGGTGGTCGTTCTCCGAGCCGGGTTTCGCTCTACGTCCCTACGTCGCGCCCCGAATGGTGCTCGATGTCTACATCGCCGACGACGGGCCGGGAAACCGAAAGGGCAACGACGATCTCGATCTGGATGCGTCGCTCGAAATCGGAGTCGACCTCGCCTTCTCGCCGCGGTTCGCAATCCGGGCGGCGGTGTCGTTCGGGGGCCGGGACGCGCTTTCAATTGGAATCGCGGTGCCCGGGCGGTGACGTGTCAGCCTTCGACCCGACCGACCAGGCATTTCAGGTAGGCCGTTTCGGGGCAGGTGGGCGAGACGGGATGGTCCGGCGGTTGCCCTCGCGAGGCGATGAGTCGGATCCGTCGCCCGGTTCGCTCCTCGACGCCGGCGAGCACGCCCACGAACTGCTCGCGACTCACTCGACCCGTGCAGGAGCAGGTGACGAGCACGCCGCCCGGCTCCAGGCATTCGACAGCCAGTTGGTTCAGCGACGAGTAGCCGCGCAGGGCCTGAGGGACTCCTCGGGTCGATCGAGCGAACCGAGGGGGATCGACGACGATCATGCCGAATCGATCGCCGGCGTCGCGCCGTGCCTCGAGCCACTTGAAGGCGTCCCCCCGCTCCAGGGTCCAGCGCCCGTCGGCGAGGGCGGAACCGAGATCGTTTCGCATCGCATTGTCCCGGGCCCGTTCGAGCGCCCCGGCCGAGACGTCGACACCGTGCACACTCTGGGCGCCGGCGGCGAGAAGGCGGAGCGCGAATCCTCCGGTGTAGCAGCACACGTCGGCGACGCGTCGTCCGGCGCCCAGCGACGCAACGAATCGCCGGTTGTCACGTTGATCAAGGTACGCCCCGGTCTTCTGTCCGGTTCGAAGATCGACCCCGAACCGCAGGCCGTGTTCGACGATCTCCAGAGGGCCGTCGGGAATCGTGCCGAACAGGGGTTGGTCGGAGACCTCGAGACCCTCCTCCTCGAGGATTCCCTTCTCCGTGCGGAGAACGGCTCCCTCTACCCCACCATGAGGCGCCAGGGCGTCCCGCAAGGCCTGGAGAAGCACCTCGCGCCTGTGCCAGAGGGCCAGCGAGGTGAATTGCACGGCGAGCACCCCGCCATACCGATCGACGGTGAGTCCGCTCAGGCCGTCGCCCTCC
>CBDUEZ010000066.1:0-15723 GCA_965366355.1 uncultured bacterium
CGCGCGCTCAGCCCCACCACAAGGTCACCCGAACCGAGCGATCGCCCGACCTCGATCTGTCCCCCGGCGCCCGTTCGGTCGTCCCACTCACCCGACTGCTGCAACGAGCCCGGCGTGCCGTCGTGGTCGTGGCCGGGCACATGGAGGAACATCGAGTAGTCCGAGGCCATGGCCCACCCGACGGCCTGCACGAAGGTCGAGGGCGAGAGCGGGCGGGAGAAGCGCGCATGCGCGACCGCTCGTCGCGACCGTCCGCCGTCGGTCGCGTCGCTCGGGGTGTCGAAAGCCATCTCGTTGAAATCTGGAATCGAGACGAACCCGGGCGAGTCCCACTCCGTTTGGTATAGTCCCACCCCACCCTCGAGACGGGCCTCGCCCAGACGGGTCCAGCCGCGGAGCAGGGCGTTGCCGAGCCAATACTCCGACCCCGGTCGCCATCCCTGATCGTTGCGACCCTCGAGTCCCGCAAAGAAGCCATGGGACTCCGTGCGGCGTCCGGTTGTCAGGCCGCCGTGCACGTCGCCGAAGCTTGTGCCGCCCACCGACAAATCCGTCGACTCGGCGTCGGCCCGGGTGAAGACCTCGACGGCCCCCGCCAGGGCGAAATCGCCATAGAGGGGGCTGGCGTTGCCGTGCAGAACACGGAGCGAACTCACCGCCGACGGCATCAACACGTTCCAGTCGGCGTACCCTTCGACATGACCGTGCGCCGGTAGGTTCACCGGAACGCCGTCGACCACGAGGAGAACGTCGGATGAATGATCCGAGGTGAAACCGCGCATGCTCACATTGGAGGCGTACCCGGGACCCTGGCCCTGGGCGTGCACCTCGAGTCCGGCGACCTGACGGAGGAGTTGGTAGGCGTCGGGCGCCTGGGCACGTCGGAGTGCCGCGGGGTCGATGGTCAAGGCGCCGATGGGCGGAGGTGCGGAGCGTTCGCGCTCGACGGCGATCTCGAGGGGTGCCAGGAGGACGGGCCTCGTGATCGTGTCTCCCCGCACCGAGTCGGGCGGTGTCTGTCCCGAGGCCGGATGAGCGATCGACGTCGACCCGATCAGGCCCGCCGCGAGCCACCCGATGCGGCGACTCATGGTGCGCCTCCGTCTGACAACCAGGGATTCGAGAAGCGGGGGTCGGTCACGAAGGTCGAGTCGGTCAGACTGTGGAGAAAGTCGATCAATCCACGGCGCTCGTCGGCGCTCAAGGAGAATCCGTTCACGAATCCGCTCTTGTTCGGATTTGCACTCCCGACGCCCGCAAAGGGTCCCGTAGTGATGGTTCGCCCGCCGGCCGCGTAGTGGTCGATCACCTCGTCGAGCGTCGCGATACTCCCGTCGTGCATATAGGGCGCGGTGAGCGCGATGTTACGCAACGTGGGGGCTTTGAACCGTCCCATATCTTCGGGCCGCTGAGAGAACTGGTGCAGGCCCGTGTTGTGGGGGGGGTAGGCTCCGGCGCCGTCGAGGTTGTAGAGGCCGTTGTTGTGAAACTCCACCTCGGGCGCGCTTTTCCCGTCGAAGTCGAACGTCCCGGTGAAGCCGAGCCCGCCGTGGCAGTGGAAACACTCCAGGCGTTCCGAGAAGAAGAGCGCCTGCCCCAGTCGTGCCGACGTCGAGAGAGCTTCGCGCTCCCCGCGGCGGTACCGGTCCACTGCGGAATTTCCCGAAATGAGTGTGCGCTGAAAGCTCGCGATGGCGCGCGTGATCGTCTCGATGGAGACCGGATCGTTCTTGTTGGGAAAGGCGGCGGGGAACGGGCGCTGGTAGACGGTGTCGGCGTTGAGGCGCGCCAGGAGTTCGTCTTCGCGAGCGGCCAGTCCCAACTCGACGGGTTCTTCGCCGAACAGCGGCGTCAGGGCCTGGTGAGCGAGGTCGCGCTCGTTGGGATTCGCCCAATTCAGTGCCGGCTGATAACCGACATTCGTCAGGCTCATGCTGTTCCTGGGGTGGTGCTCACCCGTAGACCCGACGGCCACGGGCAGACCATCGGTGAAGGCCAACTCCTGCCGGTGGCACGAGGCGCAACTCTGCGTCTCGTTGCCGGAGAGCCGCACGTCGTAGAAGAGGTGCCGCCCGAGTTCGACGGCTTCGCCCGACATCGATTCCCCCGCGGGAAGCCGGGGCGCCGGGAATCCGTCGGGCAACATCCAGTCGAAAGACGACGTCGGGGGCACTGCGAAGTCGGGCCCCAGAGCTTCGTCACCACCGCACGCCGCGACGGCGGTCGTGAGGATCACCGCACCTGCGGCGATTCCCACGACCCGCCGGGCGGGGCGGCGCATCGCGCCGGCCACGGTCGCCTACCGTACCGAAAAGAACGTCTGGCCGGCCGACGTGCTCCCTTCGTACGCCAGGCCGAAGCTGTTCATCACGGCCGCGCATTCGGGATCACTCGGGAACGACTGACAGCCTTTCCCGCCCGTGTTGGCCGTGACGTCGCTGTTCTGAAGCAACGTGCCGTAGTCGGCGCGAATCTCCTGCGTCTCCCAGTCGAACGAGGCGAACTCGAAGGTGGGGCGATGGGGATTGCTGCAGGAGGTGGCCGGGACGGTGGGGTCTCCGGTCGGCTGACAGCCGGTGCTGCCGAGGTGCACGAACCATCCGTCGGGCTGGGCGGCCGAGGTGTGGTCGATGCGGAGGAACTTGTACCCGCCATTCCAGGACCAGAACAGCGCCGTGAGGTCGAGGGGCGCGGGCGCCGACGTCTGGTCGGCATGATTCATGTCTTCCGGCACGCCCAGGGTGAAACGCAGCCCCGTGTAGGAGCCGTCGGGGACCGTGCCCCGCACCGACATGTTGGTGGCCGGCGTGCCGTTCACACACGGACCGGAGGCGTTTTCGAAGTCGAGGAGAGCGACGTTGTCGCGCTGCCAGACGCCGTCCTGGTCCAGGGTGAGCGTCTCTTCGGAGCCGTCGGCCGCGATGAGGGTCACGTCGTGCACATAGAAGCGATAGTCGACCGGGGTGATCGTCGTGTTCGCGGTGCCGACGTTGGCGTACGTCTGGCCGCAAGCGAACGCCGTCCCGCCGATAGCGGCCGCGAAGTCGACCGTTACGTCGATCGGGGCGGCAGGACCGGCGGGGTCGTCGTCACACGCCGTGAACGCGAGCGGGAGTGCGAGAAGGCCCAGCAGGCGGAACGTATGGTGCGAACGGGATTTCATCAGCATGGATTGTTCCTTCGTGGATATCGGGTTCAGGCGAAGGCGCCCCTTCAGGGGTGCACCTCGCGGATCTCGACTCGATCACCACCCGTCGCCGACCCCGGTCGGGCACGCGAATCGCGCCCCCCAAATGGGGCACGCGAGTCACGGCCTCCGGATGGGGCGCGTGAGGCGGTGTCGAACGGTCAGACGGAGCGGATCGCCGCCGTCGGAGGGCCGTTCGCGAAGGGAAGAATGAAGCGGGGCTGGGAGCGCGGAGTGCTTACCGGCTCGGAGTCGATCGTTTCTGGGGCGGCCGTGGCTCGGGCCGTGATCGTGATCGAACCCGACGGCAGAACAGCCGATCCCGCCGTGGAACAGCAGAAGGCGCAGTCGCCGTCGCAATCGTGGTTGGATGGGGCGTCGGACGAGGCGTCGTCGCGTGCATCGACGTGTGCGCCACCGTGTGCATCGGGTGTGCCATGAGGCCCGTGCAGGTTGGGCGCCGACACTTCGGCGTGCCCCCCACCATCCTGCGCATGCGCCGAACCGTGGTGTGCCCCACCCGACACCCCGGCGTCGCCGAGGCAGCAGGGATGGAGTAACCCCGACAGCACGAACACCTGCAAAAGCAGGCTCAGGCCGAGGGCACCCAAACGATTCGAGGTAGACCGATGCATAAGATCCAAAAATAGTTCGGCGGGTCGCGCACGGGCACCGGCCGATGGATTGCGTCGGCGCCGGACGGCACGGATGTTCCCGCCTCCCCCGTCGACCGCTTTGGAGACTACACATGCACCACCGCCGTGTTCGCCGCGATATCTCGAGGGCCGTGGCGGCCCTGCTCGTTGTCGGACTGAGTCCGATGACGTCCAGCGCCCAGACCCCCGCGCAGAACGACAGCGCGGCCTCGGCCGCGCGGCGCGGGAACACCCTGCCCCTGATCCCCACCCGTACGCTGTCGTTCACCACCGACGAAGGCACGTGGATCAGCCTCGACGTGCATCCCGATGGATCTCATCTGGTCTTCGAACTCCTGGGCGACCTCTACACCCTGCCCACGAGTGGGGGCACCGCGACGAGGATCACGGAGGGCGCCGCCTACGACATGCAGCCCCGCTTCTCGCCCGACGGAGAACAGATCGTCTTCGTAAGCGATCGAGACGGCTCCGAGAACGTCTGGATCGTCGATGCCGACGGCTCCGATCCGATTGCGCTGACCGACGGCGAACGCGAGAGCTACCTGTCGCCCGTCTGGGCCCCCGACGAACCGTATGTCGTCGTCGGGAAGGGAAGTCAGCTGTGGCTCTACCACACGGGGGGTGGCTCGGGCGTACAGATCACGGGCCACCGGGAAGAGGGCGACCCGGCTCCCGCGAGCCATTCCGGAGCGGCGTTCGGGGACGACCCGGGCTCGATCTGGGTGAACGTGCGCGGGAGCCTCGGCGGAGGCTTCGATCTTCCGGGTGTCGGAGGCGCGGCCGGGGCCGTCGAGGCCGCCGATCCGCACCCGCATTCGGAGTTGGGCGGTCCGCGCAGTTCGGCGCGTGAGGTCGGCGCGTTCCAGATCGGACTGCTGGAGCGGGAGACCGGCTCGGTGCGGATCCGCACGCACGAGATGGAGGGGGCGTTTCGCCCGGTGGCCAGTCCCGACGGCCGCTGGCTGGTGTACTCCACGCGCTTCGACGCTCGACAGGCCCTCAAGCTGCTGGACCTCGAGACGGGCGCCGAGTCGTGGCTGCGCATGGACGTGCAGCGCGACGAGAGCCAGGGCGGGGGGACCCGCGATCGCGACGTCATGCCGGGCTCGGCGTTCACTCCCGATTCGGAGGCGTTGATCACGAGTTGGGGGGGCAAGATCTGGCGAGTCGCCGTGCCGTCGGGAGAGGCCACCGAGATTCCGTTTTCGGCCGACGTCGACATGGATCTGGGACCCCTGGCTCGCTTCGACTACCCGATCGACGATTCCACGCTCGTCGTCTCGCAGATCCGCGGGGCCCGCCCGTCTCCCGACGGATCACGGGTGGTGTTCAGCGCGCTCGCCAAGCTGTGGGTCGCCGATCTTCCGGCGGCGGGAGCCGACGACTCGGCCCCGGTCGTGATCACGGGGGCTCAGCGGCTCACCGACGGCACCGATGTCGAGCACGCCCCGGTCTGGTCGCCCGACGGTCGCTGGATCGCCTGGGTCACGTGGAACGACACCGTCGGAGGCGACATCTGGCGCATGCCCACCACCGGTGGCGCAGCCGAGCGGCTGACGCCGGCCTCCGCCTTCTACGACAAGCTCGCCTGGTCACCCGACGGAAGCCGCCTGGTCGCCATTCGCGGCTCGCGACTGCACCGCATGCGCACGCTCGAAGACTTCGGCCGACACTCGGGAGCCGCCGAGCTGGAGTACGTCTGGCTGCCCGCCGACGGAGGCGAGCCGAGTCGGATCGCCTGGGTCGGCTCGGGTGCCACACAGGAGGGCCGCAACGCCCCCCACTTCGGCCCCGATCCGGACCGCATCGTCGTGTGGACGGGCTCCGACGGCCTCGTCTCCATGCGGTTCGACGGGACCGACCCGCGCACCGTCGTGAAGGTCACGGGACCCCGCTCCCCGGGCGGCGGCGCCGGAAGTCCCGACGAGGTCGTGCTCTCACCCGACGGCACCCGGGCCCTGGTTCGCTCGAACCGACACGTCTTTCTGATCACGGTGCCTCCCGTGGGGGGCACGGTGCCGACGGTGACGGTGGGTGGATCGTCGGTCGTGCCGACCCGGCAGCTGACGGTCGTGGGTGGCGACTTCGTGGGGTGGCGGCCCGACGGTGCGGTGGCCCATTGGTCGATCGGGCGCAGCTTCTTCCAGGCCGACGTGGCCGTGCTCGAGGCGGCCGTCGCGGATTCGGTGGCCACGGCCAGGGCCGAGCGGGCGGCCCGTGACGCGGCGGGTGCCGGGGCGGGTGAAGCCGCCGACTCGGCGGCTGCCGGCGACGTTTCCGACGACGCGGCCGGAGCGGAGTCCGACGATCGGCCCGCCTACGAACCCGACCGGTTCGACATCGAGATCGTGGCCGAGAAGGATCGGCCGCGGGGCACGGTCGTGTTGCGAGGGGCTCGGATCGTCACCATGCGGGGCGACGAGGTGATCGCCACCGGCGATCTGGTCGTGACCGACAACCGGATCACGGCGGTCGGACCGAGCGGCTCGCTGTCGTGGCCCGACGACGCCGAGGTGATCGATGTGTCGGGCAAGACGATCATCCCGGGTCTGGTCGACATCCATGCCCACACCTGGGTCGCGTGGGGTGTACATCGCGATCAGGTGTCGCAGTTCATGGCCCAGCTGGCCTACGGGGTGACGACCCAGCGCGATCCGCAGACCTCGTCGAGCGACGTGGTGACGTACAGCGACCGCATGGAGCTGGGAGAGCTCATCGGTCCGCGTCTCTACTCGACGGGACCGGGGATCTTCTCGGGCGAGGCCATCTCGAGCCTCGACGAGGCCCGCGATGTCGTGCGTCGCTACTCCGACCATTTCAACACCAAGACCATCAAGCAGTATCTGGCGGGCGACCGGAAGGTACGGCAGTGGGTCGTGATGGCGGCCCATGAACTCGGCCTCACCCCGACGACCGAGGGCGGGTCGAACTTCACGATGACTCTCACCCTCATGCAGGACGGCTATGCGGGACTGGAGCACTCCCTCCCGATCAGTCCGTTCTTCGAAGACGTCATCGAACTCGCCCGGTTCAGCGGCCTGACCTACACCCCCACCCTGATCGTCGCGTACGGGGGGCCGTCGGGCATGAACTACTACCTCACGCACACCGACGTCGACACGGTGGCCCGGCTCAAGCGATTCACGCCGCACGACGAGCTCGACAAGTGGCAGGACATGCAGTGGTACCGCGACGACCAGTACGTGCACCCGCTTCACGCCGCCCAACTCACCAAGCTCGTCGAGGCGGGGGGAAGGGTGGGCCTGGGATCACACGGCGAGGTGCAGGGGCTCGGCACCCACTGGGAACTATGGATGATGGCGAGTGGGGGAATGGACCCGCACGACGCGCTGCGGGCCGCGACGCTCCACTCGGCCGACGCGATCGGATTGTCGGGTGATCTCGGGTCGCTCGAGGTCGGCAAGCTGGCCGATCTGCAGATTCTCGACGAGAACCCGCTCGACGACATCGAGAACAGCACCTCGATTCGCTGGGTCATGAAGAACGGGCGCCTGTACGAGGCCGACACCCTCGATGAGGTCTGGCCCCGGCAGCGACCCCTGCCGAATCAGTGGTGGTGGACGGTCGAGCCGCCCGAGGCGGGTGCGGGAGGCGCCGGGGGGGAGCGCTGAACCGATCCGCGCGCCGTCGCCCAGGGCTCGGAGCCTTCGCTAGGTCACGGCGCCGTCGCTCGACGGGGAATCGGAGGTGGTCGCCGCCAGTTGCCGATCGAAGTCCTGAAGGGACCGGAGGCGACGGACCTCGGCCGACAGATCTTCGATCTGCTCCATCAGTGCGTTCACCTGGTTGGGGCTGAGCCCCGCGGTCTGCTTCGACTCGCGCAGGGCCGCCGACAGGGTCTCGACGAGCGGCCTCAACGCGTACTTCGAGACCAGGATCAGCATGATCCCCGTCACGGGAATGAACACCGCCGAGATGATCGCGATGATGGGGACCAGGATTTCCATGCCGTTCGCTCGGTCTTGGGGAGTTGCGCCCACCTACGGGAGAGTCGGTCGCCCAGTTTCCGCTAGAACACGATCCGTCGCTCCATCAATTGGGTGATCCAGAGCCCCGAATTGAGATCGGAGGTGTAGATCCGGCCCTTGAAGAGCTGCGCTCCCCACGTCATGGGCCAGTTGGGCACCATGCTGTCGGCGTCGGTCGTCATGATGCTCGCCACTTCGCGCCCCTGCGCGTAGAGATCGCCCCGTAGCTCTCCCGAGATGTCGAGCACTCGCAGTCCGGCCTGATAATAGCCGAGGTAGAGGCGGTCTCCCTCCGCCCAGATGTTGTGCACTCCCGCCTCGGGGACCTCGTATTGGGCCACCTCCACCGGGTTGTCGGGGTCGATGTAGTCGATGACATGAATGAAGCCGCGGGCGTGGATCGCCTCGTCGGCGTTCCAACCGGGCGGGAAGATCTCGTCGCCCACGAAGAGGTAGCGACCCGCGCGCCACGCCACGTGGGTATTGCCGACGGGGTAGGCGTAGCGGGAGACCTCCACCGGTGCGGTGGGTGTGCCTCCGTGCGTGCCGGCACCGACGTCGAGCATGAGGATCCCGTCGTCCCAATACGACAGGTAGGCGTAGCCGTCCTGCACGATCACGTCGTGGAGCGTCTTGGTGCGCTTCGGGAGTCCCCAGGATCCGACCTCGACGACCCGGGAAGGGTCGGAGATGTCGAGAATGTGCATGCTCGACGTGCCGTTGTGCGCCGCATAGACCAGGTCGCGGTCGCCGTCGATCCAGACGTTGTGCACGCCCCCCGTCACGGTCTCGGTGTATTCCGAGAGAATGGTGGGGTGGGCCGGGTCGGAAAGGTCGAGCATCACGATGCCGTTGCGACGGCTCGAGGCGCCCTCCCGCGTGGCGATGCCGATGCGGTTGTTGGGGTGGATCTTGATGTCGTTGATTCGACGGGCGTCGAACTGGAGCGAGTCGGTCAGCACCGGATTCGCCGGATCGGTGGCATCCCACACCTTCATCCAGTCGTGCAGATAGGTGCCGACATACATGTAGTCGCGCCCATCGATGCCCTCGAACACCCACATGTCGCCGGAGTGGTGCTCGGCGATCGGCCCACGTCCCACGAGCACGAGCTGCGCGTCGTATTCCCGCGGCTCCACGTCGACGAGGGCGGTGCGAACCAGCGCCTCACCGACCCGGGCCGTGACGATGTAGCGCCCGGGCTCCTCTGCGACGAAGACCCCCTCGCGGCCCTCGGCACGGATCTCGGCACCGATTCCCTCGACGGACCATGCCGGGGCCCAGGCCTCACCCGCTGAGAATCGCACGACGTCGCCCGTGCGAACCCGCGACCGGGCCGGCACCAGCGCCGGCATCACGTCAGACGGTCGAACCTCGATGGGGTATTCGGCCGAAAGACCGCCGGCCACGCCCCGGATTCTTGCCGAGCCCGCCTGGAGCCCGTAGACGCGCCCGGTTTCGTCGACGCGCGCCGCACCGGGGTCGGACGAACTCCACTGCACGTCGCCGATCGGCGTCGTGGTCCCCGTGCGATCCACCCCGACGGCCGACATGGGCGAGCTGCCGCCGACGGGCACCCCATCGGCGAGAACGGTCGTCAGTGCGATCGATGTCGCCGGTAGGTCGGGCACGGTGACCGATACGAAACCGATCTCCGACCCCCGCCGCACGGTGATCCGGGTCGTGCCCGGCCCCACCCCTGCGATCACGCCCGCCGGAGAGACCGAGGCGACGGCGTCATCGAGCACGGTCCAGCTGAGAGACGGGGCATCGAGGGCCACCCCGCCGGCCTCGGTCCGTACCGCGACCGTGGCGGATTCTCCAACCGCAACGGTCACCTCGGAAGGGGTGATGACCAACGAAGGGGGAGGCGCCTGTTGAAGCGCCGCGGTCAGAAGTAGGGCGACAGCAGTCGAGGTCATAACGGATCCGCAAGGGGAAGCACAGCCGCAGGCCTTCCAGGATGCGCCTCCCCGGGTGAGGCGTGCAAGCGTCAGCCGCCCTCGCGGCGCCGCAACCTGACCTCGAGCCCCTGCGACCGAATGATGATGACATCGCCTTCTTCGATGTAGACGGCCGCGTCGCCTCGCACCTCGATGTCGACGTCTCCCAGGCGCGAAACCTGGCGGAGGGGCCCCGCTGGCGGAGCGGGTGCGCGGGGCACGGTCGCTGTCGTCGGAGCGCGTGGCGGCCCCGAAACGACCCCGGTGGAGCGCGGGACCGCGAGCGTCACGTCGATGGGCATCCCGTTTCGCTCGAGCGTGAGTTCCACGGTGCGACCGGGCTCGAGCCGAGCGAGCCGCTCACCACCGCGCTCGCTGGTCACGGCGAGCCCGTCGACGCGAAGTAGACGATCCCCCGATCGCACGCCCGCCGCGTCGGCCGCACTTCCGGCTTCGACCGACCGGATGTTCGGGGGCTCGGCAAAACGCCAGGCGAGCGCGTCGCCGCGAACCTCCATGGAGCAGTCCGTACAGGCGAGGGCGACGCCGAGTGGCGGGAGCCCCTCCGACAGCGACATCAGGCTCCCGGCGAGCACGCTGAGGGGTTCGGGGCGGGCGAGCGGGGTCGGGGCGCGGGCCGGCCTCGGGGCGCTGACGGGGGCCGGGGCGCCCGTCGGACTCGGTGCACGCGTGGGAGAGGGCGCCGCAACGGGTTCGGGTGCCCGTGGCGGCCGGGCTTCTCCGCGTGGTGACACGGCGCGGGGCGGGGCGGGGGGTGCCGGCGGTTCGGGGCGACAGGCTTCTCCGGCTTCGAGCGCGACGTCCCGCTCGCGGCCATCGCGTCGAACGGTGAGCCGCACGAGGTCACCCGCGTCGTATCCGGCGAACGCCTCTCCGCCACCGCGCGTGGTGATCAACTGGCCGTCGACGGCCACCAGGATGTCTCCGGCACGGAGGAGGCCCGCGGAGGGGCCGTCCGGCGCCACACCGATGATCCGGGGCTCCGTGCTGAAGGAGGCGAATCGGCGACCGGCTGCGAAGGAGAGGGAGCAGTTCTGGCAGGAAATTCCATCGATGCCGAGGGAGGGGATCATCTCACAGGTGGGGACCGAGGCGGATTGAGCCTGGGCTCCACTCGGTAGGACGAGAGCGAGGAGCAGAGCGGCTCCGAGACGCAGTATGGAAGTCATGGTGGTCCGTTGCTGAGTTTGAGTCAGAACCAAACGACAGTGCGATGCGGTGGGGTCGCGCCCGACGAGTCGGGGCGGATCGAGGCGTAGGGGCGCAGGGACTCCAGAGTTCGCCAGAGGGCGGCGTCGTCGGGGTCGAGACGGGCGAGCTCCGCGGCCGCCGACCAGAGCACGGCTCGCGCGATCTCGCGCCCGGTCTGCGAGTCCGCTCCGTCGGTCGAGCCGAGGCTCGCAAGGGCGGCGACGTAATCGCTCCCCGTGCGCTGGATGACGGCCGCGGTTCGAGAGGCGTCGGCCTCGGCCAGAGCCTCGACCACGTCGAGCGTGCGTTGCCCGCCGCGCTGTTCGCCGAGCAGGAAGCCCGACGCGAAGAGGGCGATGCCTGCGGCCGCCGCCGCGGTCGCCCAGCCCCATCCCGCCCTCGGCCGAATCTGCCGGCTCGCGGGGGGCTGGAGGAGTCCCTCGGCTCGCAGCCGGCGCACGGTGCGTTCTTCGAGTCCTGGGGGTAGTTCGTTCATGTGCTCGGTGCTCCGTCGGATTCGCCCAGGGCGTGGCGCAAAGCCCTGCGGGCGTGAAACAGCTGACTCCTGGATGTGCCTACGGCGATGTCGAGATGGTCGGCGATCTCGGGGTGGGTGAAGCCCTCCCAGTCGTGGAGGAGCAGCACGGTTCGATACCCGTCGGGAAGGGTCGTCAACGCCGCTTCCAGATCCATCCGCTCATCGGTGGGGTCGGGGCGAGTCGGTGCTCCGAGAAGGGGCAGCGGTTGATCGTCCAGTCGGCGGCCCACCTTGCGGAGGTACTCTCGGGTGCGGTTGATCGCGATCCCCGACAACCAGGTGCGCAACGACGATTCCCAGCGGAAGCCGGGCAGGGCGCGTACGGCCTTCACCCAGGCGTCTTGCACCATGTCTTCGGCGTCCGGCGCGCTGTCGCCGAGCATGCGCACGACCACCCTGAATACGGCGGGTGTGTGCCGGCGATACAACGCCCGAAACGACGGCTCGTGGCCGTTCATGACCGCCTGGGCCAGAGTCCGGTCGGGCGTGTCGTCGAGGAGGAGGATGCGATCAGTCACACCCATGAGGGACCTCCAGACGTGAAAACGTTGGTCGCGCAGATCGCGGTCCCCTATTCTGCGGGGTCCTGCCCGCCCCTCCAACCAATTTCGACGTGGAAGAATTGATCGCGGGTCCGTGGGGGCCCGCTCTGATCTTCGTGTTGCGGCTCTCCGACGTCTCGCTCGCGACGGTGCGAATCCTACTGATCCATCGGCGTCGAAGTCTGGTTCCGATCCTCGGATTTGTCGAAATGTGCATCTGGGCGGTCGCCACCGGCGCCACGGTGTCGAACCTGACCAGCCCCCTCCACATCATCGGCTACGCCGGCGGGTTCGCGGCTGGGAGTTGGCTGGGGATCCGCATCGAGGAGCACATGGCGATCGGCCTCGCGATGCTGCGAGTGGTCGTTCGCGAGGGCGGTGAAGAGATCGCGGGGTTCCTGCGGGCGGGGGGCTTCGGGGTGACCGAGACGATGGGCAAGGGCAAAGACGGGCCCGTCTACATTCTCAATCTCGTCTTGAATCGCAAAGACGTGCGGCGGTGCGTCGAATTGCTCGAGGTCGAAGCCCCCGACGCCTTCGTCGTGATGGAGGAGCCGAGGGGTGTGCAACACGGCTTCCTGTCGCGAATGCGGCGGTAGCCGGCAGCGTCACCTAGTCGTCGCGGTGTTCTCCGGCGGCGAGCCGGCGGGTGTTCTGTTCGGCGACGGTTGCCGCCACCTGATCGACCAGCTTTCGCAGGGCGAGTCGCCGCCGGGTGACGACCTTCTTGAACGCGAACCGGGCGATGCCGTACGTCAGGCCGATGGCGCCGAAAGGAAGCGCCACCGTCAGGAGGGCCGAACTCGCCGCAGCTCCCACTCCGGCCCCGATCCCAACCCCGAACCCCACACCGCCACCCCCGACGATGCCGCCGAACAGGGCTCCAACGAGCTGTCCGTAGCGCTCCTCGATCCGGATCGTCGTTCGACCGTCGCGGCTCGAGATGAGCACCTGAATGGAGCGAGTGGACTGCTGGCCGCCCCCACTGAAGTTGAGGGTGCGGCCGACCGAAGAAATGTTGCCCGTGCAATCGGCCGCGAGGTTCACGTGGGGCACGAGCCCTTCCAGGCCGGCCTGATCGAGGTCGCCTTCGAACGACCTCTCGATCACGAGGCTGGTTCGCCCCCCGACCAGGAGGGGCCCCCAACCGCCCGACTCGGGCTCGTGATCCAACTCCGACGCGGCCTGCTGAAGGAGCGCCGGATCGATGCCGGCCTCGCGGGCCACGGCCTCCAACTCCGCCAGCGTCATCCCGTCGTGTTCGGGGGGCTGGGGCTCTCGCGCCTGCAACTCGGTCGCTCGCTTCAGGAGGCGGGCGATTTCCTTGTCGTCGTATCGGCGGGCCGGAAGGTTGGATTCGCTCATGGATCAATCTACGCGCGGGACGGGGGTGGAATTCAAGGCGGCGGCACAGGCTCGGCCTGCGCCGTGATCTCTTCGACTGGCCGACTCCCTTGCCCCGAGCCCATATTGGCCGTCCTCCGGCCGCGGCGCTCCCCCCGCGCCGATTCCAACAACCGTCGATGCGCCATGCCTACTCGCACGAGTCCCTCGCTTCGCTCCGTTCTCGTGGACCCCGCGTTCGCCCTCATGGGTGCACTTCTTCTCGCGGGCCACATTGTTCCGGCGTCGCTGGCCGCGCAGGGGCGGCCCATGACCTTTCTCGACATGCAGGAATTCAATCGAGCGGGATCGTGGACGCCGAGTCCGGACGGCGAGTGGATGCTGTATTCGGTGACGGATCCCGACTGGATCGCCGACGATTCCCAGTCCGACCTCTATCTGGTCTCCCTGCGCGAGGGTGTGCCGTCGACGCGCCGATTGACCTTCACGGAGGACCACAACGAGGGCGGCCCCGCCTGGGCGCCCGGTGGCGGATGGTTCGTCTTCACGTCGGATCGCGATGAAGACAGCCGGGGGAATCAGCTCTTCATGATGCGCGTGGACGGGGGTGAGGCACGCCAGGTCACGGCCGCCCCCGAGGGGGTGTCGGGATTCGAGTTCAGTCCCGACGGGGCGCGACTCGTGTATCGCTCGGGTGAAGACGACCTGGAGCAACTTCAGGCCCTGTCGGTGGACGGTCTTCAGCGAGCGTTGATGTCGGGTGCGACCATGGACGACCTGGAGGCGGTGTCGCTGACCGACGAGCCGGCCGGCATCGCATCATGGGAGTTCTCTCCGGATGGGTCTTCCATCTACTTCACGCGGCCGGATCGCGACCTCGCCGAAGAGAAGGAGCGCCGCGAGAAGGGCTTTACCGTCGACATCCAGAACCCGGTGACCCCGCTGTCGAACCTCCATCGGGTCGACCTCGGAACGCGCAGGGTGACCCAACTCACCCGCGATCTCGGCGTCAGTGTCGACCAGTTCGAGATCTCTCCCGACGGCGCGTGGGTCGCCTTTCTCGGCGGATCGGACGAGCGCTACGAGCGCAACATCACCTCGGCCGGGTTGTATCGCGACGCCTTCCTGATGGAGGTCGCCACCGGTCGGGTGGAGCGCCTGTCCGAGACCTTCGAGGTGCCCGAATCGGGACTGATGTTTTCGCCCGACAGCCGCTTTCTGGCCTTCGGAGCGCCCGACAATCTCGACGAATATTCGATGACGGAGCGCCGGGTCTACGTTCGCGAGGTCGCCGACCGCGGCGGGTCGTTCCGCAAGCTCGGCGCCGACTTCGACGGCTCGGTCGGGGCCGACTTCTGGTCGGAGGACGGCGCCACGATCTACTTCACGACCGGGGTCAAGGTCACCACCCAGCTCCACGCCCTCGACACTCGTTCGGGTGAGGTGCGGCAGATTACCGATGAGCGAGCGGCTCTTCGGGTGTCGCGAGACGACGACTCGGGCGTCTTCCTGATCGACTACCAGGACCCGGCGACCCCGCCGACGGTGTTCGCGGTCGATCGGCTCGATCGAGTCACCGACCGCAACGCCTGGGTGCGTCTCGTGGACGCCAATCCGCAGGTTGGCGATCTCGAGCTGGGGCGTGAGGTCGAGGTCGAGTGGACCTCCACCGACGGACGGCGGGTCGGAGGGGTGCTCGTCTATCCGGTCGGCTACGAGGAGGGCACGCGGTATCCGTTGATCGTCGCCATTCACGGGGGACCGGCGTCGGCCGACGTTCTTCGGTTCAACGGAGGGTACGGAGCCCAGGTATACGCCGGCGCCGGATACGCCGTGTTGAAGCCGAACTACCGCGGTTCGACCAACTACGGCAACGCGCACCGCACCGACATCGTCGGCGACTACTTCACCCTCGGCTACGACGACATCATCACGGGCGTCGACCATCTCATCGCCGAGGGTATCGTCGATCCCGATCAGATGGGGGTGCTGGGCTGGAGCGCCGGAGGGCACTGGTCGAACTGGATCCTGACCCAGACCGACCGATTCAAGGCGATCAGTTCGGGGGCCGGTACCATGAACTGGATCAGCATGTACGCCCAGAGCGACGTGCAGCGAAATCGCCAGTTCTACGTCGGCGACGACCTGCTCTACGACAACTTCGACATGTTCTGGGACCAGTCGCCGTTGAAGTACATCAAAAATGCCAGGACGCCCACCATGATTCATGTCGTGGAGGGTGACCCGCGGGTGCCGAGTCCCCAGTCGAAGGAACTCCACATGGCACTGAAGCGGCTCGACGTACCCACGGA